>NZ_JBIUVO010000041.1:0-33425 GCF_044742995.1 Pseudomonas sp. NPDC087803
AAGCCAAAGAACTGCGCCGCGTTGCTGAGCCGCTGATCACTCTGGCCAAGACAGACAGTCTGGCTAACAGCCGTCTGGCATTCGACCGAACTCGATCGAAAGATATCGTAGGTAAGCTCTTCAACGACCTGGGCAAGCGTTACGCTACCCGTGAGGGTGGCTACCTGCGCATCCTCAAGTGCGGTTTCCGCGCTGGCGACAACGCGCCTATGGCGTACGTCGAGTTGGTTGATCGTGCTACTGCAGGCGAAGCTGTATCCGCCGAGTAAGACGTCAGTCTGAAACGAAGAACCGGGCCTAGTGCCCGGTTTTTTGTGCGCGCAAAAAAATGCGCTGTTCGTACAAGATTCCGACGCTGTTCTGTTGTCACTATAGGCCGGGATTTGATCAGTAGTAATTTTCTATTGATGCTTGCAGGTTAATGAATTTGTAGGTGTCATATTGATGAACGATACTTCCCAGCAAGCCGATTAGCCGGCAGTTTCAAGACTGACAGAGGAAGAAGACTGTATGAGCCAGATCAAAACGCTTACGACCGCCAGTGGCGCACCTGTCGCTGATAACCAGAATTCTCGTTCCGCCGGCCCTCGAGGCCCGCTGCTGCTCGACGATTTTCACCTGATCGAGAAGCTCGCCCATTTCAACCGTGAAAACATTCCTGAGCGTCGCGTGCACGCCAAAGGCTCGGGTGCTTACGGTACATTCACTGTGACTCGTGATATCACCGAGTACACCAGCGCCAAACTGTTTGAATCCGTCGGTAAGCAAACGCCTACGTTCCTGCGCTTCTCGACTGTGGGTGGCGAGCGCGGCTCGGCTGACACCGAGCGTGATCCACGCGGTTTTGCCCTCAAGTTCTATACCGAAGAAGGCAACTGGGACATCGTTGGCAACAACACCCCTGTGTTCTTCATCCGCGACCCTCTGAAGTTTCCAGACTTTATCCACACCCAGAAACGCCTGCCGCAGAGCAACCTGAAAAGCGCGCAGATGATGTGGGACTTCTGGTCGCATTCGCCTGAAGCATTGCATCAGGTGACCATTCTGTTCTCGGATCGCGGCATTCCCGATGGCTACCGTCACATGCACGGCTTCGGCAGCCACACTTACAGCCTGATCAATGCACAAGGCGAGCGTCACTGGGTGAAGTGGCACTACAAGACCCAGCAAGGGATCAAGAATCTCGCGCCGGCTGACGCTGCGCGTCTGGCGGGTACCGATCCGGATTACGCCCAGCGTGACCTGTTTGAGGCCATCGAGCGTGGCGACTTCCCGAAATGGCGCGTATGCATCCAGATCATGACCGAGGCCCAGGCTGCAGCGCACTACGAGAATCCGTTCGACGTGACCAAGACCTGGTCGCAGAAGGAATTCCCGTTGATCGAGGTCGGTGAGCTGGAGTTGAACCGTAACCCGCTGAACTACTTCGCCGAGGTTGAGCAAGCTGCATTCGGCCCGAGCAACATGGTGCCTGGCGTGGGTCTGTCGCCGGATCGCATGCTGCAAGGCCGCGTATTCGCCTACGCCGATGCACATCGCTACCGTGTTGGCACCAACCACCAGCAATTGCCGGTGAATGCTCCGCGCAGCCCGGTGAATACGTACCAGCGCGACGGCTCGATGGCGTTCGGCAGCAACGGTGGCGCAGCGCCCAATTACGAACCGAACAGCTACATTGAATCGCCGAAGCAGGCGCCGCATTACGCTGAACCTGCGCTGGCCCTGAGCGGTGCTGCCGACCGTTACGATCACCGCGAGGACACCGACTACTACAGCCACGCGGGTGCGTTGTTCCGATTGATGAATGACGAACAGAAAGCGCTTCTGGTCAGCAACATCGCCGGCGCCATGAGCGGTGTTACTCCCGATGTCGTGGATCGCCAACTGCAGCATTTCTTCAAAGCCGATCCGGCGTATGGAGAAGCAATCGCAAAGCTGCTCAACGTACAGCTTAACGAAGTCTAAACGAGAAGCAGAACCGCCCTCATTAGGGCGGTTTTTGCGTTATTTAGGCCGCTTTTCTCAGAATATCTTCGCTTTTATTGCGCGAAACCGGGTGACCTTCCGGTCAGCTTGGTTCAAACTACAGACTTTCAAGCAGGGAGATGTAGGGCGATGCAAGGCCACCCAGACGTAATCGATTACCTCAACACGTTGCTGACCGGCGAACTGGCCGCGCGTGACCAATATTTTGTGCACTCGCGGATGTATGAGGACTGGGGTTTCACCAAGCTCTACGAACGAATCAACCACGAGATGGAAGAAGAAGCGGGTCACGCCGATGCGCTGATGCGCCGGATTCTGATGCTCGAAGGCACGCCGCGCATGCGCCCGGATGATCTCGATGTCGGGACCACCGTGCCGGAGATGCTCGAAGCCGATCTGCGCCTCGAGTACAAAGTACGCGCCGCGCTGTGCAAAGGCATCGAGTTGTGCGAGCAACACAAGGATTACGTCAGTCGCGAGATCCTGCGCGTTCAGCTCAACGACACCGAAGAAGATCACACCTACTGGCTGGAAAAACAGTTGGGCCTGATCAAACTCATCGGTCTCGAGAACTACCTGCAATCTCACACCTGATTGCACGGATATAAAAAGGCCCCTGTCATTGTTGAAGTGACAGGGGCTTTTTCATGCCGGGTGGTTAAGCCCGGTCGCGAAGCAACAACGGTTTGAGGTAATGGCCGGTGTGAGACTGCTTCATCTCGGCCACTTCCTCCGGCGTACCGGTGGCGATGATCTGCCCACCCTTGGAGCCACCTTCCGGGCCCAGATCCACCAGCCAGTCAGCGGTCTTGATCACGTCCAGGTTGTGTTCGATCACCACTACAGTATTGCCGTGGTCGCGCAGGCGATGCAGCACATCGAGTAATTGCTGGATATCGGCGAAGTGCAGACCGGTGGTCGGCTCATCAAGGATATACAGAGTCTTGCCGGTATCGCGCTTGGACAGCTCGCGGGACAGCTTGACCCGTTGCGCCTCGCCACCGGACAGCGTGGTCGCCGACTGGCCGAGCTTGATGTACGACAGGCCCACATCCATCAACGTCTGCAGCTTGCGCGCCAGCGCCGGTACCGCGTCGAAGAACTCCCGGGCTTCCTCGATGGTCATCTCGAGGGTTTCGTGGATGCTCTTGCCCTTGTATTTGATCTCAAGGGTTTCGCGGTTATAGCGCTTGCTCTTGCACACATCGCACGGCACGTAGATGTCCGGCAGGAAGTGCATTTCGACTTTGATCAAGCCGTCGCCCTGACACGCCTCGCAGCGACCACCCTTGACGTTGAACGAGAAGCGCCCGGGGCCATAGCCACGGGAGCGCGACTCGGGCACGCCGGCGAACAGTTCGCGGATCGGCGTGAACAACCCGGTGTACGTCGCCGGGTTGGAGCGCGGCGTACGGCCGATCGGGCTCTGGTCGATATCGACGACTTTGTCGAGATGTTCCAGTCCCTTGATGCTGTCGTGCGCCGCGGCTTCGAGTGTGGTCGCTCCATTGAGTGCAGTAGCGCTCAACGGGAACAGCGTGTTGTTGATCAGCGTCGATTTACCCGAGCCGGAAACACCGGTGACGCAGGTCAGCAGGCCGATCGGGATTTCCAGATCGACGTTGCGCAGGTTGTTGCCGCGTGCGCCCTTGAGCGACAGGGTCAGCTTCTTGTTGCGCGGCGTGCGTTTGGCCGGCACTTCGATTTTCACTCGGCCCGACAGGTATTTGCCGGTCAGCGAATCCGGATGCGCCATGACTTCGTCCGGCGTACCTTCAGCCACGATCTGCCCGCCGTGCACCCCGGCGCCCGGGCCGATATCCACCACATAGTCGGCCAGGCGAATCGCGTCTTCGTCGTGCTCGACCACGATTACCGTGTTGCCGATGTCGCGCAGGTGCTTGAGGGTGCCGAGCAAGCGGTCGTTATCGCGCTGATGCAGGCCAATGGACGGTTCGTCGAGGATGTACAGAACGCCGACCAGACCGGCGCCGATCTGGCTCGCCAGACGAATGCGCTGCGCCTCGCCACCGGACAGGGTATCGGCGCTGCGATCCAGCGACAGATAGTCGAGGCCGACGTTGACCAGGAACTGCAGACGCTCGCGGATTTCCTTGAGGATTTTGTCGGCGATTTCACCGCGACGGCCGGTCATCTTCAGCTCGCCGAAGTACTCGCAGGCATCGCCGATCGGCAGGTTGGTCACTGCCGGCAGGGTTTTCTCACCCACCCACACGTGCCGCGCTTCACGACGCAGACGCGTGCCGCGGCAATCCGGACAGGCCTGGGTGCTGAGGAACTTTGCCAGTTCTTCGCGCACGCTGGCCGATTCGGTTTCGCGGTAGCGACGCTCAAGGTTCGGCACGATGCCTTCGAACGGGTGCGAGCGTTTGACGATGTCGCCGCGGTCGTTGAGGTACTTGAAGTCGACATTCTGCGAGCCGCTGCCGTGCAGGATGTGCTTTTGCTGTTCGGCGGTCAGCTCATTGAACGGCTTCTCCAGGCTGAACTTGTAGTGCGAGGCCAGTGAGCCGAGCATCTGGAAATAATAGACGTTGCGCCGGTCCCAGCCGCGAATGGCGCCCTCGGCCAGGGTCAGTTCACCATTGACCAGGCGCTTGATGTCGAAGAACTGCTTCACGCCCAGACCATCGCAAGTCGGGCAGGCGCCGGCCGGGTTGTTGAAGGAGAACAGCTTCGGCTCCAGCTCGCTGATGGCGTGGCCGCAGATCGGGCAGGCAAAGCGCGCGGAGAAGATCATCTCTTCACCCGGCTCATCGTCCATCGGCGCCACCAGGGCAATGCCGTCGGCCAGCTTCAGTGCGGTCTCGAACGATTCGGCCAGGCGCTGCTGCAGATCGGCGCGGACCTTGAACCGGTCGACGATCACATCGATCGAGTGCTTCTTCTGTTTATCCAGTTTCGGCAGTTCGTCGAGCTCGCAGATGCGGCCGTTGACTCGGGCGCGAACGAAGCCTTGGGCGCGCAGCTCTTCAAAAACCGAAAGGTGTTCACCTTTGCGTTCGCGAATAACCGGCGCCAGCAACATCAGTTTGCTGCCTTCCGGCTGGGCCAGCACCAGGTCGACCATCTGGCTGACGGTCTGCGCTTCCAGCGGAATATCGTGATCCGGGCAGCGCGGCGTACCGACCCGGGCATACAGCAGGCGCAGGTAGTCGTAGATTTCGGTGATGGTGCCGACCGTGGAGCGCGGGTTGTGCGAGGTCGACTTCTGTTCGATGGAGATGGCCGGCGACAAACCTTCAATGGTGTCGACGTCGGGTTTTTCCATCATCGACAGGAACTGCCGGGCGTAGGCCGACAGGGATTCGACATAGCGGCGCTGACCTTCGGCGTATAGCGTGTCGAAGGCCAGGGACGACTTGCCGGATCCGGACAGGCCGGTGATGACGATCAGCTTGTCCCGTGGCAGGGTCAGGTCGATGTTCTTCAGGTTGTGGGTACGGGCCCCACGTATCAGGATCTTGTCCAAAGTGGCCTCGCTCGGCGGGCGTCGAAAACGTAGGAGTATACGGGCAAATACTGGATGGATGCACACTATCAAACGAAGGGTGTTTTACCTTGCATGAAGAGAGTTTCATCTATACGCGTCATAGCGTCGCGATATACCCCGTCTTTCGATGGGACTGGTAGAATCGCCGCCGGTTCACACGAGGTTTTTCCATGCACGATCACCACAGCGAACGCATGAGTGGCAGCGAGACCCGCGCAGCGAGCGGTCTGGCCCTGGTGTTCGCCTTCCGTATGCTTGGCATGTTCATGGTATTGCCGGTACTGGCGACCTACGGCATGGACCTGGCGGGAGCGACCCCGGCCCTGATCGGGCTGGCGATTGGCGCTTACGGCCTGACCCAGGCGATTTTCCAGATTCCGTTCGGGATCATTTCCGACCGCATCGGCCGGCGTCCGGTGATTTTCCTCGGGCTGGTGGTGTTTGCCCTGGGCAGTGTGCTGGCGGCTCAGGCCGATTCGATCTGGGGCGTGATTGCCGGGCGCATCCTGCAGGGCGCCGGGGCGATCTCCGCTGCGGTGATGGCGTTGCTCTCCGATCTGACCCGTGAACAGCACCGCACCAAAGCCATGGCGATGATCGGCATGACCATCGGTCTGTCGTTCGCCGTGGCCATGGTGGTCGGTCCGCTGCTGACCCGCGCGTTCGGCCTGTCCGGGCTGTTCCTCGCCACCGGCGGCATGGCGCTGTTCGGGATCGTCATCGTGATGTTCATGGTGCCGAAATCCACCGGGCCATTGAGCCATCGTGAATCCGGCGTGGCGCGTCAGGCCCTGATGCCGACGCTCAAACATCCGGACCTGCTGCGCCTGGACCTGGGCATTTTCGTGCTGCACGCGATGCTGATGTCGAGCTTCGTCGCCTTGCCGCTGGCACTGGTGGAAAAGGCCGGTTTGCCCAAGGAGCAGCATTGGTGGGTGTACCTGACCGCGCTGCTGATTTCTTTCTTCGCCATGATCCCGTTCATCATCTACGGCGAGAAGAAACGCAAAATGAAACGAATTTTGCTCGGTGCCGTCCTGACGCTGATGCTCACTGAGCTATTCTTCTGGCAGTTCGGTGACAGCTTGCGGGCTCTGGTGATCGGCACGGTGGTGTTCTTCACCGCGTTCAATCTGCTGGAAGCTTCGTTGCCGTCGCTGATCAGCAAGGTTTCACCGGCAGGCGGGAAGGGCACGGCGATGGGCGTGTATTCCACCAGCCAGTTCCTCGGTTCGGCACTCGGCGGGATACTCGGCGGCTGGCTGTTTCAGCATGGCGGTCTGTCGGTTGTGTTCCTTGGATGTGCCGGTCTGGCTGCCATCTGGCTGGCCTTTGCTGTTACCATGCGCGAACCTCCCTACGTGACGAGCCTGCGCTTGCCGTTGTCGCCCGAGGCGATCCGCGAAGCGGGTCTGGTCGAGCGCCTCAAGGCCCTCGTAGGGGTAACAGATGCAGTGATAGTTGCTGATGAAGCGGCTGTTTACATCAAACTGGACAAAGAATTAGTGGATCGCGACACCCTCGAACGCCTGGTGAACAACCCGGCCGAGGCTGCTTGCGAAGCCTAGGAGAACGTTATGGCCCGTGGGGTTAACAAAGTCATATTGGTCGGCACTTGCGGCCAGGATCCCGAAGTTCGCTACCTGCCTAACGGTAACGCCGTGACCAACCTGAGTCTGGCAACCAGCGAACAGTGGACCGACAAGCAAACCGGTCAGAAGGTCGAGAAGACCGAGTGGCACCGTGTTTCGATGTTCGGCAAGGTTGCGGAAATCGCCGGCGAATACCTGCGTAAAGGTTCGCAGGTGTACATCGAAGGCAAGCTGCAGACTCGCGAGTGGGAAAAAGACGGTATCAAGCGTTACACCACCGAAATCGTGGTCGACATGCAAGGCACCATGCAACTGCTCGGCGGCCGTCCACAACAGGGCGACCAACAAGGCGGTGGCAACAACTACCAGCAGCAGGCGCCACGTCAGCAGGCTCCACGCCCGCAGCAATCGGCCCCGCAACAGCGTCCAGCCCCGGCTCCACAGCAGGCTGCACCGCAACCGGCTCCGGATTTCGACAGCTTCGATGACGACATTCCGTTCTGATTCGCTGCTGCATCCGCGCTGAATAAAAAAGGCCCGTCGTTCAACACGACGGGCCTTTTTTGCGGCGCAAGGTCCGCGATTAGCACTGATCTCCTGTGGGAGCGGGCTTGCTCGCGAAGGCGTCGGGTCAGTCAAAGCATTTGTTGAATGGCAGTCCGCTTTCGCGAGCAAGCCCGCTCCCACAGGTGCGGATGTGTGCCTCAGTCGAGGATCAGGTGCGGCAGAAACCGGCTCGAATCCTTGGTGATCAGACTGTTGTCTTCGCGTACGCCAATCCCCGCCGCCTGATCACCAATCACCCACGAGCCGACCAGCGTGTAGCTGTCGTCGAACTTCGGCAATGGCGCAAACTCCTGCAGGATGAATGGCGCATCGGTGTAGGGCCCGTCCTGTTTGACGATCAGACCTTCCGCCGTTTGCAGTTCGATGTTGGCACCTTCGCGGGAGAAGTACGGTTTGCGCACCCAGCCCTTGGGCACCGCACTGGCCGGATTAGGATCAAGATGCGCCGCGAGCAGATTCGGATGGCCCTTGTGCAGCTCCCATAGCAAAGGCAGTGCGCCTTTGTTCGACAGGATCGACTTCCACGCCGGCTCAAAAAACTGCGTGTCGCTCTTGGCAATCGCTGCACCGAACGGCTCATGGAAAATGAATTCCCAGGCGTGCAGCTTGAACAGGTGCGGGATCCAGCGATCCTCGAGGTCGACGAAGCGACCCTCGGCGGTCAGGCCGATATCTTCGATGTCGATGTGCCGGGATTCGATACCGACCTTTTCCGCGATCAGGCGCAGGTAGTCGGTGGTGCCCTTGTCTTCAACCGAGTCTTTCATCGACGCAAAGTAGAACGGCCGCTTGAGCTGCAACTCGGCAAACGCCAGATGCAGTTTGGTGTCGATGCTGTTGAACTGGTCGGCGTGGCGCGGCAGCATGCCGCGCTCGATGCACTGCTCCAGCCAGCCCCACTGAAACGCCGCCGCTTCATAGAGGCTGGTCGGGGTGTCGTAGTTGAGTTCCAGCAGCTTCGCCGGGCCGTTGCCGCTGTAGGAAAAGTCCATGCGGCCGTACAGATGCGGATGACCTTCCAGCCAGGAAGTACGGATCATGTCGTAGTACGGCGCCGGAATGCTCAGGCGATCCAGCAGCTCTTCGCTGTGCACCACGCGGTCGACCAGGTCCATGCACATCTCGTGCAGTTCGGTGGTCGGATCCTCCAGATCATTTTCAATCTGCGCGAGCGTGAACTGGTAGTAGGCGCTTTCGTCCCAGTACGGTTCGTCGTCGATGGTGTGGAACAGAAAGCCGAGGCTTTCGGCAGTCTGCTTCCAGTCGGGGCGCTCGGCGCAATGGATCTTCTTCATGGTCAGCTGCTCGAACTGCCCCAGCCGCCCCAACCACTGCGTGCGGAAGACTGGCTGCCGAAACCACCGCGGGACGTCGACGAAGCGACATTGACCGGTTTGCTTCGGGAGCTGTCGTAGCGGGTGTCGGTACGGGTCGCCGGCGCCGATTCGATTTTGCGGTACTGCGTCGAGGTGTTGTAGGTCTGGCGTGTATCGCGGTCGCGATAGACCGTGCGGTTGGCGTTGTTGCTCATCGCATTGCCGATCAGCCAGCCAGAGAGCCAGCCATTGCCGCCACCGCCACCGGAGGAGTGCGAAGTGCTTTGCACGTTCTGCGCGGCAGCCGTGTCGCCGGCAGGCATCTGCGCATTGGCAATCGCATTCAGGTCCTGCGGCGCCTCACCGTTCTGCGGCACCTTGAAACCGCCGAGTTTCGGCACGAAGCGACCGTCGGAGTTTTTCTGACACCAGTCGGCAGCAAAGTCTGCGTCGCACTTGGCCTTGTCGTCGTAGGCCGGCGCAATGCGTCGGTGTTCGGTGAGTGCTGCGACATAGGCGTTCGAGCAGACATCGGCCGCGACCGAAGCGTCGACGCACTGTTCGACCGATTGAAAGCGTTGCGGGTCCAGCGCTGCCGCTTCGCCGGAAATGGCCATGGCCACCGAGGCGGCGAGGGAAAGTTGAACGTACTTGCTGCGTTTCATCGAAGGCTTCCTGCCGATCAGTTGGACGGGGTCATGCACGCGGCGTTGAGCATGCCGACACTGATGGCCACTGCGGCCACGTAGATACCCGAAGCGATTTCACCGTTGGCAATACGTTGCGACGTGCCCTTGAGCACCATGCCGGTCGCCAGGAATGCCAGTAATTGCACCACAGCGGCGATCACGGCCCACAGCACGAAGTCGAGGACGTTGACCGAAAACGCGATCACGTTGCTGGCCGGAATCGCAAAGCCGACGATCGCGCCACCCAGGGCAATGGCGGCGGCTATATTGCCGGAACGGATCAGCTCGAACTCTTTGTGCGGCGTGATGCGGGTGTAGACGAACTGAAACAGCATGAACAGCAGCACAGCGCCGATCAGGTAGACGACGAAACCGACCAGTGCGGTCTTGTTCAGGGAAACGGCCAGCACTTCCAGCATGGAAAACTTCCTTTTTTAAATGGTGCTCAGATCAGTCGTGTACAGCGAAATGCCCAGCGAGGTGCTCAGGCTGACGGTGCCTTCTTCGTCCTGTTCGACGGAGAACAGCAGCAGCTCGCGGCGATCGGTCAGGCCGGTCTCGCGGGCGTAGAGCATCGAGTGGTGCTCGATGGTGTAGGACTCGTCCGGGTTGATCACGTGTTCGGTCAGCGGTACCAGTTCGGTCTGGCCTTGCTCGGTACCCCATTCACGGCTGTACTGGATGCCGTCGTGGGTGTAGGTCGGCAGGCCGATGGGGCTGGCGGGGCCGGCCAGGCGCTGCAGTTCGGCGTCACTGTTGACGGTCACGTAACTGAGGTAGTTGAACAGGGTGACCGATTCAATCTGATCATCGCCGGTGACGTGGATCTGGATCCAGAAATCCTCGTTGTTGAGGTAGTAGCGATGCAGCTTGTTGGATTGGCCAAGGTCGATCCAGCCGGCGCTCCAGATGGCCTCTGCCGCCGGAACCCGCACCGAGGTGCTGCCATCGAGCAGCAATGCCAGGGTCGAATCGAACCGCACGCCTTTGCCTTGCGCCATTCCGAGCGGGCCGCCGGCCACTGGCGCGGGCGCAGCGGTCTGCCAGTTGCTGGTGCCCAGCAAATCTTTGAACCATCCCATGGGTACATTCCTTGAGGCGGGTGGAGGTGTTCGTCGTAAAAAGCGCCGCTAGTGTACCGGGCCGGGCGGTAACAAGCAGAAGCAATTGCGCGGCACAAAACCTTGTAGGAGCGAGCCTGCTCGCGAAAACGGAGTATCAGGTGACATTAATGTCGACTGACACACCCTCTTCGCGAGCAGGCTCGCTCCCACAGGTTTTTGTGTCGGTGCTTACTGAGTCGACTTCTGCTTCAGACGCTCAAGAATCGCATTGGCGCTGCCTTCGTTCGGCGTGATGCCGGCGTCGCGCAGTTTGCGTTCCAGGTCGTTGCCGGTCGACGCGTCAGCCAGTTCGTCCGCCGCGCTCAGCTCGGCAGCGCGTTGCTGTTGTTTGGCCTGCAGACGGTTCAGGGTACCGACGGCGGTTTCCAGCTTGCCGTTGGCGCCGCCGCTGGCGATGGACGCGCTGACCTGCGCCTTTTGCACGCTTTCACGGGCCTTGGCCATGTCCACCTGCTGGCGCAGGCTCTTGATCCGCGACTCGGCCTTGGTGATGTCCTTGCGCATGTTTTCGGCGTAGGTGCCGAACTCATCGCTTTGGGCTTTCTCGGCGGTCAGGTCGTTGGTCAAAGTCGAAATCGCTTCGGCCACTTCCATCGCCAGGTCTTCGCGGCCGGCATTCAGCGCGGAAACTGCCTTGGCTTCCAGATCCTTGATCTTGGCGTCGTACTCGCTCACGCGGTCGGCGGCCAGCTTGTGCTTGGCCATGATGGTGACCAGCTCGCGGCGGGCGTTGGACAGCGCGGTGTCGGCGTCGCGGATTTCCTGGTCGAGGATGCGCAGGGCCTGTTGGTCAACGATTGCTTCGCCGACTTCATTGGCGCCGCCGCGCAATGCGGTGAACAACTTGCTCCAGATGGACTGAGTCATTGGATATTCCCTGTTGATTACTTGAAGAAGTGTTCGAAGGCTTCGCTCGCGCGCTGCACGTTGTCGACCAGGGTTTTCACCTCGGTGACGACGTTGGTCAGGCTCGAGTCGGCGCTGAGGGCGCCAAACATGTTGTAAACGGTCTGGCCGTTAGGCATCGACTCGATGCCGATCGACGACAGCGGGAACATCTCCCGGCTGCGCAGGACGGCGTCGTTGAAGGCGCGCACGTCAGTGATCGAATCGATATCCACCAGCACGGTGTCGACGATGATCTGTTGACCGGCCACGGCGATGTGAATCGGCAGACCGCCGAATTCGTTCATTTCCAGCTTGATGCTGGGTTCGGAGCTCTGGACCAGAGACAGCGTTATCTCGTGCGAAGCCACCTCGTCCAGTGCCTTGAGGGCGTTGAAGAGGCTATCGATGTTCCAGTTGTTGCCTGCGCTCATGTAATTCTCCGACATGAATGAGCCAGCCAGAATCGGTTGGCGTAGCTGTTGCTCCATCTGCTTGAGCAAGCTTCGGTTTTCCGGAAGTACCCAAGTTTCGTGTTTCACATAACCGGCGGCAGCCAGGCCCGCACGCATCTGCTTCATGTAGAAGCTCGACGGTTTTTTCGCGGACGGTTTCGAGCGCTCTCCCTTTGGGCTCTCTGACGCAACAGCGGGGGAGCGGCTTTTCATGGCAATGACTCCGTTATGAACATCTCACGCGTGAGACACACTACAACCAATTCAAAGTGCCATCAATCGCTCACGCGTGAGATTTTTTCGGCGCGACGAAGCAGCCATGAGGTGTTTGTCGCCAACGCTGTCCTCGGGGGAGGAGGCGATGCTGATCTGCGCGGATGTTTATTGCTGACAACTGAAACTGACTTCATTTTTCAGTATGAATTTTTGTTGTTTAACTTTTTAAGATAATTCCTACATCAGCTATTCATGTTTCTGTAAGAAGTAGTTACGGCTCTCCGTAAGGCGTGGGAGTGTTTCGGGTCTGAGTAATATTAAGAAACAAGGTGGGCTCGCCACTCTTGAAAACTTATTCTAGTTTTTTGTGTGTGCACACCTTCACCCCGGTGGAAAACTGCTTCGACCACCGGCCCTTAAACTTTTGAGGAAATCATTATGACTTTCGAAAAAGCATCTTCCGCTGGCGATTCTCAGATCGGCTGATCTGATCACTGAGAGCCGGGGCCGTAATGGCCTTGGTTCTTTCAGTAACTTTCTATAACTTTCGAGGCTCGAATATGAAGCTTTGTCTCAAGCCGACCATTATTCCGTTCAAACTTGAAGGGCAGGTTGTTCTGCGCTTCAACGGACAATACGCAAAAATTCCCGATCTCCATGGTGCTATCTGGGAGTTCGTTACGGCACTGGATGGCCGCAAGCCTTTCGAAGAGTTGATCACCCACGTGGCAGAGCGCTATCCGGCAGTGGATCAGGACCAGATCCGGAGTGTTGCGCAGGACCTGATTCAATACCGGCTGGTCGAGAGTCCGGAGGCTTTTGCAGTGACCTCCCTTTCGGACCATGATCGCATCAGGTTTTCCCGCAACATCGACTTTTTCGGGTCGATGGTGGCGGTGGGAGAAAACAAGTTCGGCCACCAGGAAAAACTTCGTGCGGCCAGGGTTTGCGTACTCGGTTGCGGCGGTCTGGGCACCCACATCCTGTTCGATCTGGTAGCGCTAGGTGTCCATCACCTGACGATCCTTGATTTTGACACGATTGAGCTGAGCAACTTGAATCGGCAGATACTTTACAAGGAAAGCGACGTCGGGATGCCGAAGGTTGTAACCGCCAGGCGCCGATTGCTGGAGTTCAACAGTCACCTCGACGTCACCGCTCTCGAAGCTCGTCTCGAGTCGACACGCGACATCGCCAACGTCGTGCGCGGCCATGACATTGTGATTTGCGTCGCCGACAAGCCCGCCAACTACATGGCCGACTGGCTGAATGAGGCCTGCGTTGAGCAGGGCGTGCCTTTCATCTCGGGCGGACTCGATGTACGGCGCTCGGTGTTTTATTCGGTGGTGCCGGGTACCTCGGGCTGCGGCGCCTGTTGGTTGGCGTCTGCGCGTAGCAAAAGCAGCCTGGTGAACAGCATCTCGACCATGGCCAAGCAGCAAGACATCACTTATGAGCATCCAGGGCCGGCCCTGGTGACTCTCGTGGCCGTCACCGCCGGCATGATGGTCAGTGAAACCGTCAAGATCCTCACTGGCTGCCAGCCGCCGCAATTGACCAACAAGCTCAAGGAGTTCACGTTCGACGATCTGGATGTCAGCGTCGCCGAGGTCTGGCAACAGAATCCGGACTGCACGGTGTGCGGGCATCTCGCGAACTCGCAGCGGTCGCGCGTGCAGTCGGAGACTGTCTAGATGTTCAAACTGCTGGCGTCCTATGCCGTCACGTCCATCTGCTCATGGGCGATCGCGTTTCTGATCCCGCTTTATGTCTATGAGCAGACCCGCTCCCCTGTCTGGACGTCGCTGACCTTTTTCGCCGCTATGGCACCGTACATTCTGGTCACCCCATTCGCCGGTGTGTGGAGCGATCGCTATAGCAAACGGCGATTTTTGATCGGCGGTGATCTGCTCAGTATTCTCATCGGATGCCTGATCTATGCCGCCGTGAGCACGCTATCCGGGGGCGCTTTGAGTATTACGTTATTGCTGCTGAGCTTCCTGTTGGCGAGCGTCGGTGCCACCCATCACCCGGTGTTCCAGAGCATTGCACCGGCACTGATCGAAGGCACCAACCTTCACCGGTTCAATGCGATCGTCAATGCCAGTGACAACATCATTCGCATCGTCGCGCCAATCGGTGTTGCGGCGCTGCTGGCCTTCAGTACCAAGGAGCGCGTTCTCATCGGCTGCATTTTGGGCTTTGCGCTCTCCCTGCCGCTTTGCTATTTGCTGAAAGAGCCAGGCAGGCCTCTGCCCGCTACCACACGGGTGCTCACGGAAATCAAAGCCGGGCTGCTGTATGTCATCCGGCATCGAGAGCTGTGTTCGTTTGTCTTGCTGTTCTTTTTCTGCAATTTCGGATTCGCCTTGATCGGTGCCAGCCTGATCTACGTCTACACCACGCTCCTTGCTGTGCCTTTGAGTGATGTCGGCTATTACTACGGGCTTATTGGTGCAGGTGCCGTCGCCGGATCCATTACCGGCGCGCTTCTTGTGAAACGCTTTCCCGCCGGGGTGCTCATCAGGCGCAGCTGTCTACTGGCCGGGATGTTCACGTTGACGGGGGCTCTGGCCACGGATCCATGGTCACTGTCGGCACTTTGGGCGCTTTCTACCAGTTGTCAGTCGGTGGTGGTCATCGCGTTTTTCACCTATCGCCAGCAGGTAGTCCCGCAAAGGATTCTGGGGCGAACGGTCGGTGTTACCCGACTCATCGCCTATCTGGCGATTCCGCCGGCGAGTCTGCTCAGCGGATGGCTCTTACTGCATTTCTCAAGCAGCGCTCTGATTCTCGCCTCAGGCGGTCTGTGCATCATCTTCGCTTCTTTATGTGCCTACTTTCTGGCCAGATCTGAGCGTCCGATCATTTATAGCGACGTCCAATAAAAACAGTACTGTGTCTGTAATTGATGTTGGAGTTTTTTGCTGACTCTCAGTAATTAGCAAATTTTGGTCGGCTGGATGGCTGATGAAAAAAATAAAAGGAATTTAAACTTGGAAGCGGATAAAGCGGTTTATAGCGGAAATGTGGAGCAGGTCATTAAGTCCATTACCGGTGGTACATTGTGGGATAAATGGCTTGACGCTGAAGCGTTAGATAGATTGGTAAATCATGATCTGTTGTTGGCGATGCAAGAGGGTCATGTTTCTTTGAAAGGTATGCGTTATTTTCTGGTCCAGCATCATTATTACTCGCGAAACTTTACCCGCTTTCTTTGCGCGATCATCAATCGTCTTGAGTCCCTCGGCGACATCAAGTTGCTGCTGGCAAACATGCAGGAGGAGTTGGGCATTGATGGTGACAACAAGCTAACGCATGCCGAGTTGTTTCAAAGGTCCTTGAGGACTATCGGTACCCATGCCCAGGCTGAGTCGCCGTTGCTTCAGACCGTGGATTTTACCCAGTGCATCATGAAATTCTGCCGCAGTGAAAACCCGGTCGAGGGCCTTGCTGCGCTATGCCTGGGAGCTGAAGCCATTGTGCCGCTGATCTACAAGCCGATTCTGGTGGCACTGGAGAGATTGAATGTCAGTGAACAAGGTCTTGAATTTTTTCGCCTGCACATCGACGAGGATGAGGATCACGCTATTACCATGCTGGGAATTCTGGAGCGACTGACTCAGCAGAATTCCGAGGCAAAGTCGATGGCGCTACAGACTGGGCGTCAGGCCATCATCCAGCGTTGCGTCATGTTCGATGCGATCTGGAAAGAAGTCAGTCCGCGATAGATCGGGATGTTCGTGCAATTTGCCGGGGATGGGCGAGCACTCGTGCAGATTGAAACAGGCCCGATGCCATCATCTGTCTTCCAAGTGGTTGATTCATTGTGTATTCCCTGTGTTAAGCGATTGGCCTGATCTCTGCACTTGTCCCCATCACATTCATCGAATCGCTTGAAGGGGGATGCATGACCCCAATGTCGAGCAGGAAAATGGTCGTCGCCCATTCGGTTCGTGCCGGGGCGCCGCAACATGAAGTGCAGACCAACAAGGCGCTGGCGCGTTGGCTGGCGCAAATTCTCGGGCTCAAGTTTGGTGGAAGTTTCGACCCTGAAAGGCACCGTGGTCGCGATCTTTATTGGTTGCCCACGCAAACCATAGTCGGCGCCAAACAAGCGCAGTCACTGGGCATCAAAGGCGCACAGGACTTGTGGGGCGGATTCGTCGAACACGATTTCATCTGCACCAAAGCCATCAGCCACGGTCTGCGCAGTCATCTCGCCCACGCGCCGCAAGGCTGGGCGCCGCTGTTCTCCGAGCGCGTGCGCGATGTGGTGCTCGATGGCCTGACGGTGTTTGCCGTGGAAGATGCGCGGCCCGCCGCCGAGCACCTGCTGAATGAAGGCCCGATCCGCCTGAAGCCGATTCACGCCTGTGCCGGTCGCGGTCAGGAAGTTATCAACAGTCTCGACGCGTTCGATGAAGTGCTCGCTCGTGCAGATGCGGCAGCGTTGTTCCGCGACGGGGTTGTGCTGGAGCAGGACTTGAGCAAGGTCTTCACCCACAGTGTCGGCCAGTCATTCATCGGCGACAAAGTGCTGAGCTACTGCGGTGATCAATACTTGACCAAGGATGCCCATGACGAAGACGTCTACGGCGGTTCGAATCTGCTGGTGGTGCAGGGCGGTTACGCGGAGCTGCTGGCGCTGGACTTGCCGGGCGATGTGCGCCTGGCCATCGAGCAGGCGCAGATTTTTGACCGGGCGGCAGACGAGGCCTACCCGGGTTTCTATGCCTCGCGTCGCAACTACGACATCGCTCAAGGCCTGGACAGCAAGGGCAAACCGCGCAGCGGGGTGCTCGAACAATCGTGGCGCATGGGTGGTGCCAGCAGTGCGGAACTGGCCGCGCTGCAAAGCTTCGTCAACGATCCACAGATGCCGGCGATCCGCGTGTCGACGGTGGAGACCTATAACGATCAGACCCTGCCGGCCGACGCCATCGAAATCTATCGCGGGCCAGCGGAGAACAGCGACTTCCTTCTCAAATACGTAACGGTCAAATCCTATGACGGCTAGAAGCGAAAGCATTCAGATCGACATTGATGACGAACAAATGAGCGGGACATTTCTCAGCCCCAAATCGAAAGTCCCCGGCGTGTTGTTTGTGCACGGCTGGGGCGGGAGCCAGGAGCGCGACCTGGAGCGCGCCAAGGGCATCGCCGGTCTGGGCTGCGTCTGCCTGACCTTCGACCTGCGCGGGCACACCGGTGGCACCGGCATTCCGCTGACCCGGGTCACGCGCGAGGACAACCTGCGCGACCTGCTCGCCGCCTACGATCGCCTGCTGGCGCATCCGGCGCTCGACACTTCGGCGATCGCGGTGGTCGGCACCAGTTACGGCGGTTACCTCGCTTCGATCCTTACCTCGTTGCGCCCGGTGCGCTGGCTGGCGCTGCGAGTGCCGGCGCTGTATCGCGACGAGCAATGGCACACGCCCAAGCGTGATCTGGACAAGGCTGACCTGCGGGATTATCGGGCGACGCTGGTCCGGGCCGACAGTAACCGTGCGCTGCACGCCTGTGCGCAATTCACCGGGGATGTGTTGCTGGTGGAATCGGAAACCGACGACTACGTGCCCCACGCAACGATCATGAGTTACCGCGCGGCGTGCCAGCAGACGCACTCGCTGACGCACCGGATCATCGACGGCGCCGACCATGCCTTGAGCGAACCGGTTTCGCAGCAGGCCTATACCTCGATTCTGGTGGACTGGATTACCGAGATGGTGGTGGGTGAGCGGTTGAGCATCATTCAGTCGACATGATCTGCGCTGTCCTTTCGGACGCCATCGCGAGCAGGCTCACTCCTACAATTTGAAATGCGCTCCCCCTGTAGGAGTGAGCCTGCTCGCGATAGCCTTTTCAGTTTCACAGCGAAATCAGGACGGCTTCTTCTCGATCCGCAGCGCCTTGGCCTTGGCCTCCACCAACAAATACATCACCACCGTAATCAACAACGGCAGCAGAAAATAAATCGCCCGATACGCCAGCAACCCCGCCACCAGACTGCCCCGCGAAGCCTCGTGCTGCAGCAGCGCGACGAACACCGCTTCCAGCACTCCGAGCCCCGCCGGAATGTGCGTGATGACCCCGGCAATCGCACTGATCAACAGCACGCCGAGCACCAGCGGATAATCCAGTTTGCCCGGCAGCAGAGTGAAAATCACCGCAGCCATCAGCGACCAGTTCAATGCGCCGAGCAGCAATTGCAGCACGGCCATGCGCAGTGACGGCAGGTTGATTTCCACCCCGCGAATCGACCACTCGCGGCGTTTCGAGAACTGGCACGCGGCGAGGTAGCCAGCGCTCAACAGCAGCAGTAGCACGCCGATGCCCTGCAACGCATCGCTGCTGATTTTCCAGCCCGGCGGCATGCTCACCAGACCACTGCTGAACACCGCGCCGGCAATCGTCATGTAGCCGAACCAGTTGGTCGCCAGGCTCAGACCGAGGATCTTGGCGATGTTGCCTTTGCTGACCCCGAGCCGCGAATACAGGCGATAGCGCATGGCAATCCCGCCGACCCAGGCACTGAGATTGAGGTTGAACGCATAGCTGATGATCCCCACCGGCAGGATCTGTTTCCAGGTCAGGTCCTGACGAATGTAGGTGCGCCCGATCAGGTCGAAACTGGCGTAGGTGAGAAAGCTCAGCAGGGTCAGGCTGGCGGCGATGATCAGCGTGCGCACCTTGAAATCGGCCAGGGTTTGCAGGACTTCCGCCCATTCGATGCGGGTGGCGAACATCGTCAGCAACACGATCAGCGCGAGGAAAAACAGCAGCGTCAGCGGGCGCTTCCAGCGACTCCATCGAGAGTGAGTCGCTGGCGCCGAGTGTGCGTGGGAATGGCTCATGAGGTGCGCCCCCGAAACGGCTTGAGCCGCGGTTTGTGCGCCGGCAACCAACCGGCCATCGACGGGAAATGCCGCAGGAAGTGAAACACCAGAAACCCTACGGTCATGTGCCAGATCCGCCCGCGCGGGGACATGTCGGCATCCATGGCCTTGCAGTGGTTCTGGCTCAGGTCTTCGAGGCGCTGGAACAAATGCTGATTGAACGCGCGGTCGCGGATCAGCACGTTGGCTTCGAGGTTCAGCGACAGGCTCAGCGGGTCGAGATTGCTCGAGCCGACGGTGCTCCATTCCTCATCCACCAAGGCGACTTTGCCGTGCAGTGGGCGCTGGCAATATTCGTGGATCTGCACGCCGGCCTTGAGCAGGTAGTCGTAGGTCATGCGCGCCGCCAGTTTCGCCACCAGCATGTCCGGTTGGCCTTGCAGGATCAGCCGCACCTCGACGCCACGGCGCGCGGCATTGCGGATCTCGCGCAGCAGGCGATAGCCGGGGAAGAAATAGGCGTTGGCGATCACCACCCGACGTTTGGCCCGGCGCAATGCGTGCAGATACACGTCTTCGATGTCGGTGTGGTGCTGATCGTTGTCACGGAACACCAGACGTACCTGACCGTCGTGATCGTTGAAAGCCATGTCCGCGCGGCGCTGGCGGCGACGCTGCCACCAGAACCGCGCGCGCCCCGGGCGACCGCTTTGCAGCAGGGCGAAATGATGAATGTCGGCGACCGCCGGCCCCTGAATCTGCACGGCATAATCCTGTTTCGCCTCGGGGCCGAAATCGGCCAGGTGATCGCCGGAAAAGTTGATCCCGCCAATGAACGCAATCAGTCCGTCGACCACCACGATCTTGCGGTGCAGGCGGCGGAACCAGTTGGTGCGAAAACCCAGGTGTTTGGGCGCCGGATCGAACATTTGCAAATGCACGCCGGCATCGCTCAATGCCGTGAGATAACCGGTGGTCAACTCTCCACAGCCGAAGCCATCGAGACTGACCGTGGTGCGCACGCCGCGCCGGGCGGCGTCGATCAGAATCTGCTGCAACTCGGCGCCAACCTTGTCTTCGAAAACGATGAAGGTCTCCAGCAGAATTTCACTCTTCGCCGCACGCATGGCGTCGAATACCCGAGGGAAATATTCCTCGCCGTTTTCCAGCAACTCGACGCGGTTGTTGCCCTGCCAGCCGTACTCGACATCGACATGCCCGGGCTCGCGCACCGGCGGGTTGATGCTGATCGGTTCCACGGCGGATTTCTCCAGCGGTGCGCTGCTCATAGTTCGATCTCCACCGATAACGGGGCGTGGTCGGAAAGGTGTGACCAAGGCCGGTTGGCCAGGACTTTCGGCTGGCTGGCCTTGAGGTTGCGTACGTAAATACGATCGAGCCGCAGCATCGGCAGGCGCGCCGGAAAGCTGCGCGCCGGTTTGCCGTGATGCTCGGCGAACACCTCGCGCAGGCCGCAGGGTTCGAGCAGCGCATCGGCGCGCTGGCGCCAGTCATTGAAGTCACCGGCGACGATCACCGGCGCGTCACCCGGCAACTCCGCCAGACGCTCGCCGAGCAGCTTCAATTGCGCATTGCGATGGCTTTCGTGCAGGCCCAGATGCACGCAGATCGCATGTACCTCGACGCCGTCGCCGGGCAGGCGCAGCACGCAATGCAGCAGACCGCGGCTTTCGTGGCCGCTGATCGAGACGTCGAGGTTGTCGTGGCGGATGATCTGGAATTTCGACAGCAACGCATTGCCGTGATCGCCTTCCGGGTACACCGCGTTGCGCCCATAGGCGAACTGCGGCCACAGGCTGTCGGCGAGGAATTCGTATTGCGGCATCGTCGGCCAGTTGCTGTAGCGCTTGGGATGGTGTTCGTGGGTGCCGTGGACTTCCTGCAGAAACACCACGTCGGCGGCCACACTGCGCACCGCTTCGCGCAACTCCGGAAGGATGAAACGGCGATTGAGTGCGGTGAAGCCTTTGTGCGTGTTGACCGTCAGCACGGTGAAGCGGCGCACCGACACTTCGACACTGGTCTGCTCGTCGGTGAACCCGACCGGCTCTGGAATACTCATGCCAGCACCCCTTCGGCCGCCGGTTCGCCGGGGGTGGTGGCGAGCGTTTTATCCAGCTCAAAACGCTCGAGCAAACTGCGTGCGTCGTAGGGCGCGCGGACTTTGATGTCGTTGTCGAAATAGCAGAACACTTCGCGGGATTTGCGCGCCCGCGGCTTGAGGCGCGGCGCGATCAGATGCGCATCGCTTGGCTGTCGACCGTGATGCCAGGCGTCGATGCGTTCGGCCCAGTTTTTGAGCGCGGAGTCAGTGTAGCCGCTGGCGTACAGTTCTTCGGTGCCGTGCAGCCGCAGGTAAACGAAGTCGCTGGTGATGTCTTCGCGATACGGCCATTTGCCGGCGGTGTCGGCGATCACCAGGGCGGTGTTGTAGCGTTTCAACAAACGCACGAAGTCGGGGTCGATGAAGCTGTCGTTGCGCACTTCCACGGCATGGCGCAGCGGTTTCTTGCGCCAGGCTTTGAGGCTGGCGTGGCCGTGCAGGTGCGAGTCGTGCTGGAGGGCGAGGGCGGCAGCGGCCTCGGTATCGTGGGGCAACAATGAGAGGAAGTGTTCGAAGCGCTCGGGGTCGAATTTGAAGTTTGGCGGAAACTGCCAGAGGATCGGCCCGAGCTTTTCCTTGAGTTCCAGCACCCCGGAGGCAAAGAAATTTGCCAGCGGTTTTTCGATCTCGCGCAAGCGCCGGACGTGGGTGATGAAGCGCGGCGCCTTGACGCTGAACACAAAGTCGTCGGGCGTTTCGGCGTACCACTGCGCGTAGCGTTCGGGCCGTTGCAGGGCGTAGAACGATCCATTGATTTCGATGCTGTTGACTGCCCGTGAAGCGAACTGCAATTCGCGCTTCTGCGTCAGTCCCTTCGGGTAGAAATCCCCGCGCCACGGAGCGTAGCGCCAGCCGGAAATACCGATGTGAATCGTTGCCATGTCGCCCTCCCGTTGTCAGCCCTCTTACAGCCTGTGTCTGTTGATGACTGTGGGCGGTTCGGGAAAGTTTCGATGGCGTTACGGACGGTACATCCCTGAGATTGCTAACGATCCCTGTAGGAGCTGCCGAAGGCTGCGATCTTTTGATCTTGAAAAGCAACATCAAAAGATCGCAGCCTTCGGCAGCTCCTACAGAGGGATATCATTGAGACAGATATTTGATCAGTGGCCGGTGACAACCCGCGAAGTGCTTTCAGCATAGACCGGACCGAGCCGGTCCAGTCGCCCACTCCACGCGGTGAGTGCCAGCGCCACCAGCACCACCAGACCACCGATCCACGCCGTATGAATCAGGCCCAGATGCTCGACGATGAGGCCACCGCCCCACGCACCGCCGGCAATCCCGAGGTTGAACGCAGCGATGTTCAGCCCCGATGCCACGTCCACGGCCTGCGGTGTGTGATGTTCAGCCTGACGCACCACATACACTTGCAGCCCCGGCACGTTGCCGAACGCCACCGCGCCCCACACCAGCACCGTGGCCAGCGCCAGCCATGGATTGCCGGCGGTGAAAGTCAGTACGAACAGCACGGCGGCGAGCAGGGCAAAGATGATTTTCAGGGCGCTGATCGGCCCGCGTTTGTCCGCCAGTTTACCGCCCCAGATGTTGCCGACCGCCACCGACACGCCGTACACCAGCAACACCAGACTGACAGTGCCGGCGCTGAAGCCGGAGATGTCCTGAAGGATCGGCGCGAGGAAGGTGAAGGCGATGAACGAGCCGCCGTAACCGATCGCAGTCATGGCGTACACCAGCAACAGACGCGGTTGCTTCAGCACTTGCAGTTGTTGCACCAGGGACGCCGGTTTGCTGTGGGCGATGTTGTTCGGCACATACAGCAGGCTGCCGATGAAGGCGATCACACCCAGCGCCGAGACGGCGAGGAAGGTTTCGCGCCAGCCGAAATGCTGACCAATGAAAGTGCCCAGCGGTACGCCGGTGACCAACGCCACGGTGAGGCCGGTGAACATGATCGCAATCGCACTGGCGGCTTTTTCCTTGGGCACCAGGCTGGTGGCAATGGTCGAGCCGATGGAGAAGAACACCCCATGCGCCAGCCCGGTAACGATCCGCGCCAGCACCAGCGATTCGTAACTCGGCGCCATCCACGCCAGCAGGTTGCCGAGGGTGAACAGCACCATCAGCGACAGCAGCAACAGTTTGCGCGGGACTTTGCCGGTGAGGGCGGTCAGCACCGGCGCGCCAATGGCAACGCCCAACGCATAGAGGCTGACCAGCAGCCCGGCGGACGGCAGGCTGACGCCGAGATCGGCGCCAATGGTGGGTAACAGACCAACGATGACGAACTCGGTCGTCCCGATGGCGAATGCGCTGAGGGTCAGCGCGAGCAAGGCAATGGGCATGACAGCACTCCGGTAGAGGTTTGAATGGAGCGCAGTGTCGGGGTTTGGGTTGTGCGGAAAAATACGACGTTGGGCATTTGATATTTGCTGCTGGCGCAAATATCCAGACACCGCTGTGAACACTGTGGTGAGGGGATTTATCCCCGATGGAGTGCGAAGCAACCCCAACCGGTTCCAAAGGGTTGGAAGCAGATGGTTACGACTGCTGCGCAGCCGATCGGGGATAAATCCCCTCGCCACAAGCAAATGCTGTGGGTTCATGGGTTATTGAGGCAAAAACCGAACTTGTCCGCCATTCACCGATCAGTTCTTTACAGGTTCAGCCAAGAGGGATCGGAGTTTTGATCAAGTTCAGGGTCGCTGTTTTGCTGGGGGCACTGCTGTTGAGCGGCGGCCAGATGGTGCAAGCCGCCGCGCTGCCGGGGGTTCCGGCCGCCGCTGAAGAACCGGCCAAATCCGAGCCGATCGTGCAGGGTGGTCTGCTCGGCGCGATCAGTTCGAGCATCGACGACGTGCAGGACAAACTCGATCTCAACGAGCACTTGGTCGACGCCTGGCGCCTGCGCGCCGATCGCGCGGCGGATGAGGTCGACAAACTGGTCAACCAGCCGTCGAACCGGTCCGGCTGGAGCGTCGCCGGGGATTTCCTGATGTTGTCCGGCGTGTGGCTCGGCACTTTTGCGCTGCTGACCGTGCTCGGCAGCCTGCTGGCCAGGCGGTTGACTCAGGGCCGTTGGCTGCGTACCCGCCAGCGCAGTCAGGACCTGGTGGGTTACTTGCTGCCGTACACGCTGCCGGCGCTGATCTGTCTGCCGCTGACGCTGTACGTCAGCCACTTTCTGCAAGCCTCGATCGGCCGGGCGCTGGCGCTGTGTTTTGCCTACGCCACCAGCAGCGGGATTTTCTCCACCTCGATGCTGTTGTGCGTGGTGGTGATGTTCAACGTCGGCCATAAACGGCCCGCCGCGCGGATCATCCGCGACTACTGTCCGAAACCGCTATTTCTGATCGGCTTCCTCGCCGCCCTCAGCGACGCGCTGACCAGCCCGCAGATCGCCCGCCAGTTGGGCGGCAACATCACCAGCAGCGTCGCGGTGTTCACCGGGCTGATCGCCTCGATCATCTTCGGTCTGCTGGTGATTCGCCTGCGCCGGCCAGTGGCACACCTGATCCGCAACCGACCGCTGGCGCAGCGTCTGAAACAGCCGTCATTGCAGGAGTCGCTGCGAATTTTTTCCGGGCTCTGGTACTGGCCGATCGTGTTGATGGTGCTGGTCTCGGCGGTCAATCTGATCGGCATCGGCGAGGACAACCAGAAAGCCCTGCGCTGCGCATTGTTCACCACGGTGCTGCTGATCGGCACGGTGTTCCTCAGCACCATCCTCCAGCATTTGTTCAAGTCGCGAAAAGCCGAGGCGATCCAGCGCAGCAGCGCCTACAAAGAACGCTTCCTCAGCCTGTTGCATGCGCTGCTGCGGATCGTCATTGCAATTGCCTTCATCGACATCCTCGGGCGGATCTGGGGCGTTTCGCTGCTCGATTTTGCCCAGAGCAGCACGGTCGGACGGGCGATCAGCAATGCGTTGAGCAGCATCGGCCTGATCTTCCTCGTCACGTGGCTGTTGTGGGTGGTGCTCGACACGGCGATTCAGGAAGCGCTGAAACCACCGTTGAGCAAACGCTCCTCGCGCCAGCCCAGCACCCGGGTGAAAACCATCCTGCCGCTGCTGCGCAACGCGATCAAAATCATCCTGGTGGTGATCTGCGCGATCACCACCATGGCCAACCTCGGGATCAACGTCGCGCCACTGTTGGCCGGTGCCGGGGTGGTCGGTCTGGCCATCGGTTTCGGTTCGCAGCAACTGGTGCAGGACGTGATCACCGGGCTGTTCATCATCATTGAAGACACGCTGTCGATCGGCGACTGGGTAGTGCTCGAGTCCGGGCATGCCGGTACGGTCGAGGGCCTGACCATACGCACCCTGCGCCTGCGTGACGGCAAGGGTTTCGTGCACTCGGTGCCGTTCGGCCAGATCAAGGCAGTGACCAACCAGTCACGCCAGTTCGCCTACGCGTTTTTCTCGGTGCAGTTCACCTACGACACCGATGTCGACAAGGCTATCGAGTTGATCCGCGAGACCGGCGATTCAATCCGCGAAGACCCATTCCTCAAGTACAACCTGCAAGGGCCGCTGGATGTATTTGGCGTGGACCGGATGGACCTGAACGGCGTGGTGCTGACGGCGCAGTTCCGTACCGTGTCGGGTGGGCAGTATGCGGTGAGCCGGGCGTTCAATCAGCGTTTGAAAAAGCTTGTGGATAACAGTCCCGAGGTGCATTTCGCGCAGACTTATCCACAGCAGGTTTTGTTGCCCAAGCGGCAGGATGAAGGGGAGTTGGTGGCGAGTGAGGTGCCGCAGAAGTCGCGGACTTAGGTTCAGATTTGGTGTTGGTAATACCGGCCTCATCGCGAGCAGGCTCACTCCTACAATTGGAATGCGTGCCCCTGTAGGAGTGAGCCTGCTCGCGATAGCGCCAAAACAATCGACATCAGTGCCAGATCAGCTTGCTGCGCACCTGCTCCATGGCCACCTGATCCAGCTCAGTCCAGAAAACCTGCTTGCCGGCAATCTCGGCAGCAACCGGCAGGCCATCGCGATACAGCAACCGATTACTCGCCAACGCCGGCACTTTCGCCCCCGGCAACAACGTCCCGGCCAGGTTCAACGGATCAACCCCGCATACCGCGATCAAACTGCCGTCATGCGGCCGCCGCCGTACTTCGCGCAGCAACGGAATCGCCTCGGGCAAGGCAAACTGTTCCCCCGCCAGACCGCTGACAAAGCGCCCGCCGCGAATCTCGCCACGGGCCTCCAGCCGATGAAAGGTGCGCAGCAATTCGCGCCAGCTCGGCAGCCAGTCCGCCTCGCGCTCCAGCAGACGCCAGAACACCACGCCGTAGCGGCGCAGCAAGGTCATGGCGACATGTTCGAGGGTTTCCGGCGAAGCGCTCTGGCTGTTCTCGACGAGCGGCCCTCGGCGCAACAACGCCCAGCGTCCGGCATCGTCCATGCCGCCGACAAACGCGCCGCGCCCGCGACGACTGCTGCGTTGCTGGCGCTTGCTCGCCGGGGTGATCAGGGCGCGCAAACCGGCGAAGCTGTCGGCATTCACCAGGCCGGCGCCGACCAGCTCCTGCAAGGCGATTTCAAGCTCAGTGCGCAGCAGGTGCGCTTCGTGAATCAGCTCATCGAAAAACAGCGCGCCGTGCTGACTCAGCGCCTCATAAACCTTTTGCGTTTTCGCTGACAGTTCGCTGACCGGCGTCTGCTCGGCCAGCGCACTCCACAACCCGACCTGACTGCGCGGCAACAGCACAATCGGCGTACTGCGCAGCGCCGTGCCGCTGACTTTCTGTCGGGCGCTGAGCCGGGTCCACACCAGTTTGCCGTTGCGGCACAGGTCATCCAGCCAGCTCGGCGAATAGTCTTTCAGGCGCGCCGGGAGAAGGTCGCTGTCCCATGCCGAAGCCGCTGCCGGGTAACCTTCGAACTGACCGACAATCGCCGGCAACACCGCGCTGCCCTGACCGCGCGTAGCGGGGGACAGGTGCTGCCAGTCGAACAGAAAACGCATGAAATCCTGCAACGCCACCGGCTCGATTTCCCGGCGCAAACGCTTGACCGTGTAGCGATGAATGCGCGCCAGCAGATGCCGTTCGCACCATTCTTCAACCGCTACGCCGGGAGTGAAATGACCGCGCAGCACATAACCCTCGCGCTCCAGTTGCGCGAGGGCCTGACTGACCTGCGGTATCGGCAACGCGAGTGGTTCGGCAATGGCGGCTAACGGCAGCGGACCGAAGGCGCCGAGTCGGGCGCGGATCACTTCGATCAATGCGTCATCGAACGTCCAGATATCATCGAACCCGGGCAGCGCTGCTTGCGGCGGTTGCAACGTGGCCTGTGGATACAGCGCTTGCAGACACTTCAGGCGCTCGCGCGCCAGCCACAACGAGCCAGGCTGTGGATGTGTAGTGACTGTGAGGCCGTCTTCGCGAGCAGGCTCGCTCCCACAGTTGACTGTGTTCCAACTGGCGGAACGCGGTTGAATGTGGGAGCGAGCCTGCTCGCGAAGCTTTTCTTTTGCCGTTACTGGCGCAGCGGCCAAGCGGCAGGCGCGACCGCTCGCAGTCAGCGCGTCAAGCCATTCGCGCCAGTGTTCGCCAGCCTGAACTTCAAGGTCGCTGATGCAGGCCAGGCTCATCAACGCCTCGTGCATTTCATCGACATTCGCCGGCGTCGGCCAGGCTTCCTCGCGCACTGCGTTGATGGCGTCGGCGTCCAGCGCACCGAGATCATCGGTGGATTGCGGATCGCTCCAGCGCCGGTTGATCACCGCTTGGGTGCGGCGTTCTTCCAGCGGTGCATCGTCGAGAAAGGCGTACGGCCGCGCGCTGAGAATTTCTGCCGCCAGCGGTGAAGGCGCCGGCAGATCGCGGCTGATCAACCGCACCTCGCCACGCTCCATGCGCCGCAGCAGAGTGAGCCAGCCGTCGCTGTCCATGGCCTCGTGCAGGCAATCGTCGAGGGTCTGTTCCACCAGTGGATGCTGGGGAATTTCCCGCTCGCCGGCGAGGTTTTCCAGGCAGGCGATCTGATCGGGAAACACGCTGGCAATCAGGTCTTCGCTTTTCATCCGCTGCAACTGCGGCGCGACTTTGCGCCCGCCGGTAAAACGCGGCAAGGCCAGTGCCACCCCGGCATTCCAGCGCCAGCGCACGCCGAACAACGGCGCGTCGAGAATCGCCTGAATCAGGATGTGCTCCGCGCTGTTGCTGTGCAGGTAGCGCCAGACGTCATCCAGTTCAAAACTGTGGCTGGTGGACAGCGACAGGACAATCGAGTCTTCGCTGGCGGCGGCCTGCAACTCGAAGTTGAAGGTGCGGCAGAAACGCTTGCGCAGCGCCAGGCCCCAGGCGCGATTGATGCGGCTGCCGAACGGTGAATGGATGATCAACTGGGTGCCGCCGGACTCGTCGAAAAACCGCTCCATCAGCAGCGTGTCCTGCGAGGGCAGGGCGCCGAGCGTCTGGCGTGCGCGGGCGAGGTATTCGATCAGTTGTTCGGCGCTGGCGCGGTTCAGACCGAGGGTTGCGATCAGCCAGTCGAGCGCCGGTTGCAAATCACCAGGGCTGGTGCCGAGCAGGTCGTCGAGGGTCGCTTGCAGGCGCGCCACCGCCGCCGACAATTCATCGCTGCGCCCCGGCGCTTCGCCGAGCCAGAACGGAATGGTCGGCGGCTGGCCTTGGGCATCTTCGACCCGCACCTTGCCGGTTTCCACCCGCAGGATGCGATAGGAGGTATTGCCGAGCTGGAACACGTCGCCAGCAATGCTTTCCACGGCAAAGTCTTCGTTGACGCTGCCGATGCTCAGGCCCTGCGGCTCCAGCAACACGTTGTAGTCGGCGTTGTCGGGGATGGTGCCTCCACTGGTCACGGCGGTCAGTTGCGCGCCACGGCGGCCACGCAAGGTGCGGCTGACGGCGTCGCGGTGCAGGTAGGCGCTGCGGATGCCCTGACGACCGTTATAGCCTTCGGCGAGCATGGTCAGCAGCGCCTGATAGTGTTTTTCGTCGAGATCGCGGTACGGCGAAGCTTTGCGCAACAGCGCCAGCAGCGCATCTTCCGCCCATTCCCGGCAACTGACCTCGGCGATGATCTGCTGCGCCAGCACATCCAGTGGCGCCTCGGGGATGTGCAGGGTGTCGAGCTCGCCACGGCGCACGCAGTCGAGCAGGGCGGCGCATTCGATCAGGTCGTCGCGGCTGGTGGCGAACAAGCGGCCCTTGGGCGTGCCGCCGACCTGGTGCCCGGAGCGACCCACTCTTTGCAGAAACCCGGCAATCGAACGCGGCGAGGCGATCTGGCAGACCAGATCGACTTCACCGATATCAATGCCCAATTCCAGCGACGCCGTGGCGATCAGCACTTGCAGCTCGCCGCGCTTGAGCCGCTGTTCGGCGTCGAGGCGGAATTCCTTGGCCAGACTGCCGTGATGCGCGGCCACCGCCTGTTTGCCCAGCCGTTCACTCAGGTGTCGGCTCAAACGCTCGGCCAAGCGTCGGGTGTTGACGAAAATCAGCGTGGTGCGATGCTCGCGGGCCAGTTCGGCGAGCCGGTCGTAGACCAATTCCCAGACATCGTTGGCCATCACTGCCGACAACGGCACCGGCGGCACTTCGATGCCCAGATCCCGTGGCCGGGCGTGGCCGATGTCGATGATCTCGCAGGGGCGATCGGTGCCGACCAGAAACCGCGCCACGGCGTCGATGGGTTTTTGCGTGGCCGACAGACCGATGCGGGTCAATGGTTCGGCACACAGCGCCTGCAGTCGCTCAAGGCTCAGCGCCAGATGACTGCCGCGTTTGCCGGCCGCGATGGCGTGGATCTCGTCGATGATCACCGTGCGCGTGCTGCCGAGCATTTTGCGTCCGGATTCGGAACCCAGCAGCACGTACAGTGATTCCGGGGTGGTCACCAGAATGTGCGGCGCGTTCTTGCGCATGGCGGCGCGGTCTTTCTGCGGAGTATCGCCGGTGCGCACCGCCGTGGTGATCTGCAGTTCGGGCAGGCCCAACTGGCGCAACTGCTCGGTGATTCCGGCCAGCGGATTCTGCAGGTTGATGCGGATGTCGTTGGATAAAGCCTTGAGCGGTGAAACGTAGACCACCAGGGTTTCGTCCGGCAGGCCGTCGGGGTTTTCCAGGCCACGGTGGACGAGGTCGTCAAGCACCGCGAGAAACGCGGTGAGGGTTTTACCGGAGCCGGTGGGCGCGGCGATCAGCGTCGAGCGGCGCTGGCGGATCAACGGCCATGCGCGGGCCTGGGCGGCGGTGACCGTCGGGAAGGTGCTGCTGAACCAGGCGCTGACGGCGGGGTGAAAGCCTGCTAGGGCCGCGTCCTTGGGGATGGGCAGATTCATGGTTTAAGTTATGCGGGTGGGGGCGGCAAGTTGCAAGTACCGCTGGGGATTTCCAGTGGCTGACAGGGCTTTATCGCGAGCAGGCTCACTCCTACAGGGGAATGCGGTCAACTGTAGGAGTGAGCCTGCTCGCGATGGGGCCAGTGGATTCAGCACAATTCCCGGCGATCTACACTTTACGGGTGACGGTTGCGCACTAAACCCGCAAAATGCAACGATTCCGGCAATTATCGACGGCGGTGTCACCAGCACCGTCGCTAAAGCCATCGTTCCAATCAGACTGGGCCTGCTGACTCTATGCGAATGCGCCTTATGTTACTGGGCGGCGGAAATGCCCTTGGGCAGGCGCTGATTCGCCTCGGTGCGGAAGAAGACATCGGTTTCCTCGCCCCCCGCCCGCCAGAAGACGGCTGGGATGCCGCGAGCCTGACGCAACTGCTCGACGACACGCGTCCGGATGCGTTGATCAACCTCGCCTACTATTTCGACTGGTTCCAGGCCGAGACTGTCAGCGAAAGCCGTCTGGCCGGGCAGGAACGCGCCATCGAGCGACTGGCCGAACTGTGCCAGCACCACAACATCATTCTCGTGCAGCCCTCCAGCTATCGAGTGTTCGACGGTTCGCGGGCGACCGCCTACAGCGAAAAGGACGAGCCGGTGCCGCTGGGCCTGCGCGGTCAGGCGCTGTGGCGCATCGAGCAAAGCGTTCGCGCCACCTGCCCGCAACACGTGCTGCTGCGCTTCGGCTGGCTGCTCGATGACAGTCCTGAAGGCACCCTCGGGCGCTTCCTCGCCCGCGCCGAACAACCGGACGAATTGCTCATGGCCGATGATCGCCGGGGCAATCCGACCCCGGTGGATGACGCGGCACGGGTGATCATTTCGGTGCTCAAGCAACTCGACTGCGCGGCGCCGCTGTGGGGCACTTACCATTACGCCGGCCACGAGGCGACCACGCCGCTGGCACTCGGTCAGGCGATTCTGACCGAAGCGCGCAGCCTGCATCCGCTGGCGATCGAAGCGCCGACCGCTCAGGCTCATGCCGCGAGCCCGGACGCCGCCGAGGAGCCGCAACACGCGGTGCTCGCCTGCAAGAAAATTCTGCACACTTTCGGGATCAAGCCCCGCGCCTGGCGCGCCGGGCTCCCGGCTTTACTGGATAGGTTTTATCGTCATGGCTGAAGGCCCTGTTTTAATCACCGGCGGCGCCGGTTTCATCGGCTCGCACCTGACGGATGCGTTGCTCGCCAGCGGCCATTCGGTGCGGATTCTCGATGATCTGTCGACCGGCAAACGCGCCAACCTGCCGCTGGACAATCCGCAGGTCGAACTGATCGTCGGTGACGTTGCCGACGCCGCGTTGGTTGCGCAGGCCATGCAAGGCTGCAGCGCCGTCGCGCATCTGGCGGCGGTGGCCTCGGTGCAGGCCTCGGTGGACGATCCGGTGAAGACCCACCAGAGCAATTTCATCGGCACCCTGAATGTCTGCGAAGCCATGCGCCAGGCCGGGGTCAAGCGCGTGCTCTATGCGTCGAGCGCCGCGGTATACGGCAACAACGGTGAAGGCCAGTCGATCGACGAAGACACGCCAAAAGCCCCGCTGACGCCGTACGCCTCGGACAAACTGGCCGGCGAGCACTACTTCGATTTCTACCGTCGCCAGCACGGTCTGGAACCGGTGATCTTCCGCTTCTTCAACATCTTCGGCCCACGCCAGGATCCGTCCTCGCCGTACTCCGGGGTCATCAGCATCTTCAGCGAGCGGGCGCAGAAAGGCCTGCCGATCACCGTGTTCGGCGATGGCGAGCAGACCCGTGATTTCCTCTATGTCGAGGATCTGGTCGACGTGCTGGTGCAAGCGCTCGACAAGCCTGAAGTGGACGTGGGGGCGATGAACGTCGGCTGGAATCAGGCCATGAACCTCAAGCAGATGCTGCAGGCGCTTGAGGAAGTGGTCGGCGAGTTGCCCCCGGTCAGCTACGGCCCGGCGCGCTCCGGCGACATTCGCCATTCGCGGGCGAACAACGCGCGGTTGCTGCAACGCTTCCAGCTGCCAGAGCCGACGCCGATGCGTGTGGGGCTGGCGCGGTTGCTCGGCAAGTAGGTTTATCGCAGACATGAAAAAGGCGCCTTTTCACAGGCGCCTTTTTCACGGCCGGAATTTGTCGCTAATCCTGTGGCGAGGGGATTTATCCCCGATCGATCACGAAGTGATCGTCGTCAGTTCTGAGCCTGCTCACCCAAAGCCTCATTCACCACCACGCGAATGTTCGACTGTTGCTTAGAACTTGTAGCCCAGACCTACCATGTACACAAATGGATCGACATCCACATTCACCTTGGCGCGAGTGCCCGGCGCCACGGCGTTGTTCTCGACCGTCGCGCGGGTGTCGATGTCGATGTAGCGTACCTGGGCGTTGAGCATGATGTTGTCAGTCAGCATGTAGTCAGCGCCGACCTGCCAGGCCAGGCCCCAGGAGTTTTTCGCCTTGAAGTTGCCGAAGCCGTTGGACTGGGCTTCGCTGCCGACGTGTTCGTCATAGATCCAGGTGTAGTTGATGCCGCCGCCGATGTACGGCTGGAACGGCGATTTCGCATCCAGTGGGTAGTACACGACGCTGAGGGTCGGCGGCAGGTGTTTCAGGGTACCGAGTTTGCCGTTGGCGGCTGGCAGCGCGGTGCCTTTGATTTTCACGTCATGCTCGAACGGCGAGGCGGCCAGCAGCTCGATGCCGATGTTGTTGGTCAGCATGTAGGCGAAGTTCAGACCCAGTTGGGTGTCGCTGCTAATGGTCGCCTTGCAGCCCAGGTTGGTGCCTCTCAACGG
>NZ_JBIUVO010000041.1:33435-43610 GCF_044742995.1 Pseudomonas sp. NPDC087803
CCCACGCCCACGAAGCCGGCGACATCATCGGTGATCGCACCGGCGCGAACGATGATGTCGCCGGCTTCGTGGGCGTGGGCGAGCGGGGCTGCGAGCGCGATGGCAAACAGCGAGGCGCTGAGCAAGGACTTGTTCATGGGAGCTCCGAAAGGACGTTAAAAATATCTGATGCCCTATGGTACGAAGCCAACTGATACGGTCTTTTGACTCAGCTCAATGAAACAGTGATGGCCCCAAAAGATCGCAGCCTTCGGCAGCTCCTACAGTTGAAATGCGATCCCCTGTAGGAGCTGCCGAAGGCTGCGATCTTTTGACTTTAAAACTGCCGGGATTCACTCCGGCAGCTCATACACATAAATCTTGTCCGCCGCCATCTGATACCCGGCATCGGCCAGTTCGCTGGTGGACGCCTTGACCTGCAACGGTCCCTCGACCCAGTACGGCTGATACAGCTCGTCGAGCTTCACGCCCAACTCGCTTTTCACATGCACGATCTGGTTCGACGGCGGTGGCGGCACATGGATGCAAGCGCCGAAGTACGGCACCAGCAGGAAGTCGGTGGTGCGTCCTTCTTCGTTGACCTCCAGCGGCACGATGTAGCCCGGCAGGCGGATGTTCTGCCCGTCGAGACTCTGCACCACTGGCGCGTTGGGCATGTCCTGCTTGGCGGCTGGCGCCGACTCGGCAGACAGCGCATCACTCATCTTCGACATGTCGTGCAGAGGCGTCATGTTCGGCACTTCCGGCGCGGCGTCCGGCGGGATCATCTCCGACCAGGTCAGGTCTTTCGGCGCCGCTGCCCATACGGGCAGGGCAACCAGCAACAGCAGCGCAAGCACGGCGCGGGGCATGGTGAACATCCTCATAAACGGATCGACAGGCCATCGGCCAGGGATTGGCGATACGCGCGCCAGGCCGGCACGCTGCCCATCAGCAGCGCGGCCGCCAGAATGCCACCGAGCAGCGTCCATTCATACTCGCTCGGCCACGCCAGCGGCAGATACAGCCCGTAATTGGCCTGCACGTAACCTTGCGCGGCGGCAATGCCGATGTACAACAAGGCTAATCCCGCGATCACCCCGGTCAGCGCCAGGGCGAAGGCTTCCAGCACCAGCAGGCTCGCGATGTGCCACGGCCGCGCGCCGACCGAACGCAGAATTGCCATCTCGCGGCGACGCTCGTTGAGGCTGGTGAGAATCGCCGTGAGCATGCCGATCAACCCGGTCAGCACTACGAACAGCGAGACCACGAACAAGGCTTTCTCCGCAGTACTCATCAGGCTCCACAACTCCTGCAAGGCCACGCCCGGCAGGATCGCCAGCATCGGCTCGCCACGGTATTCGTTGATCTCGCGTTGCAGGGCGAAGGTGGAAATCTTGCTGTTGAGACCGAGCATGAACGCGGTGATCGCCTGTGGCGTCAGGTCCATGTTGCGTGCCTGATCCGCCGTGATCCGGCCGTTGCCTCGCGCTGGCACGCCGTTGTGCCAGTCGATGTGAATCGCCTCCATGCCGCCGAGGCTGATGTGCAACGTGCGATCCACCGGGGTACCGGTGCGCTTGAGAATGCCGACCACGGTGAACGGTTTATCGTCATGCTTGACCAGACTGATCGCCGCCACGCCGTGGGCCAGCACCAGTTGATCGCCGAGCTTGTAATGCAGCGCTTCGGCGACTTCGGCGCCGAGCACCACTTCGAACGGGTCGGTGGCAAACGCCCGGCCATCGGCCAGTTCCAGGTGTTGCTGGCGGCCGTACTGGTAATGCTCGAAATAGGCTTCGGTGGTACCCATCACGCGGTAGCCGCGATGCGAGTCGCCGAGGGACATCGGGATCGCCCACTTCACTTTCGGATTGCTGGCGAAATGTTCGAAGCTGTCCCAACGGATGTTGTTGGTCGCGTTGCCGATGCGGAACACCGAGTACAGCAGCAGGTTCACCGAGCCGGAGCGGGCGCCGACGATCAGGTCGGTGCCGCTGATGGTGCTGGCGAAACTGGCCTTGGCCTCGGTGCGCACGCGCTCGACGGCGAGCAACAGGCAGACCGACAGGGCAATCGCGAACGCGGTGAGCAAAGCGGTAAAGCGGCGGTTGGCCAGGCTGGCCATGGCCAGACGAAACAGATACATCTCAGACCTCGGCAGACGTGGCGGCGCGATTGAGCTCGGCCAGGGACAGGTGACGGTCGAACAGCGGCGCCAGGCTTTGGTCGTGACTGACGAACAACAGGCTCGATCCGGCTTCGCGGCATTCGGCGAACAGCAGGCGAATGAAGTTTTCCCGGGCGTCGTAATCCAGCGCCGAGGTCGGTTCGTCGGCGATCACCAGTTCCGGCTGGCCGATCAAGGCCCGGGCGGCGGCAACCCGTTGCTGCTGACCGATCGACAGCGAATCGGCGCGACGACCGAGGATGCTTTCGTCCTTCAGGCCAAGGTGGGCGAGCAGGGTGGCGGCGGCTTGATCGACGCTGCCGTGACGCTGTTTCGCCCGCTCTGCACGCAGCTTCGAAAAGTGGCACGGCAACTCGACGTTCTCGCGTACCGAGAGAAACGGCAGCAGGTTGAACTGCTGAAAGATGTAGCCAGTGTGATCGACGCGAAAGCGGTCGCGGGCGCCGGCACCGAGTTCGGTCAGCTCCTGGCCGAGCAGGCGAATGCTGCCGCGCCCGGGTTTCTGCACGCCACCGAGCAGGCCGAGCAGGGTGGTCTTGCCACTGCCGCTGGGGCCTTTGAGGAACAGGGTTTCGCCCGGCTCCAGGCGAAACGCCGGGATGTCCAGCAGCGGCGGGTGACCGGGCCAGTTGAAGCCCAGGTCGGACAGTTCGATGAGTGCTTGGGTCATGGCACCAGTTTCATGGAGTGAACACGTAACCCCTTGTGGGAGCGGGCTTGCTCGCGAATGCGGTGGATCAGCCAAATCTATGTTGACTGATACACCGCATTCGCGAGCAAGCCCGCTCCCACAGGGGATTGTCGGTGTGATCAGAATTTCAGGGCGGCGGCCTTGGCGGTCACTTCGGTGCCTTGCTGGCCGCTCGGGCTGATCAGTTGTACCTGAATTTTCTGGGTGGCCGGGAAGGTATTGAAGAGGTTCGCCAGATCCAGAGTCTTCAAGGCGCCCGGTGCGGCGCAGCTGAATTGATAGTGCGCGTGGATTTCGCTGTGATCGTGGTGATGGGCCTCACCGCCCTTCGCATCTTCGTCGTGGTCATGCTCGTCGGCATCCGGCTTGTCGCCGAACAGCGGGCTTTCCAGTTCCTGGCTGGTGACTTTGCAACCGGCGGCGGCCGGCAGGCTGAACAGCGCCAGCGGATTTTCCAGTTTGCTGCGGGCGGCGGCGACCTTGGTCTTGTCGGCGTCCGTGGTGGCGGCGTGTTCGAAGCCCACCAGGTTCATCGCCGGACTTTCCAGTTCCAGCTCCAGGGTCTGGCCGTCGAGAGCGGCGTTCAAGCGGCCGACGCCATGTTCGTGGGCACCGAGGCTGCCGTGCTCGTGGTCATGATCGTGCTCATCGGCAGCGTGGGCGATGGCCAGCGGCAACAGGGCAAACGGCAAAGCGAGCAGCAGACGACGCATGGCGGTCTCCGGAAAGTAAAGTGAAGAGTTTGTTATGTAATCTTATAACGAAAGTTCGCAGAGTTTGCCCGTGCGCTTGGCGTTGCACAAGTCCCGTGGGAGCATGCAGGTCAGAAATGTGCAGGAGCGAAGCAGATGTTGCGGATACGCGGAACCGTCGGCGCGACGCCGGTGGATTTGACGGTGGAGCTGGATGACAGCGATTGGGCGAAGCTCGGTTCGGTTCTGAATGTGCAGTCGCCGGCTCAGCCGGAGATGGCGGTTGCCCCAGCAGCCAAACCGCCGAATCAGGACGAGGCGTTGTGGCAGGTGGCGAAAGATCTGTTGCGCAAGGCCGGGCAGCTCAGCGGGCCGGATTTGCTTGATCAACTGGAAGGGCTGACCGGTAGCGCAGCGGCGGGCAAACGCCTGTTGGTGCGCCTGCGCCACAGTCCGGATGTAAAAGTGGTGAGTGGCGGGGATACGCCGCTCTACAGCTGGGTCGAGTAAGCCGCAAAAGATCGCAGCCTGCGGCAGCTCCTACAGGTTCACCCATATTTTGCGGATGGATCTGTAGGAGCTGCCGAAGGCTGCGATCTTTTGATCTTAATACAGCGCAGCGAACACCTTGCGCCGGTAAGCGGTCACCAGCGGATGATCATTGCCCAGCAGCTCAAACACCTGCAGCAAGGTCTTGTGCGGCAACCCTTCGCCATAACTGCGGTTACGGATAAACAGCTTGAGCAAGCCCTCCAGCGCCGCTTCGTATTGCTGACGGGCCAGTTGCTGGATCGCCAGTTGATACACCGCTTCGTCATCCTGCGGATCTTTGGCCAGACGCGCCTTGAGGTCGGCAGCATCCGGCAGATCGCGGGCCAGGCCGAGGAACTTGATCTGCGCCTTGGCCCCGGCCAATGCAGCCTTGTGCTCATCGCTCTTGACCGCGTCGAGCACGGTTTGCGCCTCGCCCAGTTCGCCGCGTTCGGTCAGGCAGCGGGCGTAGAGGATCAGCGCCTTGGCGTTGCTGTTGTCTTCGGTGAGCATCACCACCAGCGCCGCTTCCGCGTCAGCGTAACGACCGTCATCGAACAGCGCCTGCGCCTGTTCGAATGGATCGGCGGCGGCCGGTGGCGGCATCTGCACATGCGGCTCAAGCAGGGCGCGCACAGCGGATTCCGGTTGCGCACCGGCAAAACCGTCGACCGGCTGACCGTCCTTGAACAGCACCACGGTCGGCAGGCTGCGGATACCGAAGCGGGCGACGATGTCCTGCTCGATGTCGCAGTTGACCTTGGCCAGCAGCAGTTCGCCCTGATAGCTCTCGGCAATGCCTTGCAGCATCGGCATCAACGCCTTGCACGGCGCACACCACTCGGCCCAGAAATCCACCAGCACCGGTTTGTTGAAGGAAGCTTCGATCACCGACTGGTCGAAATCGGCAGTCGTGGCGTCGAAGATGTACGGCGTTTGCTGACTCATGGGGGATCTCTTTTAAGCGTCAATGAACGCACTATAAGGGCTTGCGCAAAAGATCGCAGCCTTCGGCAGCGCCTACAGAGGATCGCATTCCTGGTGTAGGAGCTGCCGAAGGCTGCGATCTTTCAACCATTTCAATCACGCCGCGCGTGGTACAGGCTCACATGCCGAAACTCTTCCGGCTCCGCCAGATCCGGCAAGGTCATCGCCTCAAGCGTTTCGATCCGCTCATACAACGGATGGCGAAAATCCCGAACCCGCGAATCCGCCACCAGCGCCTCGCGGCCACGGCTGAGAAACGCGTCGAGCAGCGGCAGGTTCTCGCGGTCGTAGAGCACGTCCGCCACCAGAATCAGATCGAAGCGATCTGCCTCGGCAAAGAAGTCCGTCGAATAACTCATCTGCACATCATTGAGTTCAGCGTTGGCCCGGCACGCGGCAATCGCCAGCGGATCCAGATCACAGGCCACCACCTCCAACGCCCCGGCCTTCACCGCCGCAATCGCGGCAATCCCCGAGCCGGCGCCAAAATCCAGCACCCGCTTGCCGCGTACCCACTCGGGAAACTCCGCCAGATAACGCGCCACCGCCAGACCGCTGGCCCAACAGAAACTCCAATAGGGCGGTTCGTGAAGGATGCGCCGGGTTTCGTCCGGGCTGAATTCACGATCCATGTTGTCGCCGTCGATCAGCCACAGCTGCAAATCGGTGCCCGGCAATGCACAGGGCTTGAGCCGTGCATCACCGAGCAATTCACCTAAGGCCTGTTGCAGGTCGAGCGGTGCGGTCATGGTGCTTTGACAAATTGCAGCTGGCCCAGCGCCTGTGTGGTCGGCTGGGTGATGGTTTGCGACGGCAGGTGCAGGATCAACTGGCCGGACTGCGTGGCGCGACCGCGCAGCTCGACCCGCGCGCCGGCCGGGAAGGCGTCCGGATTGAAGCGCAGACGAAACGGCAGGATCTGGTTGTTGCCGATCAGGCTGGAACTGGCCAGCAGTTGTTGCGGGCGCGACTTCTCGTCGATCACCAGCAGCGCCAGTTCGACTTCGGCCCCGGCCGGCACGCCTTGCAGGGTGCCGCTCAGTTCCCGTTGATAGGCTGGCAGCGGGCCGAGGTCGGCTGCCTCTTTGGCTTTTTTCTGCGCCTGTTGCGGTGCCGGGCCGGGTGTCGGCGGTTGCGGCTTGGGTTTATCACTGCCGCAGGCCACCAGCAGGGCGAAAAGACTGAGCAAAACGAGCGGTCGTAGCGGCATTGGCAGCTCCAGAAAATGAAATCCGTGGATCAAACGATCATGCCAGTCTGTATACCGCAAACCCTATGGCTTGTCTTGCCACCGGGATGCGCTACCATGGCCCTCCCTTTTTTTGTTGCCAGCCACCATGCACTGTCCCTTCTGCGGTGCCAACGACACCAAGGTCATCGACGCGCGTCTGGTCGCCGTGGGCGTCCAGGTGCGCCGCCGGCGTGAATGCCTGGCCTGCGGCGAGCGTTTCACGACATTCGAGACGGCCGAACTGGTGTTGCCGCGCCTGATCAAAACCGACGGCAGCCGTCAACCGTTCGACGAAGAAAAACTCCGCGCCGGCATGCAACGCGCGCTGGAGAAACGTCCGGTGAGCGTCGAGCGCCTCGAATCCTCTCTGGTTCACATCAAGCACAAGCTGCGCGCCACCGGTGAGCGCGAGGTCAAATCCCTCGTGGTCGGCGAACTGGTGATGGCCGAGCTGCAAAAGCTCGATGAAGTGGCCTACATCCGTTTCGCTTCGGTGTACCGGCGCTTCCAGGACCTCAACGAGTTCCGCGAAGAAATCGACCGCCTCGCCCGCGAACCGGTGAAAGAATGACCCGCGCCGCCGAGCAGGCGATCCTCGACGCGCACTTCATGGCACGCGCGCTGGAACTGGCGCGCAAGGGCCACTACACCACCCATCCCAATCCCCGGGTCGGCTGCGTGATCGTCAAGGACGGGCAGATTGTCGGCGAAGGCTTTCACGAGCGCGCCGGCGAACCTCACGCCGAAGTCCATGCCCTGCGCGCTGCCGGTGAATTGGCCCGTGGCGCCACCGCTTACGTGACCCTTGAGCCGTGCAGTCACCATGGCCGCACGCCGCCGTGCGCCGATGCGCTGGTGACTGCCGGGGTGGCGCGGGTGGTCGCCGCGATGCGCGATCCGAACCCGCAGGTTGCCGGGCGTGGCTTGCAGCGTCTGACCGATGCCGGGATCGCCACCGAAAGTGGCGTGCTCGAAGCCGAGGCGCGCCAGCTCAATCAAGGTTTCCTGAAACGCATGGAACACGGCTTGCCGTTCGTGCGGGTCAAGTTGGCGATGAGTCTCGACGGCCGCACGGCGATGGAAAGTGGCGAGAGCCAATGGATCACCGGCCCGGCCGCGCGCTCCGCGGTGCAGCGTTTGCGCGCGCAGGCCGCCGTAGTGTTGACCGGCGCTGACACCGTCCTGGCCGACGGCGCGCGCCTGACCGTGCGCGCCGACGAACTGGGACTGGATGCCGAACAAACCGCACGGGCCATGAGCCGTCCGCCGCTGCGGGTGCTGATCGACGGGCGCCTGCGGGTGCCGCTGGATGCGCCGTTCTTCAAGGCCGGTCCCGCGCTGGTCGCGACGTGCATGGCAGTCGAAGAGCAATACGCCAATGGCCCGGAGTGCCTGATCGTGCCGGGAGATGATGGTCAGGTCGATCTGCATCAACTGCTGATCGAACTGGCCAATCGAGGCGTCAACGAAGTGCTGGTCGAGGCTGGCCCGCGTCTGGCCGGCGCGTTCGCCCAGCTCGGTCTGGTCGATGAATTCGTGATCTTCATTGCCGGCAAGTTTCTCGGCTCCACGGCGCGTCCGCTGCTGGATTGGCCGCTGGCCTATATGAAGGACGCTCCAGAGCTGAAAATCACTGAAATCCGCGCGGTTGGCGATGACTGGCGAGTCACTGCGACGCCAGTCGTTTCGGCGAGCGTATAATTCCCGGCCATCGCGTTAGCGCTGGCTTCGTTCTCAAGGAGAACCCCATGTTTACCGGCATCATCGAATCCATCGGCAGTATCCGCGCACTGACCCCAAAGGGCGGTGATGTGCGGGTGCATGTCGAAACCGGCAAGCTCGACCTGAGCGACGTCAAACTCGGCGACAGCATCGCCGTCAACGGCGTGTGCCTGACCGCAGTTGAGCTGCCGGGCAACGGCTTTGCCGCTGACGTCAGCCGCGAAACCCTCGACTGCACCGCCATGAATGACCTGAAAAGCGGCAGCCCGGTCAATCTGGAAAAAGCCCTGACCCCGACCACCCGTCTCGGCGGCCATCTGGTCAGCGGTCACGTCGACGGTGTCGGCGAAGTGGTGTCACGCAGCGACAATGCCCGCGCCGTGGAATTTCGTATCCGCGCGCCGAAAGAACTGGCCAAGTACATCGCCCATAAAGGTTCGATCACCGTCGACGGCACCAGCCTGACCGTGAACGCGGTCGATGGCGCCGAATTCCTGCTGACGATCATTCCGCACACCCTGAGCGAAACCATCATGGCTTCCTACAAGCCGGGCCGCCGGGTGAACCTGGAAGTCGATTTGCTGGCGCGTTATCTGGAGCGTTTGTTGCTGGGTGACAAGGCTGCAGAGCCGACCGCCGGCGGTACGATCACTGAAAGCTTTCTGGCCGCCAACGGCTACCTCAAATCCTGACTGAAGGGGGTGCCTTGTGGCGCTCAATAGCATCGAAGAACTGGTTGAAGACATCCGCCAAGGCAAGATGGTCATCCTCATGGATGACGAAGACCGCGAGAACGAAGGCGACCTGATCATGGCCGCCGAATGCTGCAAGGCCGAGCACATCAACTTCATGGCCAAGCACGCCCGTGGCCTGATCTGCATGCCGATGAGCCGCGAGCGCTGCGAGCTGTTGAAGCTGCCGTTGATGGCGCCGCGCAACGGTTCCGGTTTCGGCACCAAGTTCACCGTGTCGATTGAAGCTGCCGAAGGCGTGACCACCGGGATCTCCGCAGCCGACCGTGCGCGCACCGTGCAAGCGGCTGCGGCCAAAGACGCCAAGGCTGAAGACATCGTCAGCCCGGGCCACATCTTCCCGCTGATGGCTCAGGCCGGTGGCACCCTGGCCCGCGCCGGTCACACTGAAGCCGCCTGCGACCTGGCGCGCATGGCCGGTTTCGAACCAAGCGGCGTGATCTGCGAAGTGATGAACGACGACGGCACCATGTCCCGTCGCGCCGAGCTGGAAGCTTTTGCCGCCGAACACAATATCAAGATCGGCACCATCGCCGACCTGATTCACTACCGGATGATCCACGAACGTACCGTTCAGCGGATTGCCGAACAGCCGCTGGACAGCGAACTGGGCCAATTCAACCTGGTGACCTATCGTGATTCGGTGGAAGGCGACGTGCACATGGCCCTGACGTTGGGCACTGTCTGCGCCGAAGAGCCGACCCTGGTTCGCGTGCACAACATGGATCCGCTGCGCGACCTGTTGATGGTCAAGCAGCCGGGCCGCTGGAGCCTGCGCGCCGCGATGGCTGCGGTGGCCGAGGCCGGCAGCGGTGTGGTGCTGTTGCTCGGTCACCCGCTGGACGGCGACGTGCTGCTGGCGCACATCCGCGAAACCGGTGAGCAGGCGGCGGTGAAAAAACCGACCACTTACAGCATCGTCGGTGCCGGTTCGCAGATCCTGCGTGACCTCGGCGTACGCAAAATGCGCCTGATGTCTGCGCCAATGAAATTTAATGCGATATCCGGTTTCGATCTGGAAGTTGTAGAATACGTGCCCTCCGAATAAGACGCCGGTTTTTGGCCTCGTTGTTCGCTCAAGGCATATTTGATTTATTGTGGCGAGGGAGCTTGCTCCCGCTGGGCTGCGCAGCGGCCCCTCTTGTGGGCGCTGCGCACCCAAGCGGGAGCAAGCTCCCTCGCCACAAAGATGTGCAAGTGAACACCGAGTGCGATTTCCGACGCTGTATTCGCGGTTCAAATATCACTGAGGGATGCGTACGAAACGCGTCCCGGCTCTTTAAGAGATCTGACGAATGACCCTGAAGACCATCGAAGGTACCTTCATCGCCCCTAAAGGCCGCTACGCTCTGGTAGTGGGCCGCTTCAACAGCTTCGTGGTTGAAAGCCTGGTCAGCGG
>NZ_JBIUVO010000042.1:0-1075 GCF_044742995.1 Pseudomonas sp. NPDC087803
CACAGACCCAGTGCGCATGTACATGCGTGAAATGGGTACGGTCGAGCTTCTGACTCGTGAAGGCGAAATCGAAATCGCCAAACGGATCGAAGAAGGCATCCGTGAAGTGATGAGCGCAATCGCGCACTTCCCTGGCACGGTTGACCACATTCTCTCCGAGTACACTCGCGTCACCACCGAAGGTGGTCGCCTGTCCGACGTTTTGAGCGGTTACATCGACCCGGACGACGGCATTGCGCCGCCGGCTGCCGAAGTGCCACCGCCGATCGACGCGAAAGCCGCCAAGGCTGACGACGATACCGACGACGATGACGCTGAAGCTTCGGATGACGAAGAAGAAGCCGAAAGCGGTCCGGATCCGGTCATCGCTGCCCAGCGTTTCGGCGCTGTGTCCGATCAGATGGAAATCACCCGCAAGGCCCTGAAAAAGCACGGTCGTCACAACAAGGCAGCGATTGCCGAGTTGCTGGCCCTGGCCGAGCTGTTCATGCCGATCAAACTGGTGCCGAAGCAATTCGAAGCCCTGGTCGAGCGTGTTCGCAGTGCCCTGGATCGTCTGCGTCAGCAAGAGCGCGCGATCATGCAGTTGTGCGTACGTGATGCACGTATGCCACGCGCCGACTTCCTGCGTCAGTTCCCGGGCAATGAAGTCGACGAAAGCTGGTCCGACGCCCTGGCCAAAGGCAAGAGCAAATACGCCGAAGCCATTGGTCGTGTACAGCCGGACATCATCCGTTGCCAGCAGAAACTGATCGCGCTGGAAACCGAGACCGGTCTGACCATCGCTGAAATCAAGGACATCAACCGTCGCATGTCGATCGGTGAGGCCAAGGCCCGCCGCGCGAAGAAAGAGATGGTTGAAGCCAACTTGCGTCTGGTGATCTCGATCGCCAAGAAGTACACCAACCGCGGCCTGCAATTCCTCGATCTGATCCAGGAAGGCAACATCGGTCTGATGAAAGCGGTAGACAAGTTCGAATACCGCCGCGGCTACAAGTTCTCGACGTACGCCACCTGGTGGATCCGTCAGGCTATCACCCGCTCCATCGCCGACCAGGCGCGCACCATCCGTATC
>NZ_JBIUVO010000042.1:1085-29380 GCF_044742995.1 Pseudomonas sp. NPDC087803
CCCCGGAAGAGCAGGGCGAACGCATGGACATTCATGAGGACAAGATCCGCAAGGTATTGAAGATCGCTAAAGAGCCGATCTCCATGGAAACCCCGATCGGTGATGACGAAGACTCTCATCTGGGTGACTTCATCGAAGACTCGACCATGCAGTCGCCAATCGATGTTGCAACCGTTGAAAGCCTGAAAGAAGCGACTCGCGAAGTACTGTCCGGCCTCACTGCCCGTGAAGCCAAGGTCCTGCGCATGCGCTTCGGTATCGACATGAACACCGACCACACACTCGAAGAAGTGGGCAAACAGTTTGACGTAACGCGTGAGCGGATCCGTCAGATCGAAGCCAAGGCGCTGCGCAAGCTGCGCCACCCGACGCGAAGCGAGCATCTGCGCTCCTTCCTCGACGAGTGATACCAGAACCCCCGGCCCAGGCCGGGGGTTTTGTTTATGCGGCAGATTAAATCCCTCGCACCGCCCCTCCCCGGCATACCCCGTCTACACTCGAAACAATGAATCCCGTGCCATAACGAGACGGTTATGCCCAGACTGGCGCCCGTGCTTTTCTTGCTGTCACTGATGATCTGGACCGCAACGGCTGACGCGCTGACTCTGACCGATGAAGAACGTAGCTGGCTGGCGGCTCACCCGGACTTGCGCCTGGGTGTCGATGCCTCGTGGCCGCCGTTCGAGTTCCGCGATGAACAGAATCGCTATCAGGGCCTGGCCGCTGATTACATCGACGTGATCCGCCAACGCCTGGCCGTCAATCTGACCCCGATCGAGCCCTCGAGCTGGACCGAAGTCCTGGCGCAGGTGAAAACCGGCAAGATCGATCTGCTGCCAGGGATCATGTCCACGCCCGAACGGCAGAACTATCTTTCGTTTACCCGCCCCTACCTCGACTTCCCGATCGTGATCCTCGCCCACATCGGCGGCGCGCAGCCGCGCAAAATCGAAGACCTGTACGGTCTGAAGATCGCCGTGGTGGAGAACTACGCCCCCCACGAACTGCTGCGCACCCACCATCCCGACCTGAATCTGGTGGCCATGCCCAATGTCAGTTCGGCCTTGCAGGCCCTGGCTACCGATGAGGTTGACGCGGTGGTCGGCGATCTCGCTTCCAGCGTCTGGAGCCTGCGCCAGCTCAAGCTCGACGGTTTATACGTGAGCGGCGAAACCCCGTATCGCTATCAGTTGGCCATGGGCGTACCCCGTGACAACAAAATGCTGGTGGGCATTCTGGACAAAGTCCTGGCGGACATGAGCCCCGAGGAAATCAGCAGCATTCAGGAGCACTGGGTCGGCAATGTTCTGGACCATCGGACATTCTGGTCGGACCTGCTGATCTACGGTTTGCCGGGCCTGTTGCTGCTGGTGATCGTCCTCGCGGTGGTCATTCGTATCAATCGCCGCCTGAGTTCTGAGATCGCCCGCCGCGTCGATCTCGAACAGGAACTGCGCAGCAGCGAATATCACTATCGCGGACTGGTCGAGAGCCTGTCGGCCATCGCCTGGGAAGCGCGCATGAGCGACTTCACCTACAGCTACGTGTCGCCGCATGCCGAGGATCTGCTCGGCTATCCACAAGCGCACTGGCTGATTCCAGGCTTCTGGCGCAACATCATCCACCCCGCCGACCTGACCCGCGCCCAGGCCATTTGCGATGACGCAGTGCGCGAAGGACGCGATCACACCCTCGACTATCGGGTGATCACCGCGGACGGACGCTGTCTGTGGGTGCGTGACATCGTCAGCCTGATCGAACACGGGCACGAGCCGGTGATGCGCGGGCTGATGATCGACATCAGTGAAACCAAGCGCACAGAGGAAGCGCTGCGCCTGTCGGAACAGAAGTTCGCCTCGGTATTCCAGCAATGCCCGGACATCCTGGTGATCGCGCGGTTGTCCGACGGCTGTCTGCTGGAGGTCAATGAAGCCTTTGAGGAGCAGATCGGCCTGAAGGCGGAAGATGTGGTCGGCCAGACCGCCACGGAATTGAATATCTGGGGCATCCCCGGTGTCGGCCCGGGACTGTTGCAGCGTTTGCAGGCCGGCAGCATTCGCAACCTGGAGATGCCCTTTCGCCGCAATAACGGCCAGGTTTTCACCGGCCTGATCTCCGCCGAACCGTTCGACCTCGACACCACTCCCGCATTGGTAGTCGTGGTACGCGACATCACTCAGCTCAAGGAAACCCAGCAGCAACTGCAAACCTCCGAAGAGAAGTTCGCCAAGGCTTTTCATGCCTCACCCGACGGCTTGCTGCTGTCGCGTCAGAGCGACGGCCTGTTGCTAGAGGTCAACGAAGGCTTCAGCCGCATCACCGGGTTCAACAGTGCGATGTCGGTGGACCGTTCCGCGCTGGACCTGGGAATCTGGGTCAACCTCAACGAACGCAAGCAGATGCTCGATCTGCTGCACCGCGACGGTTTCGTTCGCGACTTCACCTGCCATATCCGTCGCAGTGACGGGCAGATACGCCTGTGCGAAGTGTCCAGCCGGCCGCTACCGATCGGCGAAGACGACTGCATGCTGACCATCGCCCGGGACATCACCGAGCGTCACCTGATGCAGGAAAAGCTGCAGCAGGCAGCCACCGTATTCGAGAGCACCGCCGAGGGCGTGCTGATCACCGACACCCAGCAGCACATCAGCGCGGTCAACCGCGCGTTCAGCGAAATCACCGGCTACAGCGAAAGCGAAGCCCTTGGCCACACCCCGCGCCTGCTCGCCTCCGGTCTGCACGACAGCGCGTTCTATGCGGCGATGTGGCACCAGTTGACCGCTGAAGGACATTGGCAGGGCGAGATTTCCAACCGGCGCAAGAACGGCGAGCTGTACCCGAGCTGGCTAACCATCAGCGCCGTGCGCAATCGCGACAAGTTCATCACTCACTTCGTCGCGGTGTTTGCCGATATTTCCAGCCTCAAACACGCGCAGGCCAAGCTCGATTATCAAGCGCACCACGACCCGCTCACCGGCCTGCCGAATCGCACGTTGTTTGAAAGCCGCCTGCTCACCGCACTGAACAGCCAGCAGGAAAACGGTGGTCAGGGCGCGGTGCTGTTCCTCGATCTCGACCGTTTCAAACACATCAACGACAGCCTCGGCCACCCGGTTGGCGACCTGCTGCTCAAAGGCATTGCCGTGCGTTTGAAAGAACAGCTGCGCGACATCGACACCGTCGCACGACTGGGCGGTGACGAATTCATTATTCTGCTGCCGGGTCTGCAACAGGCCAGCGATGCTGACAATATCGCCACCAAACTGCTCAACTGCTTTGGCGCACCGTTCCAGGCCGGTGAGCACGAGTTTTTCATCAGCGCCAGCATCGGCACCAGCCTGTACCCACGGGACGGCTGTGACGTCGCCACGCTGGTGAAAAACGCCGACGCGGCGATGTACCGCTCCAAGGCCAAGGGCCGCAACCGCGTCGAAAGCTACACCCGTGACCTCACCGCCCAGGCCAGCGAACGTGTGGCGCTGGAACATGAACTGCGCCGGGCCATCGAGCGCGAAGAGTTGTTCCTCTACTACCAACCGAAAATCAGCCTCGACGACCATCGCCTGGTCGGCGCCGAAGCGCTGATCCGCTGGCGCCACCCGACCTTCGGCGAGGTGCCGCCGGAGCACTTCATCCCGCTGGCCGAAGAGAACGGGATGATCCTGCAGATCGGTGATTGGGTGCTCGAGACCGCCTGCCGGCAGATGTTCGAGTGGAGCCAGATCTACGACAGCCTCGGCCCGCTGTCGGTCAACCTTGCCGGCGCGCAACTGCGCCAGCCGAATCTGCTCGGGCGCATCGAACAACTGCTCAGGGACAACCGTCTGCAGCCGGATTTACTGCAACTTGAAATTACCGAAAACTTCATCATGAGCCAGGCCGAAGAAGCCCTGGCGGTGCTGCACCAGCTCAAACACCTTGGCGTACAACTGGCGATCGACGACTTCGGCACCGGTTATTCTTCACTCAGCTATCTCAAACGCCTGCCGCTGGACATCCTCAAGATCGACCAGTCTTTTGTTCGCGGACTGCCCGATGACCCGCACGACGCGGCGATTGTCCGCGCGATCATCGCCTTGGGCCGGAGCATGCAATTCACCGTGATTGCCGAAGGCGTCGAGACCCAGGCACAGCAACAATTCCTCGCCGCCGAGGGCTGCGAACAAATCCAGGGCTACATCGTCAGCCTGCCGCTGCCTCCGGAAGAATTCGCCGCAACCTTTCTTCGTGTAAACGTATCGGATTATTCGGATAGCACAGCCGCCAAACCGTCGCTATAATCCGCGGCCTACTGAGGGCCTATAGCTCAGTTGGTTAGAGCAGAGGACTCATAATCCTTTGGTCCACGGTTCAAGTCCGTGTGGGCCCACCACACTTAAAGCCGCGCAATGCGCGGCTTTCGTGTTTCTGGCGGAACCATCTCCGATGCAGTCTTAGGGTCCAAGGGTACAATTCAGGCACAGTCCTGGTTCGCCAGCCGCCTAGAGCACCCTCCCATGGCAACTCCCGTAAAGACCCCTTCCGGCACCTGGAAGGCACTCATTCGCAAAACTGGCTGGCCCACCGTCGCCGGAACCTTTCGCATCCAAGCGTGATGCGGAGGACTGGTCTCGGCGTACCGAAGACGAAATGGTGCGGAGTGTGTACATCCAGCGCAGCGGTTCTGAGCGTATGACGCTGGAAGCGGCACTCGCACGCTATCTCAGCGATATCACCACCACCAAGAAATCCACAGCCCAGCATAGTGAAATATCCAAAGCCAAAAAGCTCATCGAGCACCTGGGAAAATACTCACTGGCTGCCCTTTCTGCGGAAGTCATCGCAGCGCGCTCGTCACACAGATTCCAGACCGAAAAAACCCGCTGACCTTACCAGGCCTGCGGTTTCTTATTTGCGCAAGAACTTCAGAGAGCCACAGTCGCCTGCTCTTCCATCTTCTGCCGCAGGCTCAGCGGACGCATGTCGGTCCAGGTTTCTTCAATGTAAGCCAGGCATTCCTTTTTCAGACCGCTTTTGCCGACGGTGCGCCAGCCGGCAGGCACGGCCTTGTAGTCGGGCCAGATCGAATATTGCTCTTCGTGGTTGACCACGACCTGAAAGAGGATGTCCTCGCGGTCGAATACTGAAGTCATGTTGTGTCTCCATCGTTGTAGGGTGGGCTGCACTGAGTTGCGCAGCCGGTCTGTAGAAGGAATGCTCAAGGTGAAGGGAATTCAGAGGCTGGCAGTGGCAGCCGCCAAAGCCCGGCCAAAAACCTCGGCTAGCTGCGGGCATTCGATTCCCGCTGTCTCTGACGGGCCAGTAAAAGCGATTCGTTGAATTGATAAAGGCCGCGGACGGCGCCGGAGTGATTCGGTCCGGCTGATCTGCACAAGACTGGTAGCGACTGACATCTCTCGCCCCCGAAAAAGGTTTTCCTGTAGTGGAGACGCATCAGCGCCTTGGGAATTTAGCCCTCTGATCAGCTTTCACGAACGTACTTGGATAAAGCCTGGTTCATGGCTGACACAGGTAGAGCAATGACGATTTCTCGACGAGAATTTATGGCAGGCCTGGCGCTGACTGGTGTTGCCGTGCCTACCGCTTATTATGGGCCTCGCCAATGGACTAAACCGACAAGTGGCACAGGTTGTCCGAAGACAAGCGCGATGCCTTGCGCGCTGTTCTTGCTAGCATTCAGTTCACGGTTATGATTGAGCACCTGGCTGGTTCAGCCATTATTTTTCCTGCTTTTTGCTCTCCAGGGGCGCTTTTGCTCTGTTTCGGCAAGTGGAGACTCTCTCTTAAGAGGGCCTAGCCGGTGAGCGCGCTGCGCGAAGGCGCTGCCTTAAAAATATTGACACCCGATTTCAAATGTAGACAATTCATCACCATGAATATAGATAATATTAATCTTCGAGAACATCGCCAAAAGCTGGGATTGTCGCAGGCAAAACTTGCGGAACTCACGGGTATATCACAACATATACTTTCTGCTTTCGAGTTGGGCAAGGCCCCAATGTCACAAGCAATGCTTACGCGCGTGTTTGATACTATTTCAAATCTTGAAAGTGTGAATACTACGGTGAGTCGCCCCAAGCGATATAGGGCACATACTTATACCGCAGCTAATGTGATCCCCGAACGGGTCGCAAAAGCCAGCCTGACACCTGGCAATGCATCATACAAGTCTGAACTGGATAGTATTTTTGCACGCCATAATAACGAAAAAAACAATAACCTTTCTGCGGTCAGTCTTTTTTCTGGCTGTGGGGGCTTTAGTTTAGGATTTTCGGCTGCCGGCTTTAAAATAAAAGGTTTTGTTGAAAAAGAGTCGGCCCTAAGGGAAATATATAAACTTAACTTTCCAGATTCGGTAGAAATTGGTTCAGATATAACTAGTGTCACCAAAGAATCCTTGGATTCTTTTTCAGCATCGCTGGGCACTGTCGATGTAATTATTGGTGGACCGCCTTGCCAAGGTTTCAGTCTTTCCGGCAAGAGAGAGGTTACTGACCCTAGAAATATGTTATTTAAGCACTATCTTCGGTTTGTTGATGCGTTTAAACCAAAATTTGCTGTTTTGGAAAACGTGCGGCTTTTAACCTCTATGAAAAATGCGGACGGCGGCTTTGTTAAGGATGATATTCGTCGAGAGTTTAAAAACCATGGTTATCGCGTTGAATATTTCGAAGTCAACGCGAAGAATTTTGGCGTACCCCAACATCGTGACCGAGTGATATTCATTGCAGTGCGTCATGATGTGGACTTTGTCCCCTCTATGCCGGAGCCAACCCACAAAGATAATGTCGATCTGTTTTCTGGCTTTGAAAAAGTCAGAACTTTTGCGGACGCCTGTTCCGATCTACCCTTCATAGAGTCGGGAGAAAAATCAGAGGTGCACTTGCATGAAGCGGTAAAACATCCATCGCACGTGGTTGACTGGCTTTGGGATGTGCAAGAAGGCTTCAGCGCCCATGACAATGAAGATGTCACTAAACGACCGCCTTCTGGCTATAACACCACCTACAAGCGGCAAGTTTGGGAAAAGCCGGGTGCAACGGTTCAAACTACGTTTGGGATGATATCCGGCTGTAACAATGTGCACCCCATAGCGACACGGTCATTGACCATTCGCGAGGCGTCACGTCTTCAGTCATTCCCCGATGGATACAAGTTTGAGGGAACTTTGGGCGCCATTCGAACAGGTATCGGTAATGCGGTGCCTCCGATGCTCGCCTATAAAATAGCCAAGCACCTGATCGAAAACGATTAAATCTTGTAAAAGTAGCCGGCTTCCAAATTAAACTGAAGCTGCTGCGGGTGCTGGGCCTGGCCACCACGTTGCATTTGGATAATTCCAAACCGTGGTGCGTCATGTTCGACCCCTTGCGGGTCTTTATAACTTCCTTTTCTCACGGAATAAGACCGCTTGCGAAAGCCCCCATAAGCCCGGCTCAAATCAATGATTTCATCGACTGAATAAATGGCCACCTCTGTTTGGTTCCAGCCGCTTGACGCCTTTGTTTTGTGCAGAATGTAATCCGGAGTGAAAGGATCATTGAGATAGGCTTTCTGAAACAAAAGACGTGACACTTGGTCTTGTTGATACGTGAAAATTTCCTCCCACTCCAGTCGTCCCTGTGCATCGATTTCTTCCCAGAAATAGCGACGGGGATCAGTTAGTCGAGTACTGTTATTTAATTCGTCTAGTGGCCGAAACCCTTGATCTCCGCAAAATTGTCGAAGCGCATATACCGCTCGATCAGAGACAGATATACCGTTTGAACGCAAAAGATTAGAAAAACCAATGGCTGTTGTAAAATACAATTGGGCATTGGTGGGGATTCTATTATTGCACTGCTTGGTTGAAACGCCAACAGTAATAGTTTGATTATTATCCGCAACTAAGGTAATAACCAAATCACTTTTGCATCTCGAGACGCTAGCCCCATTTATGGATAGCCACTGCTTGCCTGCTTCCGAAGTGGCAAGGGCGCCTGTGGAAATAGCCACGGCTGACTGGATAGTGCGTATACCTTCTCGATTCCCGATGTAGTTTAATAGCAATAACGCGGGATCGCCAGAGAACACATGGGACTGTCCAATTAACGCAGTCTGGAATGGATATGTAAGCGTGTTTATTTCTTTGGTTATACAGTCTTCAAAGAAGTGACCCGCTTTACGCCCCAGGACGCCAGCTTGTATTTGTAGCGCATGAATTTCATCTATCGGAGTTAAGGCCATCGTAAGACTCTGTCAGTTTTGAAATTGGGGTTTCTAGACCCTTAGCGAGTTTCAGCAAATTTAAAAAAGAAGGATTTCGTTTACCTCTTTCGAGCATGCTGATATAGGTACGGTCAAACCCGCATCGGTTGGCTAGTTCCTCTTGCGAGAGTCCAATCTTAAGACGCTGTTTTTTTATGGCTTGACTAAGTAGTAGAAGAGATTCGGTCATGGGCTGATTTGAAGCTTTTGAATACAAAGCGTCCACGGACAGTGCGTCACATTACCACATGACATGGAGACAAAGAACAGATGTACCCGGTAATCTTTTTCGATGTGCTGCGAGTCAAGCTCCGTGACGAAGGGCTGGTTCGGGTATAAGACACTTCGGAGCATTTCCTTACTACGTGTTCTTCCCATTCTGGGACTGATCGGTTTTTTTCGGTCATTTCTTCAACGCCAGGAACCAGAGGCCGTCAGCTTCAAACAGGTACACCAAAGGTACAGGGCTATGTTTTCATCACTTTCGCGAAACTACGCTCAGCTCAGTATTTAAAGTACGTTGAGCTTGCATTATCTTTCCTCCCTTACACCCGATTACCTTAGGCTTAGGTTTCACTAGACAACTCATTATCCTTTGGTCCAGTTCAAGTCCTTGTGGGCCTACCACATTTGAAAGCCGCGCTACATACGCGGCTTTTTCATGGGCGATCGGCTGAGGGGACAATCTTTCTTCCTCGAACACTGTAGGCAAGTTGCGAAGTTTCCGACTTGGGTCGAGGAGGCTACCTAAAGGTAAAACCACATAATGTGCGGTACATCCTTGAGATGCGGAACGCTGACAAATCCGTTTGAAAGAAAGCAAAAAGCCCCGACGCTTGCGCATCGGGGCTTTCTGTAAATCTGAATATCGGCCTTTTCTTTCAGGGTTGCCCGCCTATCCCGCTCACTGGCCCGGAGTAGCTTGCGCCACCGAAATCAGCACGCTTTGCTGCCTGCTGACGCGCCGGTGATAGCGCTTGGACCCACGCGAGGGCAACTGCCATAGCCAGTTTGCTGCCCAGCGTGCCCTGTGCCTGTAACATGTCCCGATTCTCCGCCCCGACACTCCCTGGAGCCAACCGTTGCCCGACATTCGCCCTCCTGCTCTCGACGAAATCGACCGCCAGCTGATCGCCGCCCTGCAGATCAACGCCCGTGAAAGTGTGGCCATGCTTGCCAGGCAACTGGGCATTGCGCGGACCACCGTCACATCGCGACTGGCGCGACTGGAGAAGGCCAAAGTGATCACCGGTTATGGCGTGCGTCTGGGCCAGCGCGTGGTCGATGGCGGGTTGCAGGCGTATGTCGGGATCAAGGTGCAGCCGCGCTCTGGCAAAGAGGTGCTACGTCGATTGAGCGCCATGGCGCAGGTGCAGCAGTTGTGTGCGGTGAGTGGCGAATTTGATTACGTGGCGTGGTTGCGCACGGACTCGCCGGAGCAGCTGGATCAGTTGCTGGATCAGATTGGCAGTGTGGATGGGGTAGAGAAGACCACGACCTCAATCATTTTGAGTAGCAAGATTGATCGCGGGCAGCCGGTTTGAGTAATGGCAATAACCCTCCGATTGGCAAATAGGGCCTCTTCGCGAGCAAGCCCGCTCCCGCATTTGACCGGGTTGAACACAGAATCTGCGCCAGACACAACTCCACTGTGGGAGCGGGCTTGCTCGCGAAAGCGGTCTGTCACAGCCGCCTTCCTGGGTGGAGGGAACATCGCCTTCGCGGGCGAGCCCGTTCCAAAAATAATCGAAGTGCAGTCAAAGATTGTCACTTTGTTCAATAGAATGGCAAAACGACGACACTTTGCGTCTTATTAACGTGTTCTACGCTCCCTAGAATGGCTGGCATCTTTTCCTATACTCAGACGCGCATCCCGCGTCGGTTCGCCAGCAAGGTCAGCCATGAACAAGAACAATCGCCATCCTGCAGACGGTAAGAAACCCGTTACCATTTTCGGCCCGGACTTTCCGTTTGCCTTCGACGACTGGATCGAACACCCGGCCGGCCTCGGCAGTATTCCTGAACACCATCACGGCGCTGAAGTGGCGATTGTCGGCGCCGGTATCGCGGGTCTGGTGGCCGCTTACGAACTGATGAAGCTCGGCTTGAAACCAGTGGTGTACGAGGCCTCGAAACTGGGCGGCCGTCTGCGTTCGCAAGCGTTCAACGGCACCGATGGCATCGTCGCGGAACTGGGCGGCATGCGTTTCCCCGTGTCCTCCACGGCGTTCTATCACTACGTCGACAAGCTCGGCCTCGAGACCAAACCTTTTCCGAACCCACTGACGCCGGCCTCCGGCAGCACGGTGATCGACCTGGAAGGCAAAACCCATTACGCACAAAGCCTGAAGGATCTTCCTGCACTGTTCCAGGAAGTGGCTGACGCCTGGGCGGATGCGCTGGAGGCCGGTTCGCAGTTCGCCGATATCCAGCAAGCGATCCGTGACCGCGACGTACCACGCCTCAAAGAACTGTGGAACAAGCTCGTTCCGCTGTGGGACGACCGCACCTTTTACGACTTCGTGGCCACGTCCAAGGCCTTCGCCAAACTGTCATTCCATCACCGCGAAGTGTTCGGTCAGGTCGGTTTCGGCACTGGCGGGTGGGACTCGGACTTCCCCAACTCGATGCTGGAAATCTTCCGCGTGGTGATGACCAACTGCGACGATCACCAGCACCTGGTGGTCGGTGGTGTGGAGCAAGTGCCGCAAGGCATCTGGCGCCATGTACCGCAGCGTTGCGTGCACTGGCCGGAAGGCACCAGCCTGAAATCCCTGCACCGTGGCGCGCCGCGTTCAGGGGTGAAGAAAATCGCCCACGCGCCGGACGGCCGTTTCGCCGTCACCGACAACAACGGCGACACCCGCGAATACGCCGCCGTGCTGACCACCTGCCAGAGCTGGCTGCTGACCACGCAGATCGAATGCGACGAAACCCTGTTCTCGCAGAAGATGTGGATGGCGCTGGACCGCACGCGCTACATGCAGTCGTCGAAGACCTTTGTCATGGTCGACCGGCCATTCTGGAAGGACAAGGACCCGGAAACCGGCCGCGACCTGATGAGCATGACCCTCACCGATCGCCTGACCCGTGGCACTTATCTGTTCGATAACGGCGACGACAAGCCGGGCGTGATCTGCCTGTCGTACTCGTGGATGAGCGACGCGCTGAAGATGCTGCCGCACCCGGTGGAGAAACGCGTAGAGCTGGCGTTGAACGCGCTGAAGAAGATCTACCCGAAAGTCGACATCGCCGCGCGGATCATCGGCGATCCGATCACCGTGTCGTGGGAAGCCGACCCGCATTTCCTCGGCGCGTTCAAAGGCGCCCTGCCCGGCCACTATCGCTACAACCAGCGCATGTACGCGCACTTCATGCAGGACGACATGCCAGCCGAACAGCGCGGGATTTTCATCGCCGGCGATGACGTATCGTGGACGCCGGCATGGGTCGAAGGCGCGGTGCAAACCTCGCTCAATGCAGTGTGGGGCATCATGAAACACTTCGGCGGTTCGACACATAAAGAGAACCCGGGCCCGGGTGATGTGTTCAAAGACATCGGCCCTATCGCCCTGCCCGAGTAAGAGGAATCCCCGATGCGTGTAGCCCTTTACCAATGTCCACCGCTGCCCCTGGAACCCGCCGCCAACCTGCATCGCCTGCAGCAACTGGCGATGGAGGCCAAGGGTGCCGACCTGCTGGTGCTGCCGGAGATGTTCATGACCGGCTACAACATCGGCGCCGAGGCAGTCAGTACGCTGGCCGAGGTCTACAACGGTGAATGGGCGCAACAGATCGCTCGAATCGCCAAAGCCGCCGGGCTGGCGATTGCTTACGGTTACCCCGAGCGCACGGCCGACGGGCAGATCTACAACGCCGTGCAGTTGATCGACGCGCACGGCGAGCGCCTGTGCAATTACCGCAAGACCCATCTGTTCGGCGACCTGGACCGGTCGATGTTCAGCCCCGGCGAGGATGCGTTTCCGGTGGTTGAGTTCAACGGCTGGAAGCTCGGTTTCCTGATCTGCTACGACCTGGAGTTTCCCGAGAACGCGCGGCGTCTGGCGCTGGCCGGCGCCGAACTGATCCTGGTGCCAACGGCAAACATGATTCCGTTCGATTTCGTCGCCGACGTCACCGTGCGTTCCCGCGCCTTCGAAAACCAGTGCTACGTGGCCTACGCCAACTATTGCGGACATGAAGGCGAGATCCACTATTGCGGGCAAAGCAGCATCGCCGCACCGGACGGCAGCCGGATCGCCCAGGCCGGACTCGATGAAGCGTTGATCGTCGGTGAGCTGAATCGTCAGTTGATGGACGACTCGCGCGCTGCCAATCGCTACCTCTGTGACCGCCGTCCCGAGCTTTACGACGCACTGAGCAAGCGCTGACCCCACGCAATCCGCTAGCATTGGCACTTCACTGTTCTGGAAGTGCCCATGCCTGCGCCGACTCATCCCCGCCCCCACACTGAAACCCTGGCCAACGGCTTGCGCGTGACCCTGCGTCAAGTGCCCGGTTTGAAGCGCAGCGCCGCTGCGTTGCGGGTGGCGGCCGGTAGCCATGATGCGCCACTGGAGTGGCCGGGGCTGGCGCATTTCCTTGAGCATTTATTGTTTCTCGGCACTGAGCGTTTTCCTGCGAGTCAGGCGCTGATGGCCTACGTGCAAAGTCACGGTGGGCAAGTGAATGCCAGCACCCGAGAACGCAGCACCGACTTCTTCTTCGAACTGCCGACCTCGGCCTTCAGCGCCGGGCTTGAGCGTCTGTCAGACATGCTCGCCCAGCCGCGTATGAATCCGGACGATCAATTGCGCGAACGGGAAGTGCTGGATGCGGAATTTGTCGCGTGGTCGCAAGACCCCACGGCTCAGCAGGAACTGGCGTTGTACCAAGGGTTACCCGCCACACATCCGCTGCGCGGATTTCATGCGGGGAATCGCGACAGCCTGAAAGTTGAGTTGCCGGCGTTTCAACAGGCGTTGAAGGATTTCCATCAGCAGTTTTATCGCACCGGACAAATGACGCTGAGCCTTGTCGGGCCACAGAGCGTTGAGGAATTGCGCTTGCTGGCGCAGCAGTTTGCCGCCGCGCTGCCGGTTGGGGATAAGGTCGAGCAGGCAGCGCCGCTGCCATTGACGGTGAAAAGTTATCAACAGGTCGGCGAGCGCAGCGGCAATCTGTTGTTCGCTTTCGAAGCACTGCCCGACTCGTCCGCCGAAGCGCTGGCGTTTCTCTGCCATTGGCTGAACAGCGCCAAGCCCGGCGGTTTGCTCGCCCATTTGCAGCAACAACACCTCGCGGATAGTTTGAAAGCCGTGCCGCTGTATCAGTTCGCCGGACAAGCGCTGCTTCATCTGCAATTCACCGCCTCCGCCGAATCTCTCAGCACCATTCGTGAACAACTGCTGGACTGGTTGAGCTTCTTTGCCGCGCAACAGGACTGGGCGGCGTTGCGTGAGGAATACGCCAGCCTGCTTGAGCGTCAGCAGCAAATCAGCGGCGCCCTGCAACTGGCGCGGCTCGACAGCGAACAACGCGAAAACGGTCTGTCGGAAAACGCCGTCGTCGCGCTCAAACAGATCCTGCGCGACTTCGGTGTTGTGAATAACTTCAGCGACCATTGGCATCTGCCTGCCGCCAACCCTTTCCTGCGCTCCAGTGAACCGCTGGCCAACGCCGGCCTGATTCGCGGCCAGACCAGCGCCCATCGTGGTTTGCGGACTTTCGCTCAGGATCGCTCGCGCGGACGGCGTGAGCGTTCACCGATGCAATTCAGCCAGGCGTTGCCGGATCATAGCGATCACGGCGCGATTTACCTGCGTTGGCAAACGGAGGCGGCTGCCAGAACCGACCTGCAAGCCAAGCTGCAACGCAGTCTGCGGGAAACGCAGGAAGATGCGCGGCAGGCCGGCGTCGAGTTGGCGTTCAGTGCCACCGGTACGCAGTGGCTACTGAAACTGAGCGGCCTGCAGGAGCCGATGCCCAGTGTCCTGGAACACGCGCTGAAATGTCTGACGCAAATTGACGCCGATTCAGCGAGCGCAGAGCCGGAAGCACCCCTGATACCGATCCGCCAGTTGCTCAAGGCACTGCCTGAACATTGCCTGCCATCGGCCGTCGAGTCGAACGACGCCAGACAGCTGTGGACAAGTTCGCGCTGGGACGGACTGGCTCTTGGCCTCAACGCGCAGACGCAATCTGCCATGGGCCTGGCCCTGAGCCGCATTCCCGGCACACCCGATAATCAATTGCCGACAGCACCGACGATCAACACGCAACATCTATGGAGCCACATCGACACCGCGTCCAGCGAACACGCCTTGCTGCTGTTCTGCCCGACCGCCAGCCGCGAGATCGTCGATGAGGCCGCCTGGCGCCTGCTCGCGCAACTGTGCCAGACCCCGTTCTATCAGCGTCTGCGGGTCGAATTGCAATTGGGCTATGCGGTGTTCAGCGCCTTGCGGCAGATGCATGGCCAGAGTGGATTGCTGTTCGGTGTGCAGTCGCCAAATACTTCGCCAGTTGAACTGCTTGGGCATATCCAGCAGTTCCTCGAGGGCATTCCTGCGCTGATCGAAAACCTCGACGAAGAGTGCTTCAACCAGCAACGCCAGTCACTCGCGGATCAGTTCGCTGAGAGTCATCTGTCCGGCAAAGACGCCGCCGAGTTGCTGTGGCAGGCGAAGCTCGCTGGCCACTCGTCGGATTATCTGGCGCAACTGCACACGGCCATCGGTCAACTGCAACGCTCAGCATTGCTGGCGGCAGCGCAGCGCTTGCTCAACGCCGAGGGCGGCCGGCTGTGCCTGGCCAGCGAATCGTCACCCGGCGCGCCGTGGCAAGCGACAAAATGATCATTACCCAGGCTGCAAGGAGCTTTCTCAAAGATTCACGGGCAATACCGTTGAAATTTTGAGTAACATAGCAGCCTAACTATTTGGAACATCCCTGCGCTGCCGTGGACTATACCTATGGATAGCGCTATCCCACCCACCCAATGAGGAGTCACCTTATGTCCTGGACAAAACCGGCTTACACCGACCTGCGTATCGGCTTCGAAGTCACCATGTACTTCGCCAGCCGCTGAGTTCTGTCTACGCAGACTTGCAGTGCAACGCCTCGGCTCGCCGGGGCGTTTTATTTTCAGCGTTGAAAGATTGGAGCGTTCATGTTCGTCCAGATTCTGGGTTCGGCCGCCGGTGGCGGATTCCCGCAGTGGAACTGCAACTGCGTCAATTGCGCAGGTTTTCGCGACGGCAGCCTGAATGCCAAGGCCCGCACCCAATCGTCCATCGCGATTTCCGATGACGGCGTGAACTGGGTGCTGTGCAACGCTTCGCCGGACATCCGCGCGCAACTGCAGAGCTTCGCCCCGATGCAACCGGGCCGTGCATTGCGCGACACCGGCATCAGCGCGATCATCCTGATGGACAGCCAGATCGACCACACCACCGGCCTGCTCAGCCTGCGCGAAGGCTGCCCGCATCAGGTCTGGTGCACGGACATGGTTCACGAGGATTTGAGCACCGGTTTCCCGCTATTCAAGATGCTGACCCACTGGAACGGCGGGTTGAACTGGAATCGCATCGAGCTCGACCAGAGCTTCACCGTCGCTGCCTGCCCGAATCTGCGTTTCACCCCGCTGCCATTGCGCAGCGCCGCGCCACCGTACTCGCCGCACCGTTTCGACCCGCACCCGGGCGACAACATCGGCCTGATCGTCGAAGACCTCAACACCGGCGGCAAACTGTTTTATGCCCCCGGCCTGGGCAAGGTCGACGCGCCGCTGCTGGAGATCATGGCCGGCAGCGACTGCCTGCTGGTGGACGGCACGCTGTGGGACGACGATGAAATGCAGCGCCGTGGCGTCGGCACCCGCACCGGTCGCGAGATGGGCCACCTGGCGCAGAACGGCCCCGGCGGCATGCTCGAAGTGCTGGAGCAGTTGCCTGAGCAACGCAAGGTGCTTATCCACATCAACAACACCAACCCGATTCTCGATGAAGATTCGCCGGAGCGCGCGGAGCTGGCGCGGCGTAATGTTGAAGTGGCTTATGACGGCATGAGTATTGTGCTGTAAGCCTTTGAGACCGCTGCGCGGTCTATCGCGAGCAGGCTCACTCCTACATTGGAATGCGATCACCTGTAGGAGTGAGCCTGCTCGCGATAAGGCCGACACACACCAGATATTTCTAGGGTTGTTCCCCCGGAGAACCGCAATGACTGACACGCCAATGTCCCCCACCGAATTCGAAGCGGCCCTGCGCGCCAAAGGCGCCTATTACCACATCTACCACCCATACCATGTGGCGATGTATGAAGGCCGTGCCACCCGCGAGCAGATTCAGGGCTGGGTTGCCAACCGCTTCTATTATCAGGTGAACATCCCCCTGAAAGACGCGGCGATCCTCGCCAACTGCCCGGATCGCGAGATCCGTCGCGAGTGGATTCAACGCCTGCTCGACCACGACGGCGCCCCCGGTGAAGACGGTGGCATCGAAGCCTGGCTGCGCCTCGGTCAGGCGGTCGGCCTCGACCCGGATCAACTGCGCTCCCAGGAACTGGTGCTGCCCGGCGTGCGTTTCGCCGTCGACGCTTACGTCAACTTCGCCCGCCGCGCCAGTTGGCAGGAAGCCGCCAGCAGCTCGTTGACCGAACTGTTCGCGCCGCAGATCCACCAGTCGCGCCTCGACAGCTGGCCGCAGCATTACCCGTGGATCGACCCGGCCGGTTACGAATACTTCCGCACCCGCCTCGGTCAGGCGCGGCGCGATGTCGAGCATGGTCTGGCGATCACGCTCGAACACTACAAGACCCGCGAGGGTCAGGAACGCATGCTGGAAATTCTCCAGTTCAAACTGGACATTCTTTGGAGCATGCTCGATGCCATGAGCATGGCTTACGAACTGAACCGCCCGCCATATCACAGCGTCACCGAGCAGCGGGTCTGGCACAAAGGAATCACCCTATGAGTTTTGATCGCAGCAAGATCCCGACCTGGCGTCCCGGCTACCGTTTTCAGTATGAACCGGCGCAAAAAGGCCACGTGCTGCTCTACCCCGAGGGCATGATCAAGCTCAACGACAGCGCCGCGCTGATCGGCGGCTTGATCGACGGTGAACGCGATGTCGCGGCGATCATCGCCAAACTCGACGAGCAGTTCCCCGGCGTGCCTGAGCTCGGTGAAGACATCGAGCAATTCATGGAGGTTGCCCGTGCGCAGCACTGGATCGAACTTGCCTGAGGCATCGGTGCAAGTACCGCCAAAACCTGAAGTCGGCCTGCCGCTGTGGCTGCTCGCCGAGCTGACCTACCGCTGCCCGCTGCAATGCCCGTACTGCTCCAATCCGCTGGATTTCGCCGAGCAGGGCAAAGAGTTGAGCACCGAGCAGTGGATCAAGGTGTTCCGCGAAGCGCGGGAGATGGGCGCGGCGCAACTGGGCTTTTCCGGTGGTGAGCCGCTGGTGCGCCAGGACCTCGCCGAGCTGATCCGCGAAGCACGGCAACTGGGTTTCTACACCAACCTGATCACCTCCGGCATCGGCCTGACCGAGCAGAAGATCAGCGACTTCAAGAAGGCGGGGCTCGATCACATCCAGATCAGTTTTCAGGCCAGTGACGAGCAAGTGAACAACCTGCTCGCCGGTTCGAAAAAGGCCTTCGCGCAGAAGCTGGAAATGGCTCGCGCGGTGAAGGCCCACGGCTATCCGATGGTGCTGAACTTCGTCACCCATCGGCACAACATCGACAAGATCGACCGCATCATTGAGCGGTGCATCGCGCTTGAGGCCGACTTCGTCGAACTCGCCACCTGCCAGTTCTACGGCTGGGCGCAGCTCAACCGTGTCGGCCTGTTGCCGACCAAGGAACAACTGGTGCGCGCCGAACGCATCACCAACGAATACCGCGCCAAACTGGAAGCCGAAGGGCATCCGTGCAAGCTGATTTTCGTCACCCCGGACTACTATGAAGAACGCCCGAAAGCCTGCATGAACGGCTGGGGCAGTATCTTTCTGACGGTAACTCCGGACGGCACTGCCCTGCCCTGCCATGGTGCCCGACAGCTGCCGGTACAATTTCCCAACGTGCGCGACCACAGCATGCAGCACATCTGGTACGACTCGTTCGGCTTCAACCGCTTTCGCGGTTACGACTGGATGCCCGAACCGTGCCGCTCCTGCGACGAGAAGGAACAGGACTTTGGCGGTTGTCGCTGTCAGGCGTTCATGCTCACGGGGGACGCGAGCAATGCCGACCCGGTGTGCAGCAAGTCCGAACATCACGGCGTGATCCTTGCAGCCCGCGAAGAAGCCGAGCACGCCACTCAGACCATCGAACAACTGGCCTTCCGTAATGAACGAAATTCACGCCTCATCGCCAAGGGCTGAGCCTTTCAGCGCCGCCCAGGCTGTCGCCGCCGGAATGGATTTTGCCGAGCTGCAACTCGGCGCCCACGGCTTGTTCTGGAATGAATATCGCCCCGAAGATGCCGCGTGCCGGATCTGGCACTGGCGCGACGGCGTGGCGAAATGTCTGACGCCGGATGGTTTCAGCGTGCGTAGCCGGGTGTACGAATATGGCGGTGGCGCGTTTTGTCTGACGCCGGACGGGGTGGTTTTCGTCAATGAGGCGGATCAGCAGTTGTATCGGCAAGCGCTGGATGGCGCGCCTGAAGCGCTGACGTCTGGCGAGTGTCGTTATGGCGATCTGCATTTTGCTTTCGGCCAGGTGCTGGCGATTGAGGAGTTGCGCGACCAGCATCGGCTGGTAGCAATTGATCTGGCTGATCGCACCCGGCATTTGCTGGCTGAAGGTGCGGATTTCTATGCAGCACCTGTGATCAGCCCGGACGGTTCGCGGTTGGCGTGGATCGAGTGGAGTCGGCCGCATCAGCCGTGGACCTCCACGCGATTGATGGTGGCCGAGCGTCTGGCCGAGGGTGGCTTTGGCGCACCGCGTTGCGTGGCGGGGGCTGACCTTGAAGAGTCGATCCAGCAACCGCGATTTGACGCGAAAGGACGCTTGTTGTGCCTGACGGATCGCGGCGGTTTCTGGCAGCCGTGGGGCGAAACGTCCGACGGCTTGCAGCGACTGCCCTGCGCCGAGGCCGACCACGCGCCCGCGCCCTGGCAAATGGGTGGCTGCACCTGGATGCCGGTGGGCGATTCGTTTCTGGCGAGCTGGAGCGAAGGCGGTTTTGGCCGTCTGGCGCTCGACGGCGAGGACTTTACTGGCGACTACAGCCGCTTCCGCCATCTGGCACTGGATCAGCAGTTCATCTACGGCATTGCCGCCTCGCCGATCAGCCCTTCAGCAGTGATTGCCATTGATCGCACGACCCGCTCGGTGCAAGTGCTGGCCGGGGGTGTTGCACCTCTGCCGGCCGAGCGCATCAGCCGTCCGCAGACCTTGCGCTACCCGAGCGGCAGCGGTGAGGCTCACGGCTTCTTCTATCCGGCGATGAACGAGGAAGCACGGCCGCCACTGGTGGTGTTCATCCACGGCGGCCCGACCTCGGCCTGCTACCCGATGCTCGACCCGCGCATTCAGTACTGGACGCAACGTGGTTTCGCCGTCGCCGACCTCAACTATCGCGGCAGCAGCGGTTATGGCCGCGAATATCGCCAGGCATTGCATTTGAGCTGGGGCGAAGTGGATGTCGAGGACGCCTGCGCGGTGGTGACGTATCTGGCCGAACAAGATCTGATCGACGGCGAACGCGCCTTTATTCGCGGGGGTAGCGCCGGGGGGTACACCACGTTGTGCGCGCTGGCGTTTCAGCAGGTATTCCGCGCGGGCGCCAGCCTCTATGGCGTCAGCGACCCGGTGGCACTGGCCCGGGCGACCCACAAGTTCGAAGGCGATTACCTCGACTGGCTGATCGGCGATCCCGAGCAGGACGCCGAGCGCTACGCCGCCCGCACGCCACTACTGCACGCGAGCAACATCCGCGTGCCGGTGATTTTCTTTCAGGGTGAATTGGATGCGGTGGTGGTGCCGCAACAGACCCGCGACATGGTCACGGCGCTGGAACGCAATGGCATCCCGGTCGAGGCGCATTACTACGCCGAGGAACGCCATGGCTTTCGCCGGGCGGTGAATCAAGCGCATGCGCTGGAGCAGGAGTGGAAGTTTTATCGGCGAGTGATGGGGGTTTGACACCCGCATTCACAATTCACAATAGCGGTGCCCCTATCGCGAGCAGGCTCACTCCTACAGTTGACCGTGTTCACAACACAAATCTCCTGTAGGAGTGAGCCTGCTCGCGATGGCTTTTTATCTGACTCAGCAATACTCAGCGCTTGGCGATGATGTACACCGCATGCACGATCCCCGGGATATAACCGCATAGCGTCAGCAGAATATTCAGCCAGAACGCCCCGCCGAACCCGACCTGCAGAAACACACCCAGTGGCGGCAACAGAATAGCGATGATGATACGAATGAAGTCCATGGGTCAGCTCCTGATTGGGGGTTGGCTCACTTGAGCCATACAAGCTAATCGACCTGCGCCGTTCGTCAGGGTTCACTGCCAATCAATGTCTCAGTGTCAAATTGATGGCTCAGGCAAGAATTTGCAGCCCGTGCTTCTGCACGATGCTCAGCAGTTTCAGTGCCATTCCGCTGGGATGTTTATCTCCCGACTCCCATTGCTTGACTGTCGATGCACTTGTGTTCAAGTAGCGTGCGAATACCGGCTGGCTGACGTTATTACGCTCGCGCAGAGCCTTGATCTGTTCCGCCGGAATCGCGTCAGGCACCGTCGCCAGGCAGGACTCGTCAAACTCACGCATCGTCGCCTTGCTGATGGCTCCGACCGCGAGCAAAGCCTTGGCCGACTCATGTACCGACTGAAAAACTTCACTTTTGTATTTCTTACTCATGGGAAATCTCCACAAACTCCTTCATCGCCAGCAATCCCTGAAGCTGCTCATGCGACAGTTGCGCATAAGCTTTGGCCAATTTGCGTAAATCCTTTAGCTCTGCGGTACTGATATTGCTCCGGTCCTTCTTGGCGAACAGCACTTGATAAATCCAGTAACGACCGCCCTTCGCCAGAACAATCGAGCGGTGGCGATTGGCATTCAGACGTTTCTTCCAGACCCCACCGCCAAGATTGTCAGCCTGTCCATCGAGCATCTCGGCGAATGCCTCCAGTAATTCCTCATCCGTGATCCATGCCTTGCTGGCCTGTACCGCAAAGCCTTTGGTCTTGAACAATCTGAATGACATCGGTATCCCTTCCAAAAAACATACCACCTGGTGGTACACATTACAAAGCCAGTCTTGGTGACCCCGCACTCCCTGTCGGCACCTTCTAAAAGAGCATTCGTCCGATAAGTTCTCAAGTGCCAGAAAGCACTTGGCAAAACCCGGGCACAAAAAAACGCCCCACGCCAAAAGAATCAGGCGTGGGGCGTGCGTTATACCGCGAGACGGTTCTTGAAATCGGGTAGGAAGCTTCAGCTCAGACGGCAATTCCTTTGCGGCATTGCAGTTGCGCGGTACGCACCCGCGAGAAGGCCCGGGCCAGGCGCAGGAGCATTTCGTCGATGTTGGCCTTGCTGACGGTGAGTGCCGGGGTGAAACGCAGGCAGTTGGCTTGGGGCGCGTTGAGCAGCAGGCCTTCATGCAAGGCGGCTTTGACTACGGCATTGGCGCAGTCTTCTGACAGGCTCAGTCCCCAGAACAGGCCTTGCCCGCGCAACTCGCCATGGCCGTAACGGTGCGCCAGTCGGGCGAGACCTTCGCGCAGATGCTGGCCGAGGTCTTTGACCTGTTGGAGAAATGCCCGGTCCTGCACGCTGTCGAGCACCACCAGACCGGCCGCTGTCATCAGTGCATTGCCATGATGAGTGCCGCCCAGTTCACCTGCATCAAAGCAGCAGGCCTTGCCGCGGGCCAACAACGCCGCCAGCGGCACACCGCCACCGAGGCCCTTGCCAAGCACGACGATATCGGCGCGTACGCCGTAGGACTGTTCGGCGAGCAAAGTGCCGCAGCGACCGATACCGGTCTGAACCTCGTCGAGGATCAGCAGAATGCCCAGCTCGCGGCACAGACGCTCGACGCCCTTGAGGTAATGCTCGGTGGCCGGAATCACCCCGGCATCGCTCTGGATCGGTTCGAGCATGATTGCCACGGTTTGCGCATCAACGGCGGCATGTAACGCCGGCAAGTCATTGAACGGCACCAGATCGAAACCCGGCAGCAACGGTGCGAAGCGGTTGTGCAGGTTGCAACTGTCCGACGCCGAAATCGTCGCCAGACTACGGCCGTGACAGCCTTGTCTGGCAACAATGATCCGTGAGGCGCCGCCACGATGCAGTTGGCCCCACTTGCGCGCCAATTTTATTGCCGCCTCACAGGCCTCGCTGCCGCTGTTGAGCAGGTAAGCCTGATCGCTGGAGGTGCTGGCGCACAGGCGCTCGGCAAGGCTGAGCATGCCGCGATTGTGCAGATGGAAACCGGGATTGATCAGCGCCTGAGCCTGGCTGGCGATGGCTTTGACCAGTGCCGAGGGGCTATGGCCGAGGCTGTTGGCGCCGCCGGCCTGGGAAAAGTCGAGGTAGGCGCGGTCATTGCTGTCCCACAACCAGGAACCCTGGCCACGCACGAACACCTGTTGCGGCCGCTCGACACTGGGCATCAATCGCTCGGCGTTTAGACCGTCGCCAGCAGCAGGTGAACCTGGCTCGAAAGCGAGGTCATCAAGACTCGGCGCCTGACGCCGCAAACTGAACAGATTCATTGCAAAAAACCTCGTTTGAGGTTTTTTGAACTGCCTATGTAAACACTGTCGAAGCAAACGCTATTCATCGCGCTCTCTGGCCCTGTAAGCCTTGTGATTGCGGTTAGACTAGGCTCACTGACGGCTTCGGGCCATTTCGATTTATCAGCATTTTCGATAAGCGTTACTTATGGATTTCAAACAACTGCGTTATTTCGTCGCGGTCTACGAAGAGGGTCATGTCGGCCGAGCGGCCGAACGCCTGTCGATCTCGCAACCGGCGCTGTCGCAGCAGATCCGCCAGCTCGAACAGAACCTCGATGTCACCCTGTTCGAACGCAGCAGCAAACGCCTGTTGCCGACCCTCGCCGCACACACACTGTACAACCACGCCGTGCCGCTGCTCGACGGTTTGCAGCGGGCGCGGGAAGCGCTGGGCAACTTCAAGGGTCAGGCCTTGCGCACGCTGGCGATCGGCGTACTGCAAACCGTGCACACCAGCCTCGTGCCGCAAATGCTCGAACGGGTGCGCAAGGCGCAGCCGCATCTTGTGGTGCAGATTTATGAACTGACGGGGCTGGAGATCGAGCGCCGTTTGCTCAACGGCTCGCTGGACATCGGCATCAGCTACCTGCCGCCGCGCCAACCGGGGCTGCATGGCGTGCTGCTGTACGAAGACGAACTGACGCTGGTCATCCCGGCGGATCACCCGCTGCGTGAATTCAAGAAAGTCTCGATGCGGCAGGCTGCGGAATTGCCGATGTTGCTGCTGGGCGAAGAGTTTCAGATCCGGCAGATCTGGCAGGCGCAGCTCACAAGCCTGGGTCGGCGCCCGCAGGTGCAGGCCGAGCTGAACAATATGCTGGGGATTCTCGACAGTCTGCCGCACACCAGACTGGCGACGGTGCTGCCCGGGCGCTCACAGAGGGAATACGACGAACAGGACCTGCTGTGGAAACCGTTGAGCGAACCACGGGTGCCGCTGAAGGTTGGGCTGGTGTGCCGCGACGTACAGCGCCAGCAGGCGTCTTTGGCGTTGCTGCGCACGTTGCTGGAAGAAGTGATTCAGCGTGAAGACAAACCGCTGAAAGCTGCGCCGTCACTGGATCCGCTGGCCTGAATACTTTTCTTCAGGCAAAAGAAAACCCCGCCGAAGCGGGGCTTTGCAGACTGTTTCCCTGACATCCATTTCACTCCGCCACCCTGGCAGAATCCTACGTGTCCGTGTTGTTGCTTTGCGCTTCCTGCGCGACGTCCATGAGTTGTAGATTAGCTGTGGATCCAATCCACGCCTATGGGAGAACAGCAGCACGTCATGTAAGAGAATGCTTACATGACGTTACATCATCAGAACTGTTCAGCGTTCAACAGGAACAGCGACTCGCTGCCAGCCCTCACCGATGCGCTCAACGAGTGGATACGCGGCAGCAGACGGGCGAAATAGAAGCGTGCCGTGCCCAGCTTGCTGGCATAGAAATCGTCCTGGGCTTCTTTGCCCAGCGCGGCTTTCGCCATCAGTGCCCACATGTAGGCATAGGCGGTGTAGCCGAACGCTTGCAAATATTCGACCGAGGCTGCACCGATTTCGTTCGGATTGGTTTTCGCCCGATCCAGCAGCCACGCGGTCAGTTCATCGAGGGTGCTGACGGCATCGTTCAGCGGCTTGGTGAATTCGCCGAGGTCCGCGCTGGCGGTCGCGGTGAAGTGGCGGATCTCGTCAGCGAACAGCTTGTAGAACGCGCCGCCGCTGCCGACGATTTTACGCCCGACCAGGTCCAGCGCCTGAATGCCGTTGGTGCCTTCGTAGATCTGGGTGATGCGGACGTCACGCACCAATTGCTCCTGACCCCACTCGCGGATGTAGCCGTGGCCGCCGAAAATCTGCTGGCCGTGCACGGTGGTTTCCAGGCCCAGGTCGGTGAGGAATGCCTTGGCGACCGGGGTCAGCAGCGCGACCAAGTCTTCCGCACGTTTGCGGGTGGCAGGGTCTTCGCTGAACTTGGCGGTGTCGAGTTGCATCGCCACGTAGGTGGAAAAGGCGCGACCGCCCTCGTTCGAGGCTTTCATGGTCAGCAGCATGCGACGCACGTCCGGGTGGACGATGATCGGGTCGGCAACCTTGTCCTTGTTCTGCGCGCCGGTCGGCGAACGGCTCTGCAGACGATCGCGAGCGTACTCGACGGCGTTCTGATAGGAGCGCTCGCCGCTGGCCAGGCCTTGAATGCCGACGCCCAGACGCTCGTAGTTCATCATGGTGAACATCGCCGCCAGGCCCTTGTTCGGCTCGCCGACCAGATAACCCACGGCTTCGTCGAAGTTCATCACGCAGGTCGCGGACGCCTGGATGCCCATCTTGTGTTCGATCGAACCGCAGTTCGCCGGGTTGCGCGCGCCCAGGCTGCCATCGGCATTGACCATGAACTTCGGTACCAGGAACAGCGAAATGCCTTTCGGGCCGGCCGGGGCGTCCGGCAGTTTCGCCAGCACCAGGTGAATAATGTTCTCGGTCAGGTCGTGCTCACCGCCGGTGATGAAGATCTTGGTGCCGCTGACCTTGTAGGAACCGTCGGCCTGCGGTTCGGCCTTGGTGCGAATGATGCCCAGGTCGGTGCCCGCGTGCGGCTCGGTCAGGCACATGGAACCGGCCCAGATGCCGGCGTACATGTTCGGCAGGTAGGCGGCCTTCAGCTCTTCGCTGGCGTGGGCGTTGATCGACAGGCAGGCGCCGGCGGTCAGCATCGGGTACAGACCGAACGACAGGCTGGCGGAGTTGACCATTTCTTCGACCTGCGCCGAGACAGCCTTGGGCATGCCCATGCCGCCGTAGGCCGGATCGCCGCCGACGCCGACCCAGCCGCCTTCAGCGTAAGTCTGATAGGCCTGTGGGAAACCGGCCGGGGTGCTGACGGCGCCGTCCTTCCAGTGGCAGCCTTCTTCGTCGGCTGCGCGGCTCAGTGGGGCGATGCTTTTGCTGGTGACCTTGCCGGCTTCTTCGAGAATGGCTTCTACGGTTTCCGCATCGACAGTCTCGGCCAATGCCGGCAGTTCGGCCCAGAGTTTGGCGACTTCGAATACTTCATTGAGGACGAAGCGCATATCGCGCAGCGGCGCTTTGTAGTCAGCCATGGCAAACCTCGCAAGATCTAGACAGGTGATTCGTGGAAGAGTGTTTTCGTTGAGGTCGAGTGTACCTCAACAACTTTTGCGACACATAGGGTCAACCGGTGACCGCATTGTAATTTTTAGTCACAAAAGAACAGATCGCAGCCTTCGCCAGCTCCTACAGGGATTTTCAGCTGCTGAAGAATGCGATCTTTTGATTTTTCCAGACGCTGTCAGTCAGCCTGCGGCGCTGTCCATGCGCACCGCACCGCGACGGTTCTGCCCGAACGCCATGACGCAGTTACGCCCGGCGCCCTTGGCGCTGTACAACGCTTGGTCGGCGGACTTGAGAACTTCTTCCGGGGTGCGCTGTTCGACGCGCTCGGCGACGCCGATACTGACCGTGACCGAGACACTGGAAGCACCGCTGCCGCTCCGACGCTGACGCCCCTGTTGGTCGTCCTGCGGACGGTTCTCCTGATTACGCAACTGGATGTTGTAGGAGGCAATCGACTCGCGGATCACTTCCAGGTGCGGCATGCACTCCTCGAGGGTTTTGCCCGCAAACACCAGGGCGAATTCCTCACCGCCATAGCGATACGCCCTACCACCACCGCTGATTTTCGACAGCTTGCTGGCGACCAGTCGCAGCACTTGGTCACCGACGTCGTGACCGTGGGTGTCGTTGAATTTCTTGAAGTGATCGACGTCGCTCATCGCCAGTACGTAGTTGCGGCCCAGGCGCTGCATCCGCTCATTGAGCGCGCGACGACCCGGCAGACCGGTGAGTTCATCGCGGAAGGCCATTTGATAGGCCTCATGCGCCACGGCAGCAGCAACCATCAGCATCACCTGACTGCACATGATGTTCAGGGTGAACGGCAGGATGAAGGTTTTCGGCAACATCCAGAACAAACCGAGCAAGCCGACCAGTTGCGCCGCATGCAGCGGGCGCGGGTTGCGCCAGTACTGCCAGGCCAGCAGCAGGAACGCCGAGATGAATACCGGATAGGACATCTGGATCAGGCTCATCCAGGCGCCGTGCAGCGCCGGCCAGCGGATTTCCGAAAGCCACATCAGCAGCGCCTGCGGATAACTCTGCTCAAGGCCGAGGGCCACGCTGCCGAAGGCCAGCAACACGGCGAAACGGGCGACCATGTCCTGAAACAGATGAGTACGTTCCTGCCACGCGGCGAACAACCCGAACAGCAGCGGCAGCAGCAGACAGACAAGGTGGAACACCACAGCGGCGTCCTCGCGCACCTTGCCGTTGTCGCGGTAATAGTCAGTCTGGGTGTCGAGCAAAAAGTAGGCGATGTACACCGTGAGCATCAGAAACAGCTCGCGTTGACGTCGGTAAACCGCACAGTAAGCGCCACCCAACAGCAAAACCAGGGTCGGCAACACGTTGAACAGCGAAGTGAAGAATACGTTGAGGTCTTTGACGTACGCAGCCGCCAACCCCGCGAGCAACAACAGCAGTGAAGGTAGGAAATGACTGAAACGTACAGCGGAAGAACGCGGCAAGGGTAAAGCTCCGACCCGTCATATCAAAGAGATGGCATTGTGCCTGCAATGTGGCCAGTTAAGCACACACAATGTGATCCCGATCACACGCAGTCTCTTTAACGGCAGAAAAGCCGGGTTTCTGAGCGATTCGGAAACAAAAAAAACCGCTGCCCCCAAGGAGCAGCGGTTTTCGTCAGACCGCGTTAAGGCTTAGTAGCCCAGTGCGAAGTCTTCTTCTTTCATGTCCATCAGGTTATTGGCGCCCGACAGCATGGTGGCCACGTGAGTACGGGTACGTGGCAGGATGCGCTGGAAGTAGAAGCGCGCGGTTTGCAGCTTGGCGGTGTAGAACGCGGCGTCGCCGCTGCCTTCTGCCAGCTTCTCGGCTGCCAGACGCGCCATGTCGGCCCAGAAGTAGGCCAGGCAGGCGTAACCGGAGTACATCAGGTAGTCCACGGAGGCCGCGCCGACTTCTTCGCGATCTTTCATGGCGGCCATACCGACCTTCATGGTCAGCTCGCCCCATTCCTTGTTCAGTGCAGCCAGCGGTGCAACAAACTCTTTGACGGCTTCGTTGCCTTCGTTGTTCTGGCAGAACTTGTGGACGATCTTGGTGAAGCCTTTCAGGGCCTCGCCTTGAGTCATCAGGACTTTACGGCCCAGCAGGTCGAGGGCCTGGATGCCGGTGGTGCCTTCGTACAGC
>NZ_JBIUVO010000042.1:29390-43383 GCF_044742995.1 Pseudomonas sp. NPDC087803
GCTGTCGCGAACGTTCTGCTCCATGCCCCACTCGGCGATGAAGCCGTGGCCGCCGTAGATCTGCACGCCGTGGTTGGCGGATTCGAAACCGACTTCGGTCATGAACGCTTTGGCGATCGGCGTCATGAACGCCAGCAGTGCGTCGGCCTTCTTCTTCTCTTCTTCGTCGACGCCGTATTTGACGATGTCGACCTGTTTGGCGGTGAAGTACACCATCGCGCGGTTGCCTTCGGCGAAAGCCTTCATGGTCAGCAGCATGCGACGTACGTCAGGGTGCACGATGATCGGGTCAGCGGCTTTGTCCGGCGCTTTCGGGCCAGTCAGGGAGCGCATTTGCAGACGATCGCGAGCGTATTTCAGGCCACCCTGGAAGCCGATTTCGGCGTGGGCCAGACCTTGCAGTGCGGTACCCAGACGTGCGGTGTTCATGAAGGTGAACATGCAGTTCAGGCCTTTGTTCGCCGGGCCGATCAGGAAACCGGTAGCGCCGTCGAAGTTCATCACGCAAGTGGCGTTGCCGTGAATGCCCATCTTGTGTTCCAGCGAACCGCAGCTCACGGCGTTGCGCGCACCGAGGGTGCCATCGGCGTTCGGCAGGAATTTTGGAACGATGAACAGGGAAATGCCTTTGGTGCCAGCCGGAGCGTCCGGCAGGCGGGCCAGTACGATGTGGACGATGTTGTCGGCCATGTCGTGTTCACCGGCCGAGATGAAGATCTTGGTGCCGGAAACTTTGTAGGAACCGTCGGCCTGAGGCTCGGCCTTGGTGCGCAGCATGCCCAGGTCGGTGCCGCAGTGCGGTTCGGTCAGGCACATGGTGCCCGTCCACTCGCCGGACACCAGTTTGGTCAAATAGGCTTCTTGCTGCTCAGGGGTGCCGTGCTCGGAGATGGTGTTCATCGCGCCGTGCGACAGGCCCGGGTACATGCCCCACGACCAGTTGGCTTCACCGACCATCTCGCTCACGGCCAGACCCAGCGACTCCGGCAGGCCTTGCCCGCCGTGTTCGACATCGTGGGCCAGGCTTGGCCAGCCGCCTTCGACGAATTGCTTGTAGGCCTCTTTGAAACCAGTCGGGGTTTTCACCCCGGATTCGCTCCAGGTGCAGCCTTCGAGGTCGCCCACGCGGTTCAGCGGTGCCAGTACCTGCTCACAAAACTTGGCGCCTTCTTCGAGAATGGCGTCAACCATGTCCGGCGTTGCTTCGGAGCAAGCTGGAAGGCTCTGATAGTGCGCTTCGTAGCCGAGCAGTTCGTCACGAACGAAGCGAATATCACGCAAGGGGGCCTTGTAGTCAGGCATAGCGATAAACCTCTGCTGATGTAACCGGGAATGAACGACCGTGTTGATTTGTTGTGACGGTCAAACAGTTGTTTGAAACATACGTTTACGCCGAAACCTTGTCAAGCGTCGATCTTTTGCCGTTCGTCATCACTTTTTTCAAATGCCGGACACAGCAAACCGCCATGGCCTGCGAAGCGCCACGGGCAATGAAAAAAGATTAGTTGAGGGAGAAGGACTTACAACGAAAAACGCCGCGATAGAGCGCGGCGTTCAGCAGGCGAGAGACGCGAAAAATCAGGCAAACGTATCGATGATCGTACCGAGCATTTCATCGGATGCCTTGGCGACTTTAGTACCCAGCTCAACCTGAAACTTGCCTTGAGCCATCTCGGCCATGGCACTGCCCGGATCCATTTGCTGGCTGCGGTCGATGCCGCGCAGACGATCGACCTGCGCTTCGGAAGACTGACTGGTGACCGAACGCTCGATGGTGTTGTTGGCGATCTGGCTAGCGGCCTGATCGACACGGTTCTGCCCGGTCTGAATGGTGCTCAAACCCGCATAAAAAGCTGTGTTACCGGAGATTTCCATGGGAGTTCTCATCCTTGGGAAGGATCAATGGTTGCCATTGAAGCAGAGGCGCCAGAAAAACACCCGTCAAAAATACTGATGGCACAGTGCCTTGTCATAGCCAAAAACATTAATCCAGCAGATCGAGTTGCAAGTGGGCAGCCACCGCTTCGGCATTGAGCGCTTTGAGTTTCGGCACGCGCCCCAGACACGGCGCCGGAAGCCGCTCGGCCAGCGTCGCCAGATTCTCCTCCAGACGCGACGTCTTCGGATCAATGATATTCGCCACCCAACCCGCCAGTTGCAGACCATCGCGGGCAATCGCCTCGGCCGTCAGCAAGGCATGGCTGATGCAGCCCAGCCGTACGCCCACCACCAGAATCACCGGCAGTTTCAGCGCGATGGCCAGATCCGACAGATTGTCCTGATCGGCCAACGGCACCCGCCAGCCACCCGCCCCTTCGATCAAGGTGAAATCGGCATTCAGCGCCAGGATTTCGCGCATCGGCGCCAGCAGCGATTGCACGGTCAGCGCGACACCGGCCTCGCGCGCCGCCAGATGCGGCGCGATGGCCGGCTCGAACGCCACCGGATTGACCTGTTGATAAGTCAGCGGCACCGAACACTCGGCCAGCAGCGCCAGCGCATCGGCGTTGCGCAAGCCCTTGGGCGTTACTTCGCAACCGGAAGCCACCGGTTTCCCCGCCGCCGTAGTCAGCCCCGCCGAGCGCGCAGCATGCAGTAACCCGGCAGCCACGGTGGTCTTGCCGACATCGGTGTCAGTCCCGGTGATGAAATAGGCTGCGCTCATAAGGGTTTCTCCAACACGGCGTAGACCACCTGGTAAGTCGCCGGCAATCCCTGTGCCTGACGGAATTGCTCATAAGCCTCGACCAGGCCGAGAATCCGCGCGCGCCCGGTCAAGCCACCCGGCCGCCCGGGGTTCAGATTGTGCGCGCCGAGTGCTTTGAGTTCGTGGGTCAGGCTGCGCACATCCGGGTAGTGCAGCACATGCGCCTGATTCTGCAGACTCACCGTACGCAAGCCGCTGGCGGCACACAACTGCTCATACCGGGCGAACTCACGGAAGCGGTTGACGTGCACCAGGCCATCGACCTGCCGCCAGCTGTTGCGCAATTCGTACAACGTCCCGACACAAAGACTAGCAAACGCAAAAATTCCGCCGGGTCTCAGCACGCGAAAGGCTTCGCTGAGCACCGATTCGAAGTCCGCACACCACTGCACCGCAAGGCTGGAGAAAATCAGCTCGCAGGTGGAATCCTGCAACGGCAGACGCTCCGCATCACCAGCGATGAAATGCTGCGCGCCGCCCAATGGCCGTGCGTGATTGAGCATGCCCTCGGCGATATCCAGTGCCAGACCATGACCCTCGACAAATCGCTCGGCCAATGCGCGAGTGAAATACCCGGTGCCGCAGCCCAGATCCAGCCAGCGTGCCGGCACAAAACCCCCAGGCAAGCGCGCGAGCAACTGCGAACCAACATCACGCTGCAACTCGGCAACACTGTCGTAACTGGCCGCTGCACGGGAGAAAGACGCCGCGACCTGGCGCTTGTCGGGCAAGCCGCCGGGCAGCGCAACAAGAGACAAATCAGTCATCACCGCACTCGTGTAGAAAAGCCTGGATCGCACCCGCCACGCCATGGGGGTCTTCCAGAAGAAATGCATGACTGGCCTGTTCGATCAGACCAATTTCGATATCCGGCAACAGCGCGAACAACGCCCCCGCCGCTTCCGCCGGCACCAGGCCGTCCTGCCCGGCGAACAGGTGCAACTGCGGGCCGCGAAAGGCCTGCAACGCTTCACGGGTATCCAGTTGTGCGAGCAACTCCAGCCCGGCCATCAAGGTCTCCGGTGCCGCATTCGGCGCACCACCGAGCATCAGCCGCGACAAGCCGCGCGGGTCTTGCGCGCCCTGAGCACACAACAGCGAGAACCGTTTGAGGGTCATCCGCGGGTCGGACTGGCAGCCGGCGAGAAACGCATCGAACGTCTCGCCGGGCATCGCGCTCGGCCATTGCTCATGAGCGACAAACGAAGGATTGCTCGCCAGTGTCAGCAGGCCGCAGCAATGTTCTCCACGCCGCGCCGCCAACTCGCCGGCAAGCATGCCGCCAAGCGACCAACCGCCCAGCCACACGTTTTGAGGAATACGTTCATCGAGTTCGTCGAGCCAGTCCTGCAAGTCGCTGGAATCAAGTTCCGGCAACGGCTCGATCTCGACACGCAAATGTTCGTCGAGCCCCTGCAATGCCGCAGCCAGAGGTTCCAGCGGCGAAATACCGAGGCCCCAGCCGGGCAGCAGAATCAGGCGATCACGCATGGCTTGGCTCCGGCGGCAGTTGGGCAAAGCAATCGGCCAGTCCTTCTAACAATAGCTGCACCTGCGCCTCGCTGTGGGCAGCGGTCAGGGTCACGCGCAGGCGTGCACTTCCTGCCGGGACGGTAGGCGGACGGATCGCCGTGACCATCAAGCCGCGTTCGCGCAGCATCCGCGACAGGCGCACGGCGCGACCGGCATCGCCGATCAGGATTGGCTGGATCGGGGTGAAGCTGTCCATCAGTTGCAGACCGATCTGCTCGGCCCCTCGACGAAATTGGCGGATCAGCAGATTAAGGTGCTCACGCCGCCAATGCTCGCTGCGCAGTAATTCCAGACTTTTCAGCGTCGCGCAGGCCAGTGCTGGCGGCTGGCTGGTGGTGTAGATGTACGGCCGGGCGAACTGGATCAGGCTTTCGATCAGCTCTTCACTGCCGGCGACGAAAGCACCCGCCGTGCCGAACGCCTTGCCGAGGGTACCGACCAGCACCGGCACATCGTCCTGGCTCAAGCCGAAATGCTCGACGATCCCGCCGCCATTGGCGCCAAGCGGGCCGAAGCCATGGGCATCGTCGACCATCAGCCACGCGCCTTTGGCCTTGGCCTCACGCGCCAGCGCCGGCAGATCGGCGAGATCGCCGTCCATGCTGAACACGCCGTCGGTGACCACCAGCGTATTGCCGGTGGCTTTCTCCAGCCGCTTGGCGAGGCTGTCGGCGTCGTTGTGCAGATAACGATTGAAACGCGCGCCGGACAACAGACCGGCATCCAGCAACGACGCGTGGTTGAGCCGGTCTTCCAGCACCGTATCGCCCTGCCCGACCAGCGCCGTGACCGCACCGAGGTTGGCCATGTAGCCGGTAGTGAACAGCAGCGCGCGCGGCCGCCCAGTGAGATCGGCGAGAGCTTCTTCCAGGGCGTGATGCGGGCCGCTGTGACCGATCACCAGATGCGAAGCGCCGCCGCCCACGCCCCAGCGCTCGGCACCGGCGCGCCAGGCTTCGATCACTTGCGGGTGATTGGCCAGGCCAAGGTAGTCATTGTTGCAGAACGCCAGCAACGGCTGGCCGTCGACCACCACCTCAGGCCCCTGCGGGGACTCGAGCAGCGGGCGCTGGCGATAGAGGTTTTCGGCACGGCGGGCAGCAAGGCGTGCGGCGAGATCGAAAGACATGCAGGCCTCGACTTTCAAGTGACACAGATTCCCTGTGGGAGCGGGCTTGCTTGCGAAGGCGGTCTGACATTCAACGGTAATGTCGACTGCTGACGCTTTCGCGAGCAAGCCCGCTCCCACAGGGGTTTTGCATTCCTTCAGAGAAATCCGCGCAGGTTTCAGACCGCCGCGTTATAGAACTGCTCGCTGCTCTTCTGCTCCACCAGCGCTTGCTCGATGGCAGCCTGATGCACTTCATCGGAATGCTCTTCGCGCGCTTCCGGCTGAATGCCCAGACGGGCGAACAGTTGCATGTCCTTGTCGGCCTGCGGGTTGGCGGTGGTCAGCAGTTTGTCGCCGTAGAAAATCGAGTTGGCACCGGCAAGGAACGCCAACGCCTGCATCTGCTCGTTCATCGCTTCGCGGCCGGCGGACAGGCGTACGTGGGATTGCGGCATGAGGATGCGCGCGACAGCGAGCATGCGGATGAAGTCGAACGGGTCGATGTCTTCGGCGTTTTCCAGCGGTGTGCCGGCAACTTTCACCAGCATGTTGATCGGCACCGACTCCGGATGCTCCGGCAGGTTGGCCAGCTGGATCAGCAGGTTGGCGCGGTCGTCCAGCGACTCGCCCATGCCGAGAATGCCGCCGGAGCAGATCTTCATCCCCGACTCACGCACGTACGCCAGCGTCTGCAGGCGCTCGCTGTAAGTGCGGGTGGTGATGATGCTGCCGTAAAACTCGGGCGAGGTGTCGAGGTTGTGGTTGTAGTAATCAAGGCCAGCCTTGGCCAACGCCTCGGTCTGCTCCTGATCGAGGCGACCGAGGGTCATGCAGGTTTCCAGGCCCATGGCTTTCACGCCTTCGACCATTTTCAGCACATACGGCATGTCTTTGGCCGACGGGTGCTTCCACGCAGCGCCCATGCAGAAACGGGTCGAGCCGATGGCTTTGGCGCGGGCAGCCTCTTCGAGGACCTTCTGCACTTCCATCAGCTTTTCTTTTTCCAGGCCGGTGTTGTAGTGACCGGACTGCGGGCAGTACTTGCAGTCTTCCGGGCAGGCGCCGGTCTTGATCGACAGCAGCGTGGAAACCTGCACGCGGTTGGCGTTGAAATGTGCGCGGTGCACCGTCTGCGCCTGGAACAGCAAGTCGTTGAATGGCTGTACGAAGAGCGCTTTGACTTCGGCTAAAGACCAGTCGTGACGCAGGGTGGCAGAGGTGCTGGCGCTCATGGGCAGTTCCTTGGTTATGCTTGGCTGGCGGCTGCGGGAACGGAATACCCACAGGCGCGACACGGATGTTCGGCATATTTAAGGAAGAGTCATGCGCTGTCAACCACGACACGAACAACAGGTTTACATCTGTTTAAAAAGCGTACAGACCTGCTTGCTGTGCGATGAACCCGCAGAAGCAGAATTGCCAATCTGCGTCGCTTGCGAAACCGATCTGCCCTGGCTCGGCGACCACTGCCAGACCTGCGCCCTGCCGTTGCCCGCCGCTGGCATGACCTGCGGCGGGTGCCTGCTAGAGCCGCCGGCGTTCGAACAGGTGGTTGTGCCATGGCGCTATGAGTTCCCGGTGGACAGTTTGATTACGCGCTTTAAACACAACGCGAAATGGCCGCTTGGTCACCTGCTCGCCGACGTTGCCGGACAATACCTGCAACATTGCTTCGACGAAGGTTTGCCGCGACCCGAGGTGTTGCTGCCGGTGCCACTGGCGGGTAAACGACTGCGGCAGCGCGGGTTCAATCAGGCGGCGATGCTCGGGCGATGGTTGAGTCAACAGCTCGATCTGCCTTTTGAGGAACATGCTCTGCGGCGGATCCACGACACCAGCGCTCAACAGGATCTCGACGCCAAGGCGCGCAAGCGTAACTTGCGTAACGCCTTCGCTCTGGCACCGGACGCAGAGGTGAAAGGCCGGCACTTCGCATTGGTCGATGATGTGCTGACCACCGGCGCCACGGCCCAGGCACTGGCGCGACTGCTGCGGGATGCGGGGGCCAAGCGGGTCGACGTGTATTGCCTGGCGCGCACACCAAAGCCGGGGACTTGAGAATCAGCACAATCCCATTGTGGGAGCGGGCTTGCTCGCGAAGGGGCCAGACATTCAGCATCTATGGCGACTGACACACCGCCTTCGCGAGCAAGCCCGCTCCCACCGGGGGTCAGCGTGTGGCTTGACTCTTGTGGTGCAAGCCGCCAACTTCACTTCCCACCGCCACTGTGAAAAAGCACCCATCCATGTCCCTGCCCACCCTGCTCTCCCAGCACATCGTCCGCCGTCCGCAGCGCATCGCCCTGCTGCAGCACATTGCCGAACAAGGCTCGATCACCCGCGCCGCGAAAAGCGCCGGGCTGAGTTACAAAGCCGCTTGGGATGCAATCGACGAGTTGAACAACCTGGCGCAAAAACCGCTGGTGGAACGCGCGGTCGGCGGCAAGGGCGGCGGTGGCGCCAAGCTGTCCAGCGAAGGCGAACGGGTGTTGCGTCTTTATCAAAAGCTGCAAGCCTTGCAGGCGCAGGTGCTGGAAGCTGCTGAAGACGCCAGCGATCTGGATTTGCTCGGGCGTCTGATGCTGCGCACCAGCGCGCGCAATCAACTGCACGGAAAAGTCGTCGCCATCGAAGGTCAGGGCCGCAATGACCTGATTCGCCTCGAACTGGCCGAAGGCCTGTGGATCAACGCGCAGATCACCCACGACAGCACCGTGCACCTGGAGCTGCAACCGGGCACCGAAGTGGTGGCACTGATCAAGGCCGGCTGGCTTGAATTGCTGGCCATGGATCAAGTTGCAACATCTGGACACAATCTTCTGCAGGGCACCATTGAAGCCATTCTCGATGCCGAGGACGGCCCCAGCGAAGTGCGCATCACCCTGCCCAACGGCCAGACGCTCTGCGCCCTGGCTGAGCCGCTGCAGCTTCGGACCCGCAAGCTGAGTGTCGGGCAAGCGGTGCAGGTGCAGTTCTCGCCGTCCAATGTGCTGATCGGCACGCCGCTGTAACGGGACTTTCTGCAACAAAAACTTCATCGCCTCCCATTAAGGTTGCTGCCAAAACCAAGCAGGGAGCCTGATGTGAGCCTATTAGAAGAAAACCAATCGACTGATCTGGAAAAGATGGTCGGCCTCAGCCGGCGCGGCTTCATCAGCGCCGGTGCGCTGTGCGGCGCCGCCATGTTCCTCGGCGGCAACCTGCTGAGCCGCAGTGCGCTGGCCACCGGCATCAGCGCCGGCAACAGCCGCCTGCTCGGTTTCGAGAGCATTCCCGCCGCGACCACCGACGTCATCAGCCTGCCCAAGGGCTACAAGTCTTCGGTGCTGATCAGTTGGGGTCAGCCATTGCACAAGAACGGCCCGGCATTCGACCCGAGCGGCAATGGCACCGCCGCCGCCCAGGAAGTGCAGTTCGGCGACAACAACGACGGCATGAGCCTGTTCGAATTCCCCGACGACCGAAACCGTGCGTTGATGGCAATCAACAACGAATACACCAACTACCGCTACCTCTACCCGCACGGCGGCATGCCGCAATCGGCCGAAGACGTGCGCAAGGCACTGGCCTGCGAAGGTGTGTCGGTGATCGAAGTGCAGCGCAAGAACGGCCAATGGCAGTTCGTCCAGGGCTCGCGCTACAACCGTCGCATCCACGGCAACTCGCCGCTGCGCATCAGTGGCCCGGCAGCCGGTCACGAGTTGATGAAGACTGCCGCCGACAAGCACGGCAAGAAAGTCCTCGGCACCTTCCAGAACTGCGCCAACGGCAAGACGCCGTGGGGCACCTACCTGACCTGCGAAGAAAACTTCACCGATTGCTTCGGCAGCAGCAACGCCCAGCAGCAGTTCGACCCGGCGCAAAAGCGCTACGGCGTGTCGGCCGCCAGCCGCGAAATCAACTGGCACCCGTTCGACCCGCGCTTCGACATGGCCAAGAACCCCAACGAACTCAACCGTCACGGCTGGGTGGTCGAGATCGATCCGTTCGATCCGCAATCGACCCCGGTCAAGCGTACGGCGCTGGGTCGCTTCAAGCATGAAAACGCCGCCCTCGCGGAGACCGATGACGGGCGCGCCGTGGTGTACATGGGCGACGACGAACGCGGCGAGTTCATCTACAAATTCGTCAGCCGCGACCGCATCAACCATCGCAACCCGAAAGCCAACCGCGACATTCTCGACCACGGCACGCTGTACGTGGCCAAGTTCGACGCCGGTGACGGCAACCCGGATCACCCGAAAGGCCAGGGCCAGTGGATCGAACTGACCCATGGCAAGAACGGCATCGACGCCAGCAGCGGTTTCGCCGATCAGGCCGAAGTGCTGATCCACGCCCGCCTCGCCGCCAGTGTGGTCGGCGCCACGCGCATGGACCGCCCGGAGTGGATCGTGGTCAGCCCGAAGGACGGCCAGGTTTATTGCACCCTGACCAACAACGCCAAACGCGGCGAAGACGGGCAACCGGTGGGCGGGCCGAACCCGCGCGAGAAGAACGTCTACGGGCAGATCCTGCGCTGGCGCACCGACCGCGACGATCATGCGGCGAAAACCTTCGCCTGGGACCTGTTCGTGGTTGCCGGCAACCCGGGCGTGCACGCCGGTACGCCGAAGGGCGGGTCGAAAAACATCACCCCGCAGAACATGTTCAACAGCCCGGACGGTTTGGGCTTCGACAAGGCCGGGCGCTTGTGGATTCTCACCGACGGTGATTCGAGCAACGCCGGTGACTTCGCCGGGATGGGCAACAACCAGATGCTCTGCGCCGATCCCAAGACTGGCGAGATTCGCCGCTTCATGGTCGGGCCGATTGGCTGTGAAGTGACCGGGATCAGCTTCTCGCCGGATCAGAAGACCCTGTTTGTCGGGATTCAGCACCCGGGCGAGAACGGCGGTTCGACCTTCCCCGAGCATCTGCCGAATGGCAAGCCGCGGTCTTCGGTGATGGCGATTACTCGTGAGGATGGTGGAATCGTCGGCGCCTGATAAACCGCTTTCGCGAGCAAGCCCGCTCCCACATTGGATCGGCTGAGTGCATGAGATGGTCGGCATACCGGAGATCCACTGTGGGAGGGGGCTTGCTCCCGAAGAGGCCCTTCCAGGCAGCCCACTATTCAAGGCAAAACCCTCAACCTCCACAGTCTGCGCTACCATGCTGGGCCGGACGCGGCAGCCTGCTGCGCGCAGGAGTCAGCATGGCCCACCCGTTTGAAACGCTCACCCCCGACCTTGTACTCGATGCCGTCGAAAGCATCGGGTTTCTCAGTGATGCGCGCATTCTCGCGCTCAACAGCTATGAGAACCGCGTCTATCAGGTCGGCATCGAAGACTCCGAACCGCTGATCGCCAAGTTCTACCGTCCGCAGCGCTGGACCAACGAAGCCATCCTCGAAGAACACCAGTTCACCTTCGAACTGGCCGACGTCGAGATTCCCGTGGTGGCGCCGCTGATCCACAACGGCCAGACCCTGCACGAACACGCCGGTTTCCGTTTCACCCTGTTCCCTCGTCGTGGCGGGCGTGCGCCGGAGCCGGGCAATCTTGATCAGTTGTATCGCCTCGGCCAGTTGCTCGGGCGCATTCATGCCGTCGGTGCAACCAAGCCGTTCGAACACCGTGAAGCACTTGCCGTGCAGAACTTCGGTCACGCCTCGCTGGCGACGTTGCTTGAAGGCAACTTCATTCCCAAGAGCCTGTTGCCGGCCTACGAGTCCGTGGCCCGCGACCTGCTCAAGCGGGTCGAAGACGTCTACGCCGCCACGCCGCACCAGAACATCCGCATGCACGGCGACTGCCATCCCGGCAACATGATGTGCCGCGACGAGATGTTCCACATCGTCGACCTCGACGACTGTCGCATGGGTCCGGCGGTGCAGGACATCTGGATGATGCTGGCGGGCGACCGTCAGGATTGCCTCGGCCAACTCTCGGAGCTGATGGACGGCTACAACGAATTCCACGACTTCGATCCGCGCGAACTGGCGCTGATCGAACCGCTGCGCGCCCTGCGCCTGATGCACTACAGCGCCTGGCTGGCACGACGCTGGGACGACCCGGCGTTCCCGCACAGCTTTCCGTGGTTTGGTACGGAGCGGTATTGGGGCGATCAGGTGTTGGCGCTACGCGAACAGCTGTCGGCGCTGAATGAAGAGCCACTGAAACTCTTCTGATTCACCACAAACCTTTGTGGGAGGGGGCTTGCTCCCGAAGGCGGTGTGTCAGGCAATTATTCTGCTGCTGATACACCGCATTCGCGAGCAAGCCCGCTCCCACATTTGGCCAGTATTCACAAATTCAAAACTCATTTGCCAACAAATCTCCTTACAATCCCTGCTTTGTCAGCTGCCTAAGCAAGGATTCTGCATGCAAGCCGCCAACCCGCGTCGCGGGTACATTCTGGGCCTGAGTGCCTACATCATCTGGGGCCTGTTCCCGATCTACTTCAAAGCCATCGCCGAAGTCCCCGCAGTCGAGATCATCATTCACCGCGTGCTGTGGTCGGCGCTGTTCGGCGCCTTGCTGCTGATGGTGTGGAAGCATCCCGGCTGGTTGCGCGAGCTGCTGGACAACCCCAAGCGCCTGGCGATTCTGGCCCTGAGCGGCACCCTGATCGCGGCCAACTGGCTGACCTACGTGTGGTCGGTGAACAACGGGCGCATGCTCGAAGCGAGCCTCGGTTACTACATCAACCCGCTGGTCAACGTGCTGCTGGGGATGCTGCTGCTCGGCGAACGCCTGCGACGCATGCAGTGGATCGCGGTGGGGCTGGCGGCCGTCGGTGTGGCGCAGCAGGTGTGGCAGGTCGGCAGTCTGCCGTGGGTCTCGCTGGTGCTGGCGCTGACGTTCGGCTTCTACGGCTTGATCCGCAAACAGGCGCCGGTCAAGGCCTTGCCGGGGCTGGTGGTGGAAACCTGGATGCTGGTGCCGATCGCCGTGGCGTGGCTGCTGTTCAATCAGACCGCGACCAGCGCACAACCGGAGTTCTGGACCACTTCCCAAGCCTGGTGGCTGGTAGCCGCCGGCCCGGTGACGCTGGTGCCGCTGGTGTGCTTCAACGCCGCTACCCGGCACCTGCCTTACACCACCATCGGTTTCCTGCAATACCTGGCGCCAACACTGGTGCTGCTGCAGGCGGTGCTGCTGTTTGGTGAGCATTTGTCGTCGAGCACGCTGATCGCGTTCATCTTCATCTGGGCTGGTCTGGCCGTTTACAGCGTCGATGCAGTGATCAGTCTGCGTCGGCGCAGCTGATCAAAAAATGCACAAAGCTTTGCAGGCCACGGTTCTCGTGGCCTGCAACATTCCTTCCCAAGGTTATCCACAGCGTGATCCCCGCCGTTTGTGCGCAAGTCACTGAATGCTGGCGGTTTTTTGATCAGTTCGCTGCAAGCCACGGCCAGCGTGGCGTTGCGCCCGGTCTCTACAGGTTATCCACAGGCAGGTGCACGTTAAAACTGGATAACCCCAGCGGCGCTTAAAGGTCTGTGCGTAACACCAGTTCAACCATCAGATCATCGGCCAGGGTTTCCAGGCGCGATTGCAGCACGTCCAGCGACAGGGTCAGTGGCACCGCGAGAATCGCTTCGGCGTGGAACAGCGGCTCGCTGCTCATCGGCGCCGGGCGTACTTCAGTCACCAGCCGTTCGAGATTCACCCCCTGTTCGCTGAGCAAACGGGTGATGTCGCGCACGATGCCCGGACGGTCATTGCCCACCAGTTCCATGGCGATCGGTTTCCAGGTGCAGGACTGCTCGATACCGCTCTCGGCGATCAGCACGCGAATGCCCTGTGCCGACAGTGCTTGTAGGGAATCGACTAATTCGTCGTAAGCCTCCGCCGGTACGCCCACCCGCAGAATCCCGGCGAACTGCCCGGCCATCCGTGACATGCGGCTTTCCAGCCAGTTGCCACCGTGCTCGGCGATGCATTGGGCGATGCGCTCGACCTGCCCGGGCTTGTCCGGGGCAAATACGGTGAGTACGAGATGGTCCATGGCGCCGCCCTCTTGTCATGACTTTTGTTATAGAAAGGCAAGTATAGGCAAGCACCGACATTCAGCCGCCAGGCTCAAGTGAACAACACCTGTGGCGAGGGAGCTTGCTCCCGCTGGCGACCGCAGGACGCCCTCTTCAGTCAGTAATATCTTTTGCGGATGCTTCGCACCCGAGCGGGAGCAAGCTCCCTCGCCACAAATACAGGCTCATCGAAGCTGAATGGGAGCTGCACAGGATTTATGTGTACAACTTTTTATATTTAGCTGGAACAATCCGATGGTTTTTTGAGAACATCCCGTTCCGCGACGTGACCGCAATGCGTCATGAGGTCGCAGAACGACGTAATTAGTCTGATTTTCACAAGCGCAACGCATCATGTAGTATGCCGCAGCGCGCACTACATAACGCTGGATCGATGTCTGCCCAAGGCACGTTCGCAACCTTGAAAGCCCCGTCAGCAAGGCCCCCAAGCCGTTGATTGGTCCCAGCCCAGCCGCCAGCAATGGCATGTACTGGTCGGAAGGTTTGTGGTTTAAATGGCCAGAGGCTTCATTGTTAAATTGAAGAGCTGAAAAGCGAAATAGCTGAGCAGAGTGAGGCAAGCAATGACTGAACACGTTCAAGTCGGTGGCCTGCAGGTCGCCAAAGT
>NZ_JBIUVO010000043.1:0-42963 GCF_044742995.1 Pseudomonas sp. NPDC087803
CGCCACTTTGTCGCCCAGGCTCACCGCTTCGCCCTGGTCGTGGGTCACGTAGACCGTGGTGGAGTTCAGGCGCTGGTGCATCAGTTTCATTTCGGTGCGCATCTCGACGCGCAGCTTGGCGTCGAGGTTGGACAGCGGTTCGTCGAACAGATAGATCTTCGGCCGACGCGCCAGTGCACGGCCCATCGCCACACGCTGTTGCTGACCACCGGAGAGCTGACCCGGCTTGCGGTTGAGCAGGTGTTCGATCTGCAGCAGCTTGGCCACGCGCGCGACTTCTTCGTCGATCGCCGACTGCGGCATCTTGCGGATCTTCAGACCGAACTCGATGTTCTCGCGCACGCTCATGGTCGGGTACAGCGCGTAGGACTGGAACACCATGGCGATGTCGCGATCCTTCGGGCTCATGCCGCTGACGTCCTGGTCGCCGATCATGATCGCGCCACCGGTGATGGTCTCGAGGCCGGCGATGCAGTTCATCAGGGTCGACTTGCCGCAGCCCGACGGGCCGACCAGGATCAGGAACTCACCGTCCTTGATCGACAGTTCGATGTTCTTCAGGGTGTCCGGCAGGCCGGCACCGTAGGTCTTGTTGACGTTGCGAAGTTCGAGCGTTGCCATGATTACCCCTTGACTGCGCCGGCCGTCAGCCCGCGCACGAAATACTTGCCTGCGACCACATAGACCAGCAGGGTCGGCAGCCCGGCGATCATCGCCGCTGCCATATCCACGTTGTATTCCTTGGCCCCGGTGCTGGTGTTGACCAGGTTGTTCAGCGCCACCGTGATCGGTTGCGAATCACCGCTGGAGAACACCACACCGAACAGGAAGTCGTTCCAAATCTGGGTGAACTGCCAGATCAGGCAGACCATGATGATCGGGGTCGACATCGGCAGAATGATCCGCCGGAAAATCGTGAAGAAACCCGCGCCATCCAGACGTGCCGCTTTGACCAGCGCATCGGGAATGCTCACGTAGTAGTTACGGAAGAACAGCGTAGTAAACGCCAGGCCATAGACCACGTGAACGAAGACCAGGCCGGTGGTGGTGCTCGCCAGGCCCATCTTGCCGAGGGTGAACGAGGCCGGCAGCAGCACGGTCTGGAACGGCAGGAAGCAGCCGAACAGCAGCAGACCGAAGAACAGCTGCGAACCACGGAAGCGCCACATCGACAACACGTATCCGTTCAGCGCGCCGATGGCGGTGGAGATGACCACGGCCGGCACGGTGATCTTGATCGAGTTCCAGAAATAACCGTCAACCGTGGCCCAGGCCTTGACCCAGCCGATGCCGCTGACCACGGTCGGCCAGCTCAGCAGGTTGCCGGTGCTGATGTCTTCCGGGGTCTTGAAGCTGGTCAGCAGCATCACCACCAGTGGAATCAGGTACAGCAGGACCGCGAGGATCAGCACCGCGTAGATCGCGACGCGACTCAGGCTGAAGGCGGGTTTGGCAGCGAGACTAGTCATTACGCTTGGTCCTCAGCTCGGAGTACAGGTAAGGCACGATGATCGCGAGAATCGCACCGAGCATCAGAATCGCACTGGCCGAGCCCATGCCCATCTGGCCGCGACTGAAGGTGAAGGAATACATGAACATCGCCGGCAGGTCGGAGGAATAACCCGGGCCACCGGCCGTCATGGCTGCGACCAGGTCGAAGCTCTTGATCGCGATGTGGGCGAGGATCATCACCGCACTGAAGAACACCGGACGCAGGCTTGGCAGCACGACTTTCCAGTAGATGGTCGGCATGCTCGCGCCATCGATCTGCGCGGCACGGATGATCGATTGATCAACCCCGCGCAGGCCGGCGAGGAACATCGCCATGATGAAGCCCGAGGCTTGCCACACGGCAGCGATCACCAAGCAGTAGACCACGCGATCCGGGTCGATCAGCCAGTCGAGACGGAAGCCTTCCCAGCCCCAGTCACGCAACAATTTGTCCAGGCCCATGCCCGGGTTGAGCAGCCATTTCCACGCGGTACCGGTGACGATCATCGAGAGCGCCATCGGGTACAGGTAAATGGTGCGGATAAAGCCTTCGCGACGGATGCGCTGGTCGAGGAACACCGCCAGCAGCACACCGATCACCAGGGTGATGCCGATGAACATGCCACCGAACACCGCGAGGTTCTTGCTCGCCACCCACCAACGGTCGTTGTCGAACAACCGCGCGTATTGCGCCAGACCGGCCCACTTGTAGTTGGGCAGGAACGTCGAGGTGGTGAACGACAGCACGAACGTCCACAGGATGTAGCCATAGAAGCCCACCAGCACGATGAACATGCTCGGCGCCAGCACCAGTTTCGGTAGCCAGCGCTGCAGTGCATCGAACGGCGAGGCTTTGCTGAACACAGCAACAGAACTCATGGGGAAATCCAGAATAATTATGTACGAGGGCATTCCCCTTGTAGGAGTGAGCCTGCTCGCGATTGCGGTGTGTCAGTTGATGAATCCTTTACCTGACAGATCACTATCGCGAGCAGGCTCACTCCTACAGGGGCCAAGGATTACTTGGCCGACTGAACCGCCGCGCCGAGTTTCTTGGCCGCATCGGCCGGATCGGCTTTCGGGTCGTTGATGTAGTTGGTCACCACATCAAAGAACGCGCCCTGCACTGCCAGCGTGGTCGCCATGTTGTGCGCCATGCTCGGCTGCAAGCCGCCGGACTTGGCGTCTGCCAGGAAGTCCTTGGCAGCGGTCTGCGCGCAGGAGTCGAAACCGAGTTTGTCCATGTTGTTCAACATGTCGTTACGCACCGGAATCGAGCCTTTGTTGATGCTGAAGACTTTCTGGAAGTTTTCACCCAGCACCACTTTGGCGATGTCCTGCTGACCGGCCGCAGTGCCTTTGTCTTTCTGCTTGAACACCGCGAGGGAGTCGATGTTGTAGGTGAACGCCTTGTCGGTGCCCGGGAAGGCTACGCACTCGTAATCCTTGCCGGCGACTTTCTTGGCGGCGGTCCATTCGGACTTGGCCCAGTCACCCATGATCTGCATGCCGGCCTTGCCGTTGATGACCTTGGCCGCTTCCAGGTTCCAGTCCTGACCCTTGCCGTCGGCGTCCATGTAGGTCGCGACTTTCTTCAGCTCGGTCAGCGCCTTGACCATTTCCGGGCCGGTCAGCGCCTTGTTGTCCAGATCGACCAGGGCTTTCTTATAGCCATCAACGCCCATGACCGAGAGCACCACGGCTTCGAACACGGTGCTGTCCTGCCAAGGCTGACCGCCGTGGGCCAGCGGGATGAAGCCCGCAGCCTTGAGCTTGTCGCCAGCGGCGTAGAATTCTTCGAGGGTGGTCGGGTTCTTGGTGATGCCGGCTTTCTTGAAGACTTCCGGGTTGATCCACAGCCAGTTCACCCGGTGAATGTTCACCGGTACGGCCACGTAATCACCGTCGTACTTCACGGTATCGGAGACTTTCTTGTCGAGCAGGCTGTCCCACTTCTCTTCTTTGGCCACGTCCTTCAGGACGTCGGTGTCGAGCAGACCGGTGGAGGCCCATTCCTGGATGTCCGGGCCCTTGATCTGGGCGACGCCCGGCGGGTTGCCGGCAACAGCGCGGCTTTTCAGCACGGTCATGGCCGTGGCACCGCCACCGCCGGCGACAGCGCCGTCTTTCCAGGTGAAACCGTCTTTTTCAACTTGCGCCTTGAGCACATCGACAGCGGCTTTTTCGCCACCGGACGTCCACCAGTGCACGACTTCGACCGAACCTTTGGATTCGGCAGCGGAAACACTGAGAGGCAGAATTGCGAGCGGGAACAGGGAGGCGACAGAAATGACAGTAGCGAGGCGAGAAATCGCATTCATCTGAGATGTACCTTTCTTGTTGTTATGCATGCAAGTCTGGTGCTTGCGCTGCACAGGAGTTTAAACAGGACGTTTCCCTTCGCAGGTAACGAAGGGACGTGCAAATGTCACCACATGGTTACACAGGAACAGCCCGGGACAATTGCCCCAGAGCCGTTGCCATACTCGGTGACAAGGGTAGCCGAGGGATCAGTACTGCTTGCCAGGCATGATACAGATCGGGTTTGCCCGGCCAGATATCGGCGCTCGGGCGGTTGTGCGGATCGAGTTCGTGATGCCAGCTGCCGTCACAGCGATCAATGAAATGGTCTTCGCAGAATTCCCAGAACAGCCGGTACCAGGTCTCGTATTGCGCATCACCGGTGCGTTTGAGCAAGGCGCTGGCCGCCGCGCTGGCCTCGGCATGGGTCCAGTGCAAGCGATGGCGCACCACGGCTTTGTTGTCCCAGTCGAGGGTGTAAACGATCCCCGGCGCGCCGTCGACGTCCCAGCCGTTTCGGCTATTCTGCTCGAAGAGTTTTTGCGCATCGGTTGCCAGCCAGCCCGGCGTGAGCATCCCGGCCTGGACCCGCGCAGCTTCAAGGTGCAGCAGCAGCCGCGCCCACTCGAAACCGTGGCCGGGGGTGGTGCCGTAGGGACGGAAACCGTCGGCCGGATTATCACGGTTGTACTCGCGCAGCGGTTGCCAGTCGCGGTCGAAATGCTCGATGACCATGTAGCCGTTGGCGGCGGCGTGACCGTGGATTACCCGCTCGACGATGCGTTGTGCGCGTACCAGCCAGCGTGGATCTTCAGTGACATCGGCCAGCGCGAGGAACGCTTCGGTGGCGTGCATGTTGCTGTTGGCGCCGCGATAGGCCTCTTCTTCGCGCCAGTCGCGATTGAAGAATTCGCGCATGGCGCCCTCTTCTTCGCTCCAGAAATACGTGTCAATGATGTCGATCGCATCATCCAGCAGCGCCTGGGCGCCGGGACGCTGCGCGACCACCGCCGAGCTGGCCGCGAGCGCGACAAAGGCATGCAGATAAGCGTTCTTGCCGGTGTTGCCAGCGCGGTGCTCGGCGACCGCAAACCAGCCACCGTGTAGCGCATCCCGCAGCGGCCCGCGCAGAGCTGCGATGCCGTGATCGACCAGTTCGGCGAACCCCGGCAGCCCCTGAATATGAGCCATGGCGAAACTGTGGGTCATGCGCGCGGTGTTCATGGTTTCGGCTTGCGCGTTCGCCGGCAGACGGCCGCGCTCGTCGAGGTTGCCGAAACCTTCAGGCAGTCTGGAAGCCTTGGCGAACGCCAGCAGGCGCAGGCCTTCGTCGGCGAGCCATTGCTGGTGGGCAGGGGCATTCAGCCAACTGCTGAAGCCTGGGTGGAAAAGATCCATGGGTGGCCTTTTTTGTTGTTATGACTGCGGGGAGTCTAAACAACGGGCCGCGGTGGTCTTGTAACGAAGGGGGCGGGTTTTGTCACTGAGCCGTGACATTAGAAAAGCAAAGTCAAAAGATCGCAGCCTTCGGCAGCTCCTACAGAGTACGGTGTAGGAGCTGCCGAAGGCTGCGATCTTTTGCTCTTCAGTCTACTGAGCGCGGCAACTGCAACGTCACCCGCAACCCACCCTCACGCAGGTTCTGCAACGTCACCTCACCGCCATGGCTATGAGCAATGTTGCGTGCAATGCCCAAACCGAGACCATAACCCTGCTGCTGCCCGGCCAGTCGGAAGTGCGGCTCGAATACCTGCTCCAGCCGCTGCTCCGGCACGCCCGGACCTTCGTCGTCGACGTGCAGGACGAATGCGCGCTCATCGTCGTCGATGTGCAGATGGGCGTTCTGCCCGTACTTCAACGCATTGTCGATCAGGTTACCGATGCAGCGCTTCAACGCCAAAGGCTTGCCCGGATACGCCGCCAGCGCCTTGCCTTGCTGGGTCACGCGGCCATTGCCGTTGGGCGCCAGGTACGGCTCCACCAGACAATCGAGCACATGATTGAGATCCACCGGCTCGATATTCTCGTGGATGTCGGTGTCTTTCACGCATTGCAGCGCGCCTTTGACCAGCAGCTCCAACTCATCCAGATCGCGACCGAACTTGGCTTGCAGCTTCTCGTCTTCGAGCAGTTCGACGCGCAGACGCAGACGGGTGATCGGCGTACGCAGGTCATGGGAAATCGCGCTGAACAACTGGCTGCGTTCGGTCAGGTAGCGGCTGATGCGTTCGCGCATGGTGTTGAACGCACGACCCACTTCCACCACTTCGCTGCCGCCGCCCTCGGCCACCGGTTCGACATCGGCGCCCAGCGACAGATCCCGCGCCGCCCGCGCCAGGCGCTTGAGCGGCCGGCTCTGCCAGTGCACCAGCAAGCCGATGAACAACAGCAAAAAGCCGCTGGTGAGGACGATGAACCACACCTGCTGCGCCGGCAGGCCTTGTTCTTCGAGGCTGGTGTAGGGTTCGGGCAGCAACGAGGCGATGTACAGCCACTCGCCCGGCGCCATCTGGATCTGCGTGACCAGCACCGGCGGATTCACCGGTTCCAGGGTCAACGCGTAATGCGCCCAGGAACGCGGCAGCTCATCGAGTTTCAGCCCGGCATTGAAGATCCGCAGATCCTCGGGGCTGACGAAGGTCACCGAGATATCTGTGTCATGCCCCAGCGACTGACGCAGCACTTCGTCCACCGCCTCGATCACCGCGGCCTTGCGCGGGGTGATCGGCAGCACGTCCATGCCCAGCGGTTTGTCGTTGAGCGTCACCACAAACCGGGTGCCGCCCATGCTGCGCAACTGGTCGAGCACCAGCGGTCGGTACGCCACTGGCAGCGAGCGGAAATAGCTGACGCTGGCGGTCATCGAATGGGCGAGGCTGCGGGCGCTGGTGACCAGGCCTTCGAGCTGGGTGGCGCGCAGTTGCGAGACCCAGATCACGCTCGACAGGGTCTGCGCGAACAGCACCGCGAGCAAGGTCAGCAGCAGCATCCGCCCGAGCAGCGAACGCGGCACCGGGACTTTACTGGCGAGGCTGCGCAGCGACTCAGTGACCATTGCCGGCAACCACATTGGCTGCCAGTTGGTAGCCGCTGCCGCGCACGGTGCGGATCAGTCGCGGCGGTTTTTCCGTATCGCGCAGGCGCTGGCGCAAGCGGCTGACGGCCATGTCGACAATCCGGTCGAGCGGCATCAGGTCACGGCCCCGGGTGGCGTTGCCGATGGTGTCGCGGTCGAGGATTTCCTGCGGATGATCGAGAAACAACTTCAGCAGCGCGAAGTCGGCACCGGAGAGAATCACTTCTTCGCCGTCGGTGTGGAACAGTCGATGACTGACCATGTCCAGCCGCCACTCGTCGAACGCCAGCACGTCGCTGCCGCTGCGCTCCTGACCGAACTGCGCACGTCGCAACAGTGCCTTGATTCGGGCTTGCAGCTCGCGGGGACTGAAGGGTTTGCCGAGGTAATCGTCAGCGCCGAGCTCCAGCCCGATCACCCGGTCGGCTTCGTCGGAACTGGCGGTGAGCATGATGATCGGCACCTGCGCCTGACGCGGGTGCTGGCGCACCCAGCGGCACAGGCTGAAACCGTCTTCATCGGGCAGCATCACATCGAGGATCACCAGATCGCTCGGGGCCTCATTGAGTGCCTGGCGGAAACTGGCGCCATCGGCGGTGGCCCGCACCTGAAACCCGGCGCGGGTCAGGTAGGTTTCCAGCAACTCGCGTATTTCCTGGTCGTCATCGACCAACAATATCGACTTGTTGACTGAGCTCACTTCGAAGGCATCCTTGTTGTTGGAATTGGGGCGGATTATGCCTTAAGCATCGAACTTACAAACACTACAGAAACCCCTGTGGGAACAAACCTGTGGTGAGGGGATTTATCCCCGATGGGTTGCGCAGCGACCCTGGAAAAGCAGGGCCTGCTTCGCAGGCCATCGGGGATAAATCCCCTCGCCACAAAGGCTCACTCCTACAGTTTGATTGCATTTCAGGTCGGGATTGCTTGCTCCAGCGCAACACCGGCACCCACCAGCCCGGAATACGGCGCCGTCACCAGCCACACCGGAATGCCCTTGAAGTAATCGCTCATGCAGCCCTTGTCGGCGAAGCTGCGGGCGAAGCCGCTGTTGACGAAGAAATCGGCAAAGCGCGGAATCACCCCGCCAACGATGAACACGCCGCCACGACCACCGGTAGTCAGCACGTTGTTGCCGGCCACGCGGCCGAGCCAGCAGCAGAACTGCTCCAGCACTTCCAGGGCAATCGGGTCACCGGCCAGACCGGCTGCGGTGATTGCTTCCGGCGTATCAAGCTTCGGTTCATGTCCGTCCACTGCGCAGATCGCCCGGTACACCCGTGGCAAACCGCCGCCGCTCAACGCGGTCTCGGCGCTGACATGACCGATTTCGTTGTGGATGTGCTGCCAGAGCTGGGTTTCACGCGGGCTGCTCAGCGGCAGGTCAACATGACCGCCCTCCCCCGGCAACGCGGCAAACCGGCCTTCGCCCAGATCGAGCAAGGTGCCGACGCCCAGGCCAGTGCCCGGGCCGATCACCACCGCCGGGCGCAACGGCTCCGGCGTGCCTTCGCAGACCACGCGGAATTCGCCGGGCTGCAAACGGGTCATGCCCAGCGCCATCGCCGAGAAGTCGTTGATCAGCAGCAACTGCTCGACCTGCAAGGTCTTGCAGAACGCTGTGCGGCTCAGGCGCCAGTGGTTGTTGGTGAATTTGAATTCATCACCACTCACCGGCCCTGCCACCGAAAGGCACACCGAACCGATCGAACCCGGCGCCAGACCGAGGCCGCTCAGGTAGAGGCTGATCGCCTCTTCCGGGCTGGCGTGGTCGGCTGTTGCCAGCACCTGAACCGATTGCAGTTGCTGGTTTTTCCACAACGCGAACCGCGCGTTGGTGCCTCCGATATCACCGACCAAAGCCAGTTTCAATTAAGCGTCTCCAGGGCAGAAGTGAAGGCGCTGGCGCCCTGCTCCGCCGAGCTGATGTTGTTGCCCAACAGGCCTTTGGCGGGTTCGCGCGCTGCAAATTCGGCGGCGTCGACCTTGAGTTCCAAAGTGCCTTTGACGCCATCGACGCGGATGATATCGCCCTCTTGCACCCGCGCCAAAGCACCACCGACATAAGCTTCAGGGCTGACGTGAATCGCCGCCGGGATTTTCCCCGACGCGCCGGACATGCGCCCGTCGGTGACCAGCGCGACTTTGAAGCCACGATCCTGCAGCACGCCGAGGAACGGCGTCATCTTGTGCAGTTCCGGCATGCCGTTGGAGCGCGGGCCCTGGAAGCGCATCACCGCGACAAAATCCTTCTCCAGCAGACCGGCCTTGAACGCATCGGCCAAGTCCTGTTGATCCTGGAACACCATGGCCGGCGCTTCGACGATCTGGTTTTCCAGCGCCACCGCGGAAACCTTCATCACGCCGCGACCAAGGTTGCCTTCCATCACCCGCAGACCGCCCTCGGCGGAGAATGCACGGGCGACCGGGCGCAGGATGTTTTCGTCGAGGCTTTCGATCGGGCCTTCGCGCCACACCAGCTCACCGTTATCGAGGAACGGCTCTTTGGTGTAGCGGCTCAGACCGTGGCCGAGCACGGTGTTGACGTCTTCGTGCAGCAGGCCCGCTTCAAGCAGCTCACGGATCAGGAACGACATACCGCCAGCGGCCTGGAAGTGGTTGATGTCGGCCTTGCCGTTCGGGTAGACGTGGCTCAGGGTCGGCACGACTTCGGAGAGGTCGGCCATGTCCTGCCAGGTCAATTGAATACCCGCAGCCATGGCGATGGCCGGCATGTGCAGGGTGTGGTTGGTCGAGCCGCCGGTGGCGTGCAGCGCGACGATCGAGTTGACCAGTGCCTTCTCGTCGACGATTTCGCCGATCGGCATGAAGTTGCCGTTCTGCTTGGTCAGACGCGTGACCTGATGCGCGGCTTCGCGGGTCAGGGCATCACGCAGCGGGGTGTTCGGGTTGACGAAAGACGCGCCCGGCAAGTGCAGGCCCATGACTTCCATCAGCAACTGGTTGGTATTGGCGGTGCCGTAGAAGGTGCAAGTGCCCGGGCTGTGGTAGGACTTCATCTCCGATTCCAGCAGCTCTTCGCGGGTCGCCTTGCCTTCGGCGTACTTCTGCCGCACGTCGGCTTTTTCCTTGTTGGAAATCCCCGAGACCATCGGCCCGCCCGGGACGAAGATCGTCGGCAGATGGCCGAAGCGCAGGGAGCCCATCATCAGGCCCGGCACAATCTTGTCGCAGATGCCGAGCATCAGCGCGCCGTCAAACATGTTGTGTGACAGCGCCACCGCCGTGGACATGGCAATCACTTCGCGGCTCGGCAGACTCAGCTCCATGCCCGGCTCGCCTTGAGTCACGCCATCGCACATCGCCGGCGTACCGCCGGCGAACTGGCCGACCGAGCCGATTTCGCGCAAGGCGTTTTTGATCTGCTGGGGAAAGACTTCGTACGGCTGGTGCGCCGAGAGCATGTCGTTATACGAAGAAACGATGGCGATGTTCGCCGAGTTCATCATCCGCAAGCTGTGCTTGTCTTCGCTGCCGCACCCGGCCACGCCGTGGGCGAAGTTGGCGCATTGCAGCTTGCCGCGCATCGGCCCGTCGGTCGCGGCGCCGCGAATCAGTGCAAGGTAAGCCTGACGCGTGGCGCGGCTGCGGGCGATAAGCCGTTCGGTGACCTCAAGAACGCGGGGATGCATGTGTAGAACTCCAGGCTAACGGATGTGGCGACCTGATTGTCTATGCTGATCAAACGCCGTTGTTGTTGGAATGACAGACGGCTTTTTTGACCATTCGGACCAGTTGATTCAGGTCACTCGTTGTAGATAAAACAAAATATTGCCACTAAAAAGGCTTGTTTTCTATTTTTATGCGAATAATCTTGTAATTCCAACAACAAAACGACGGCGGCGCTGTTCAATGACTCTTCGAATCGCAATCAATGGTTTTGGCCGCATCGGCCGTAATGTCCTGCGCGCACTGTATACCCAAGGCTATCGACAGGATTTGCAGATCGTCGCCATCAATGATCTGGGCGACAGCTCGATCAATGCCCATCTGCTCAAATACGACACCGTTCACGGCACATTCGACGCCGAAGTGGCCCATGACAATGAGAGCCTGACGGTCAATGGCGACCGCATTTCGGTCAGCGCGATTCGCAACCCGGCCGACCTGCCGTGGGCCGCGGAAAAAATTGATGTGGTGTTCGAATGCACCGGTCTGTTCACCGACCGTGCCAAAGCCGCCGCGCATCTTACTGCCGGCGCCCGCAAAGTCATCATCTCGGCCCCGGCCAAAGGCGCCGACGCTACGGTGGTTTATGGTGTGAACCACGACATTTTGCGCCAGTCGCACCAGATCATCTCCAACGCTTCGTGCACCACCAACTGCCTGGCGCCGGTGGCGCAGGTGCTGCACCGCGAGCTGGGCATTGAGAGCGGTCTGATGACCACGATTCATGCCTACACCAACGACCAGAACCTCACCGACGTTTACCACACCGACCCGTACCGCGCGCGTTCGGCCACACAGAACATGATCCCGAGCAAGACCGGCGCCGCCGAAGCGGTAGGCCTGGTGCTGCCGGAACTGGCAGGCAAACTGACCGGCATGGCCGTGCGGGTGCCGGTGATCAATGTGTCGCTGGTGGACCTGACGGTGCAGCTGAAGAAGGAAGCCACGGCCGAGGAAGTCAACGCGCTGATGAAGGCGGCCAGCCAGCACTCGAAAATTTTGGGTTACAACACGTTGCCGCTGGTTTCCAGCGATTTCAACCACAACCCGCTGTCGTCGATCTTCGACGCCAACCACACCAAGGCCAGCGGCAAACTGCTGAAGGTGCTGGCCTGGTACGACAACGAATGGGGCTTCTCCAATCGCATGCTGGATAACTGCCTGGCGCTCTGCAACGCCGAGTAATTCCCTATTCCTGTAGGAGTGAGCCTGTTCGCGATTGCGGTCTGTCAGTCATAGAAGTTGTGACTGGGCGGCCGCTATCGCGAGCAGGCTCACTCCTACAGGTTTTTTGCTGTATTCAAAATCAAGGCTTGACCACTCGACTAGATGATAAGCATTATCATTCGCTCGAAATGGATCAGGTTCCCCCGTGAGTCAATCGCGCTTCAATCATGTCTTCCTCTCTCAGCGCACCTCGCTGCTGCGCACGATCGAGCGGATGGTCAACAACCACAGCACCGCCGAAGACCTGTTGCAGGAGACCTACCTGCGCGTCACGCGGGCGCTGAGCGAGCGCGCCATCGATCACCTTGAGCCCTTCGTGTTTCAGACTGCGCGCAACCTGGCGCTCGATCATTTGCGTGCGCGCAAGATCCAGTCACGAACCATGGTCGATGACGTGCCGCAGGACGTGGTGCACAGCGTCGCCGCCCCCGCCAGCAGCGCCGAAGACGCCGCCCACGCCGAACAATTGCTGGAGCGCCTGAACGTGAGCCTCAGTCAACTCAGCCCGCGTCAGCAGCAGATTTTCATCCTCAGCCGCCTGCTCGGGCACAGCTATCAGGAAATCGCCGACGAGTTGAACGTATCCCTCAGTACCGTGCAGAAGGAACTCAAGCTGATCATGTCGATCTGCATCGGTGTTGCCGAGCGCTTGGATGGCGACTGAGCTCGCGGGCAATTTCTGTCAGCATCAGCATCGACTGCACTGATCATCGGGCTTTGCTACCCTTGCCCGACTTTTACGCTTCACTAAAAAAACAGCCGTGCACAGACACTGCCGAGGACACACCGTGACGGACACCCACCGCTCGCCTTCGCCCGCAACGGCGCAGGACGCCGCCCGTGCAATGGACCAGGCTCTGGACTGGCTCATCGTGCTCGGCAGCGCGGACGAAGAGCAGACCCGGCAATTTCACGCATGGCTGGCGGCCGATCCATTGAATGCCGAGGCGTTCGCCAAGGCCCAGGCGATCTGGGACGGGCCGCAAGTGGTGCAATGTGCGCAGAGCCTCGCGGCGAAGCCGGCGAAAGTGACTCTCATCAAACGTCTGCGTCCGCACTGGAAACCGTTGGCGACTGCAGCGGTGCTGGTGCTCGGCCTGTTCAGCTTCAGCAATCTGCCGATGCGCCTTCAGGCTGATCACCTGACCGTGGTCGGCGAGCGTCAGCGCCTGCAACTGGAGGACGGCTCCAAGGTGTTGCTCAACACCAATTCGGCATTCTCCAGCACCATCAATGAGCGCCAGCGCGTGGCGCGGCTGTATCAGGGCGAAGCGTTTTTCGAGGTAGCGGCCAACCGGGCTCAGCCAATGGAAATCGACGCCGGCCCGGTACAGGCCAGCGTGCGCGACACCGATTTCGCCGTGCGCTATCTGGACGGCGTGGCGCAGGTCAATGTGCAGCGCGGCGATGTCGATCTGCGCGCCACGCACAACGACGCGCGAGTGCGTTTGAGCGCCGGCGAAAGCATTCGCATCGGCCCCAACGGCTTTGATCGCCCGGCCAAGCTCGATGCCGGGACTGATCTGGCCTGGGTTCAGGGCCGTCTGGTGTTCGAGAACTGCCCGTTGAATCAGGTGCTGGCCGAACTGCGCCGCTACTACCCGGGCTGGATCATCAACACCAACGAGCAGTTGGCCGACGTCAACGTCACTGGCAACTACCGCCTCGATCAACCTTTGGACGTGGTGCGTTCCCTCGCTCACATCACCTCGGCGCGCCTGCAGGAATTCCCGGCGCTGGTGATTTTGAACTAAATGAGAATTATTTTTACTCGATAGCCGAATCCCGTTCGTCTCGTTATAGCCAATGCAATTGATTCGCATCTTCGGAGGCGGATCAGCACCTATAAAGATTCGTGCGACACGGAGCGCTATCGATGTCCTCTCGCCTTACCCGCCAGACTGCTTCCCCTTCCCGCGTACTGTCGTTGCTGACGGCCGCCATTCTCATGGCCGGCACTGCACCGCTGATGGCTGCCACCGAACAACCGGCACGCAACATGGGTGATTACTCGTTCTCCATCGGCCAGCAACCGCTGGTGTCGGCGCTCAACGCCTTCACCGCCGTCACCGGTTGGCAGGTCGGCTTGCCGGCGGAACTGGGTCAGGGCGTATCGTCGCCGGGCGTGCGCGGTTCGCTGCCGCCGGAAAAAGCCCTGGAGCGCCTGTTGGTGGGGACCAACCTGAGCTTCCGCAAGCTGAGCAACAACAACGTGGTGCTGGAAAAACGTAACGCCAGCGGCACATTGAATCTGGATCAGGTGACCATCAGCGCCACCCGCCAGGAACAGTCGGTCAACAGCGTACCGGCCACCGTCACCGTGCAGACCCGCCAGGACCTCGACCGCAACAACGTCAACACCATCAAGGATCTGGTGCGCTACGAGCCGGGCGTGTCGGTGGGCGGCGCCGGCCAGCGTGGCGGTATCAGCGGTTACAACATCCGTGGCATCGACGGCGACCGCATCCTGACTCAGGTTGACGGCGTCGAAGTGCCGGACGGTTTCTTCAACGGCCCGTATGCCAAAACCCAGCGCAATTACGTCGACCCGGAAATCGTCAAACGCGTGGAAATCCTCCGTGGCCCGGCCTCGGTGCTGTACGGCAGCAACGCCATCGGCGGCGCCGTCAGCTACTACACCCTCGACCCGGACGACATCATCAAGCCCGGCAAAGACGTCGGCGCCCGGTTGAAAACCGGTTACAGCTCCGCCGATGAGAGCTGGCTGAAATCCGCCACCGTCGCCGGCCGTGCCGAGCAGTTCGACGGCTTGCTGCACTTCAGCCAGCGCGACGGTCACGAAACCGATTCCTATGGAAGCAACAACGGCACAGGCCTTGCGCGCACCGCCGCCAACCCGGAAGACGTTAAAGCGACCAACGTACTGGCGAAGATCGGCTGGAACTACAACGAAGATTCGCGTCTGGGCCTGACCTACGAAAAATACAAGGACGACCGCGACACCGATCAGAAAAGTGCCTACGGCGGCCCGTACTTCAACGGCGCGCCAACCATTCCCAACAGCATGCTGCCCGGCGGCATGTACCAGTGGCGCACCGGCAACGACACCATCACCCGCGAGCGTTTCGGTCTGGAGCACAGCTTCGCCCTCGACAGCCTGCTGGCCGATAACGTGAAGTGGAGCCTCAATCACCAGATCGCCAAGACTGACCAGAGCACCGAAGAGTTTTACTACCCGATGACCCGTAAAGTGCTGCGCACCCGCGACACAATCTACGAGGAAAAACAGTGGGTATTCGATGCACAACTGGACAAGGCCTTCGCCATCGGTGACACCGATCACGTGCTGACCTACGGCACCACGATCAAGCAGCAGAAAGTCACCGGTTCGCGCAGCGGCGACGGCAAGTGCCTGGCGGTCGGCCGTGGTTGCACCGCCATCGGCGCCACCAGCGCGGCGGATGTGCTGAAAAAATCCAGCGACTTCCCGGACCCGACCATCAACACCTACAGCCTGTTCGCCCAGGATCAGATCAGCTGGAACAAGTGGACCTTCCTGCCGGGCCTGCGCTACGACTACACCCAGCTCAAGCCGCACATCACCCAGGAATTCCTCAACACCGTGGCCGCCGATGGCAACGGCACGGTCAGCGACGAGAACAAGACCTGGCACAAAGTCTCGCCCAAGTTCGGCCTGACCTACGCCCTGACCGACAATTACACCTGGTACGGCCAATACGCCGAAGGGTTCCGCACGCCGACCGCGAAAGCGCTGTACGGACGTTTTGAAAACAGCACCACCGGCTACAACGTGGCGCCGAACCCGAACCTGGAGCCGGAAAAAAGCAAAAGCTATGAAACCGGTCTGCGCGGCAACTTCGAGCAAGGCTCGTTCGACGTGGCGGTGTTCTATAACAAGTACCGCGACTTCATCAACGAAGATGCGGTCACTCCTGGCTACGACGAGCTGACCTTCCAGTCGAGCAACATCAAGCACGCGACCATCAAGGGCGCCGAAGTCAAAGGCCGTCTGAACCTCGATGCGTTGGGCGCGCCACAAGGCCTCTACACCCAAGGCTCGATCGCTTACGCCTACGGTCGCAACAACGACAACGGCGAGCCGCTCAACAGCGTCAATCCGCTGACCGGCGTGTTCGGCCTGGGTTACGACCAGGACAACTACGGCGGCCTGCTGAGCTGGACCGTGGTGAAGAAAAAGGACCGCGTCGACGACAGCAACTTCAAGTCGCCGGATGGCGTCAGCAGCCAGTTCAAGACCCCGGGCTTCGGCATTCTCGATCTGGCCGGCTATTACAAAGTTACCGACGACGTCACCGTCAGCGGCGGCATCTACAACCTGACCGACAAGAAATACTGGCTGTGGGACGACGTGCGCGGTTACGACAGTGTCGGCGAAGCCTCGGTGACACAACCGGCCAACCTCGATCGCCTGACCCAGCCGGGCCGCAACTTCGCGATCAATCTGGTCTGGGACATCTGATCCGAACCGCCCCGCAGCGCGCATTGAACAGCGCGCCGCGGGGGCTTTTTTTACGGTTCGGCACTGGCTCGTACGTCTCGTTATCAAGCGCCTCTTTTATCAAGGACACCCCATGACCACTTCGGAAAAATCCCTGCGTTCACAACGCCTGAACCAGATCACCCACGAGCCGCACAGCAAGCTCGACGCCCTGGTCAAGGCCCACGCGCCGTTCGAAACCCGCGCCAACTTCGCGCGTTTCGTGGTCGCGCAGTACCTGTTCCAGTCGGAGCTGGTAGACCTGTACAACGACGCCGAACTGGCTGCCATCGTCCCGGACCTGCCGGCCCGTTGCCGCGCCGAAGCGGCCAAGGCTGACCTGGCGGATCTCGACACCGAAGTCCCGGCACCGGTGGCCGGCGCGCTGAAAAACCCGAGCAAGGCCCGCGCCCTGGGCTGGATCTTCGTTTCGGAAGGTTCGAAGCTCGGCGCAGCGTTCCTGATCAAACGCGCGGTGGCGCTGGACCTCAGCGAAACCTTCGGCGCCCGTCACTTGGGTGAGCCTGAAGGCGGTCGCGCTGAAGGCTGGAAAAGCTTCGTGCGCACCCTCGACTCGCTGCAGTTCAGCGCGGAGGAAGAAGCCGAAGTCGAGCAAGGCGCAATCGACGCGTTCAACCGCTTCACCGTGCTGCTGGAACAGGCTTACGCGACCGAAGCCGAACCGGCCTGACACACCGCAAATCCCCTTGTAGGAGCTGCCGCAGGCTGCGATCTTTTGATCTTGAAAACCACATCAAAAGATCGCAGCCTGCGGCAGCTCCTACAGGTGAACGGTGTAAGCCTGTAAGATTCCCATCCCGCTTCAGAAGCAACCGCTGAACCCATGCCACAACCAGCCTCCTCGAAACTCGCCCGCCTGCTGTTCGGCCTGTTGGCCTACGTCAGCCTCGGCATTGGCCTGATCGCCATCGTCGTGCCCGGCCTGCCGACCACCGAGTTCATCCTGCTCGCCGCCTGGGCCGCAACCCGCAGCTCGCCGCGCCTGAGTGCCTGGCTGGAAAACCATCGGCTGTTCGGGCCGATCCTGAGCAACTGGCGCAATGGCAAGATCATCGCGCGCAAGGCCAAGGTCAGCGCCACGGTCAGCATGCTGCTGTGCGCGACGCTGATGCTGGTGATGCTCGATCACGGCTGGCCGGTGTATCTGGCGATTGCCGGGATGAGCCTGGGCAATCTGTGGATCTGGTCGCGTCCGGAAACCCTCCCCTCCTCCTGACTCACAGATTCCCCTGTGGCGAGGGAGCTTGCTCCCGCTCGGCGGCGAAGCCGTCGCAAAACCTCCGCATGCGGTAGGTCAGTAAGAATGCTGGGGAGCGCTGCGCACTCCAGCGGGAGCAAGCTCCCTCGCCACAACAGCCTCATCATTTCTCCGGCGTTCATCAGGCTGAAACTTCCCTGTAATTAATCGCCTTTTCAGCACAATCCCCTGCGCAATCGTTTAGCGCTGACCGTTCGTCGGCAAGCGCCTCATGCGCCCTCGCTGCGCGCCGATGAGCAATGCATGGCGCTGAATGGATTTGGCGAACCGGGTAATTCATCCCGTGGCCACCGGCTCATTCATTCACGAGATCGCCCCATGTTCGACTCTCTCTCCATTCGCCTGAAAATCGTCCTGCTCTCCGGCCTGTGCCTGCTGGGTGTGGTTGCGCTGATCGTCGGCATGAACATTTACCAGACCAACCAGAACGACGACCTGGTCAGTGACTCCAGCAGCAAGATGCTCACCGCCAGTGTGCAGAACCTGTTGCAGGCCAAGGCGGCCGAGCAAGCGGTGCGGGTGCAGAAGACTTTTGGCGAAAGCCTGACGGTGATCACCGCGCTGGCCGATCAAATCAAAGACATGCGCGTACTGGCCGCCAAGCGTTCGCTGGAGGCCGGTGCCCTGCGTGAAGAGTTGAATCAGAGCCTGAAAACCGCGTTCGAGCGCAACGACAAGGTGCTCGGCATCTGGCTTGCCTTCGAGCCCAACGGCCTCGACGGCAAGGACAGCCAGTTCGTCAACGACGCCGCGCGTCAGTCCAACGAAGCCGGGCGTTTTGCGACCTACTGGAGCCGCGCTGCCGGCTCGGCGCTGAACACGATCATGGTCGAAGAAGACATGACCAAGACCACCCTCAGCGTCAGCGGCACGCCGTACAACAGCTGGTACACCTGCCCTCGCGACAACAAGCGCACCTGCCTGCTCGATCCGTATGCCGACACCGTGGGCAACAAGGAAATGTTGATGACCACCATTTCCGTGCCGTTGATCGTCGACGGCAAGGCCATCGGCGTGGTCGGCGTCGACATCGCCCTCGATGCCCTGCAAGCGGCGGCGGTGGAGTCGCAGCGCAACCTGTTCAACAACGCCGGCCACATGCTGATCGTCTCCGGCAGCGGCGTGCTCGGCGCCGACAGTTCCGACGCGACCAAGGTCGGTAAAAAGATCAGCGATACCCTCGGCGCCGACGGCAAGGATCTGCTGCAATTGCTCAGCAGCGGCACGCCGAAGATTCTCGAACAGGGCGACCTGATTCGTGCGGTGTACCCGGTCGATCCGATTGGCAACTCGCGGGCCTGGGGCGTGGTCATCGACCTGCCGAAACAGGTGCTGCTGGCCGACTCGGTCAAGCTGCAGGCGGTGCTCGACGACGCGCAGGAAACCGGTGTGCTCACCGCACTGGCGGTGGCTGCGGTTGCCGGTTTGATTGGCTTGCTGCTGATCTGGCTGACCGCCTCCGGTGTCACACGCCCGATCAACAACGTCGCCGAGATGCTGAAAAACATCGCCAGCGGTGAAGGCGATCTGACCCAGCGCCTGAACTACACCAAGAAGGATGAACTGGGCGAACTGGTGAACTGGTTCAACCGCTTCCTCGACAAGCTGCAACCGACCATCGCCCAGATCAAGCAGAGCATCACCGAAGCGCGCGGCACCGCCGATCAGTCTTCGGAAATCGCCCGCCAGACCAGCGAAGGCATGCAGGTGCAGTTCCGCGAAATCGATCAGGTCGCCACCGCGTCCAACGAAATGAGCGCCACCGCCCACGACGTCGCCAACAGCGCCTCGAACGCAGCCAACGCTGCCAAGGGTGCCGATCAGTCGGCCCGGGACGGCATGTCGATCATCGAGCGCAGCACCCGTGACATCAATCAACTGGCCGATGAAGTCAGCAAAGCGGTGACCGAAGTCGAGGCACTGGCGGTCAACAGCGAGCAGATCGGTTCGGTGCTGGAAGTGATCCGCAGCATCGCCGAACAGACCAACCTGCTGGCGCTCAACGCCGCCATCGAAGCGGCTCGCGCCGGGGAAAGCGGTCGTGGTTTTGCGGTGGTGGCCGACGAGGTGCGTAATCTGGCCAAACGCACTCAGGATTCGGTGGAAGAAATCCGCATCGTCATCGAGCGCATCCAGACCGGCACCCGTGGCGTGGTCGCGACCATGCATTCGAGCCAGACCCAGGCGCACAACAACGCCGGGCAGATCCGTCAGGCGGTGGACGCGCTGGGCAAGATCAGCGATGCGGTGACGGTGATCAGCGACATGAACCTGCAGATCGCCAGCGCCGCCGAACAACAGAGCGCCGTGGCCGAAGAGGTCAACCGCAACGTCTCGGCGATTCGCACCGTGACTGAAACCCTGACTGAACAGGCGACTGAATCGGCGGCGATCAGCAGTCAGCTCAATGCGCTGGCCAGTCAACAGATGAAATTGATGGATCAGTTCCGCGTCTGAAATCCACCACTGTCCCTTTGTGGGAGCTGGCTTGCCAGCGATGACGGTGGATCAGTCAGTACTTGTGTGACTGACACACCGCAATCGCTGGCAAGCCAGCTCCCACAGGGGGCAGTGTTCGTCGTTCGGGGATTTCATCTGACTCGATGATCTTTTGCACTATCATCGCCCTCTCTCCCGGAGGGCCTTCGATGACTGATTTACTCACGTCCATTCAAGCCGCACTCGGCTTGCCCCGCACGCCGATTCCGTTCACCGCCCATGGCGCCCTGCCCTCGGCGTTCGCCGTCACCGATCTGGCCTGCGCCAGCATCGGCGCTGCCGGCCAGGCCGTCAGCGAACTGCTTCGGCAACAGACCGGGCACTTGTCCGCCGTGGAAGTTGACCGGCGTCTGGCCTCGTTCTGGTTCGCCACTTCGTTGCGCCCGATCGGTTGGGAAACCCCGCCGCTGTGGGATCCGGTCGCCGGTGACTACGCAACCGAGGACGGCTGGATCCGCCTGCACACCAACGCCCCGCATCACCGCGCCGCCGCTGAAAGCGTGCTCGGTGCCTGCGCCGACCGTGCCGCGATGGCGAAGAAAGTCGCGCAATGGCGCAGCACCGATCTGGAGCAAGCGATAGTCGACGCCAACGGCTGCGCCGCCGAAATGCGCAGCTGGGAGCAGTGGCAACAACATCCACAAGGGTTGGCAGTGAATGCCGAGCCGCTGGTGCATTTCATCGATTCGCAGGATGAAATCACCCACACGTGGCAAGGCTCGGTGGAGCAACCGCTGGCCGGGCTCAAGGTGCTGGACCTGACCCGCGTGCTCGCCGGTCCCACCGCCAGCCGTTTTCTCGCGGGTCTGGGCGCCAATGTGCTGCGCATCGATCCGCCGAGCTGGAATGAGCCGGGCGTCATCCCGGACATGACCCTTGGCAAACGCTGCGCGCGGCTGGATCTGCATCAGCCGGCCGATCGTGCATTGTTCGAAAACCTGTTGAAGGACGCCGACATCCTCCTGCACGGCTACCGCGCCAATGCCCTGGAACATCTCGGTTTCGGCGCCGAACGCCGCCGACAACTGGCGCCGGGGCTGATCGACGTCAGTCTCAACGCCTACGGCTGGAGCGGCCCGTGGCGCAACCGTCGTGGTTTCGACAGCCTGGTGCAGATGAGCAGCGGCATCGCCGAGGCCGGACAGCGCTGGAAGCAGGCCGACAAACCCACACCGTTGCCGGTGCAGGGGCTGGATCACGGCACCGGGTATTTGATGGCGGCCAGTGCGATCCGACTTTTGACCGAACGTTTAAGGACCGGTCAGGGTGGCTCTGCGCGCCTGTCGCTGGCGCGTACGGCCAGACTGTTGATCGAACAGGGGCCGGGAACGAACGATGCGTTGCGGGCTGAAGATGCGCAGGATCAAAACCCGCAGCTGGAGCAAACACCTTGGGGGCCGGCGCATCGGTTGCACGCGCCAGTGACGATCAACGGAACGCCACTGCAGTGGGCCTTGCCGGCCAGCGAACTGGGTTCATATCGCCCACAATGGTGATGACCATTCCGGCCCCTTCGCGAGCAAGCCCGCTCCCACAGGTGAAATGCGTTCCCCTGTGGGAGCGGGCTTGCTCGCGAAGACGGCTGCACCGACAACACTGATTCAGGCTCAATCCGCCCGACTCAAAGACGTCCACAACACCTGCGCCGCATACCCGCGAAACGGCCGCCAGGCCTCAGCCCGATCAGCCAGTTCCCGCGCCGCAGGCCGCACGCCTTCCAGCACCTCCAGCGCCCGCAACAACCCGACATCGCCATGGGGGAAGCCGTCCATATCGCGTAACTGCCGCAGTGCGATGTACTGCGCCGTCCACTCGCCAATCCCGTGCAACGCCAATAACTGCGCCACGCCGCCCTCGCGCCCCGGCTCAAACAACAGCGGATCATCGAGCAGCGCCTGCGCCACGCCCGACAATGTCCGTCCGCGACTCTTCGGCATGCCCAGCGCCGCCAGATCTGCCGCCGCCAACACACTCGCCTGAGGGAAAACATGACTCAAACCCGGCAACACCGAGCGTAACGGCGCACCATATTGCGCCACGAGCTTGCCTGCCAAGCGAATCGCTGCCACCACCGTAATCTGTTGGCCGAGCACCGCGCGAAACGCCAGCTCCAGACCGTCCCACGCCCCCGGCACCCGCAGCCCCGGACGCTCGGCGATCAATCGTGCCAGCAATGGGTCTTTCGCCAGATGCCCTTGCATCACTGCCAGATCGGCGTCCAGATCAAACAGCCGCCGCAACCTTGCAACAATCTGCGGCAGCAGCGCCGGATCAGGAAAATCCAGTTCGACCTCCAGCGCATCGCCCAGGCCAGGCCAAACCGAAACCGTGCCATGCACACCGTTCAAACCGATGCTGCGCGAATACACACCATCAACCACGGTCTCCATCCCGACCACCGCCCGCGCTGCAAGAAAACCGAACATAGCCTCCCAGTCGTATGGCGGCTGATACGCAAGCCTCAACCTCACAACCCTAGCACCCCACTGTACAAACCATACGCCGCCAGCCCCGCGCCGATCAGCACGCAGGCGAAAATGCCTTTCTCGACAGGGGTGAACAGCGGTTCGCCCTGCTCATGCTTGGCCTTGGCAAACAGCACCACCCCCGGCGCATACAGCAGCGCCGACAGCAGCAGGTATTTCACCCCGCCGGCATACAACAGCCACACCGCATAGCACAGGGCGATCCCGCCGATCAGCAGGTCCTTGGTGCGTTCAGCCGAGGCATGTTCGTAGGTTTCGCCACGCCCGCTGAGCAACACCGCGTACGCCGCCGACCACAGATACGGCACCAGAATCATCGACGAGGCGAGGTAGATCAGGCTGGTGTAGGTGCCGGCGGAAAACAGTGTGATCAGCAGGAAAATCTGGATCATCACGTTGGTCAGCCAGAGCGCGTTGACCGGCACATGGTTGGCGTTTTCCTTTTTCAGGAACGCCGGCATGGTCTTGTCCCGGGCCGTGGCAAACAGGATTTCCGCGCACAGCAGCGCCCATGACAGCAATGCGCCGAGCAGCGACACCGCCAGACCGAGACTGATCAGCAACGCGCCCCACGGCCCGACGATGTGTTCCAGCACCGCCGCCAGCGACGGGTTCTGCAACCTGGCCAGTTCGGGCTGGCTCATGATCCCCAGCGACAGCACGTTGACCAGCACCAGCAACGCCAGCACGCCGATAAAACCGATCACCGTGGCGCGCCCGACGTCGCTGCGTTTCTCCGCCCGCGCCGAATACACGCTGGCGCCCTCGATGCCGATGAACACGAACACCGTCACCAGCATCATGTTGCGCACCTGATCCATCACCCCGCCGAAGCTTGGGTTGCTACGGCCCCAGATGTCGCGGGTGAAGATATCGGCCTTGAACGCCACCGCCGCGATGACGATGAACATGATCAGCGGCACGATCTTGGCGACCGTGGTCACCTGATTGATGAACGCCGCCTCCTTGATCCCGCGCATCACCAGAAAATGCACGGCCCACAACAGCAGCGAGGCACAGCCGATGGCGACCGGCGTGTTGCCCTGGCCGAATACCGGAAAGAAGTAACCGAGGGTGCTGAACAGCAGAACGAAATAGCCGACGTTGCCCAACCAGGCGCTGATCCAGTAACCCCAGGCCGACGAAAAACCCATGTAGTCGCCAAACCCGGCCTTGGCGTAGGCGTAGACCCCGGAGTCCAACTCGGGCTTGCGGTTGGCCAGGGTCTGGAACACGAACGCCAGGGTCAACATGCCGATGGCGGTGATCCCCCAGCCGATCAGTATGGCCCCGGCATCGGCGCGGGCAGCCATGTTCTGCGGCAGGGAAAAAATCCCGCCACCAATCATCGAACCCACCACCAGGGCGATCAACGCACCCAGTCGCAGCTTTTGCGTCGGTTGCGACATTCCAGTCTCCCTTCATTCATTTGTAACAACTATTAACTAAACGCCTAATACCACACGACGTTTATCAGGTAATACCGAGAAATACTCGTTTATATATAGCGACTGACGCTAACGCCTAGCACGCTAAGACAGTTTTGTGCGCGAATCCTAATAAATCAATTCTGTACTGAAAACAGATGCCGAAAATTTGCCAAAAGCTGAAAAAGAACTAGCGTGTTAATTCGAAAGTAATAAGAGCAATTCCCAACCACATCAGGCAAAGGCCTCTAGGACGGGCTTTCCAGGCGATAGCGTTATGCCTCCAGTTGTTTCATAAGTCATTCATTAACAATGGAATGTGGCCATGCACTGATCTATGTCAGCTGATTGAACAGACAACAGATCTACGCTGTGAACTCTTCTCTCCTGCAATGGAGTCATGCAATGTCTGAAGCTCCCGGAAAACTACGACTAGGTGCACTGGTTGCCTTGGTAGTCGGCTCAATGATTGGTGGCGGGATATTCTCTTTGCCACAAAACATGGCCGCCAGCGCCGACGTCGGCGCGGTACTGATTGGCTGGGCCATCACCGCTGTCGGCATGCTCACCCTCGCTTTTGTCTTTCAAACCCTCGCCAATCGCAAGCCTGACCTGGACGGCGGTGTCTACGCCTATGCCAAGGCCGGTTTCGGCGACTACATGGGTTTCTCGTCCGCCTGGGGTTACTGGATCAGCGCCTGGCTGGGCAACGTCGGCTACTTTGTTCTGCTGTTCAGCACCCTCGGGTATTTCTTTCCGGTTTTCGGTGAAGGCAACACGGTTGCCGCGGTCGTTGGTGCCTCGGTGCTGCTGTGGGCCGTGCACTTTCTGGTGCTGCGCGGGATCAAGGAAGCGGCGTTCATCAACCTCGTGACCACCGTCGCCAAGGTCGTGCCGCTGCTGCTGTTCGTGCTGATCGCCGTCTTCGCTTTCAAACTGGACATCTTCACCGCCGACATCTGGGGGGTGAAAAACCCGGATCTGGGCAGCGTGATGAACCAGGTGCGCAACATGATGCTGGTCACCGTATGGGTGTTCATCGGCATCGAGGGTGCGAGCATCTTCTCGGCGCGGGCGGAAAAACGCTCCGACGTCGGCAAGGCCACCGTGATCGGCTTCATCACCGTGCTGCTGTTCCTGGTGCTGGTCAACGTACTGTCGCTGGGCATCATGACTCAGCCGGAACTGGCCAAACTGCAGAACCCGTCGATGGCCGCCGTGCTTGAGCATGTGGTTGGTCACTGGGGCGCGGTGCTGATCAGCGTCGGCCTGATCATCTCGCTGCTGGGCGCGCTGCTGTCGTGGGTGCTGCTGTGTGCGGAGATCATGTTCGCCGCCGCCAAAGACCACACCATGCCGGAGTTCCTGCGCCGCGAGAACGCCAACCACGTACCGGTCAATGCCCTGTGGCTGACCAACGCGATGGTCCAGCTGTTTCTGATCATCACCCTGTTTTCGGCCAGCACTTACCTGTCGCTGATCTACCTCGCCACTTCGATGATTCTGGTGCCGTACCTGTGGTCGGCGGCCTATGCCCTGCTGCTGGCGGTACGCGGCGAAACCTACGAAGGCTTCGCGGCCGAGCGGCGCAAGGACCTGATCATCGGCGGTGTCGCCCTGATCTATGCGATCTGGCTGCTGTACGCCGGCGGGGTGAAATACCTGCTGCTCTCGGCCCTGCTGTATGCCCCCGGCGCAATCCTGTTCGCCAAGGCCAAGCTCGAACTCAAACAAGCTGTTTTCACCAACGTCGAGAAGCTGATTTTCGCCGCGGTGGTCATCGGTGCCCTGGTGGCAGCCTACGGCCTCTACGACGGCTTCCTGACTCTGTAACACCTGATTGATTGGTTATCTGGAGGATCTGAAATGACCACGGAAAAAGTTAAGTACGGCGTCCATTCCGAAGCCGGCAAACTGCGCAAAGTCATGGTTTGCTCCCCAGGTCTGGCCCACCAGCGCCTGACCCCGAACAACTGCGATGAACTGCTGTTCGATGACGTGTTGTGGGTCGCCCAGGCCAAGCGCGACCACTTCGACTTCGTGACCAAGATGCGTGAACGCGGGATCGACGTGCTGGAAATGCACAACCTGCTGACTGACATCGTCGCCATCCCTGAAGCGCTGGACTGGATTCTCGAGCGCAAGGTCACCGCCGACTCGGTGGGCCTGGGCCTGATCAGCGAAGTCAAATCCTGGCTGAAAAGCCTTGAGCCGCGACACATCGCCGAATACCTGATCGGTGGCGTATCCGCCGATGATCTGCCGGACAGCTTCGGCGGCAAGACCATCCAGATGTTCCGCGACTTCCTCGGCCATTCCAGTTTCATCCTGCCGCCGCTGCCGAACACTCAGTTCACCCGCGACACCACCTGCTGGATCTACGGTGGCGTGACGCTGAACCCGATGTACTGGCCGGCACGTCGCCAGGAAACCCTGCTGACCACCGCCATCTACAAATTCCACCCGCAGTTCACCAACGCCGATTTCGAGATCTGGTACGGCGACCCGGACAAGGATCACGGCAGCTCGACCCTTGAGGGCGGCGACGTGATGCCAATCGGCAACGGCGTGGTGTTGATCGGCATGGGCGAGCGCTCGTCGCGTCAAGCCATCGGCCAACTGGCGCTGAACCTGTTCAAAAACAAAGCGGTGGAAAAAGTCATCGTCGCCGGCCTGCCAAAGTCCCGTGCGGCGATGCACCTGGACACCGTGTTCAGCTTCTGCGACCGCGACCTGGTGACGATCTTCCCAGAAGTGGTGAACCAGATCGTCGCCTTCACCCTGCGTCCTGACGAAAGCAAACAGGGCGGCATCGACATCCGCCGCGAAGAAGGCACCTTCCTCGACACCGTGGCCAAAGCCCTCAACCTGCCGAAGCTGCGCGTGGTGGAAACCGGCGGCAACAGCTTCGCCGCCGAACGCGAGCAATGGGACGACGGCAACAACGTGGTCGCGGTAGAGCCGGGCGTGGTCATCGGCTACGACCGCAACACCTACACCAACACCCTGCTGCGCAAGGCAGGCGTCGAGGTCATCACCATCAGCGCCGGCGAACTCGGTCGCGGACGCGGCGGCGGCCACTGCATGACCTGCCCGATCATCCGCGACCCAATCGATTACTAAACCTCTGAGCCCTGGCCGCGACTTACAAAGCGCGGCCAGGGGGATAACCGACACCGAAGGAGATCCATCATGGCTTTTAACATCCACAACCGTAACCTGCTCAGCCTGGAACACCACACCCCACGTGAGCTGCGTTACCTGCTCGACCTGTCCCGCGATCTGAAACGCGCGAAATACACCGGCACCGAGCAGCAACACCTGAAGGGCAACAACATTGCCCTGATCTTCGAAAAAACCTCGACCCGTACCCGTTGCGCGTTCGAAGTGGCGGCCTACGACCAAGGCGCCAACGTCACTTACATCGACCCGAATTCCTCGCAGATCGGCCACAAGGAAAGCATGAAAGACACGGCCCGCGTGCTGGGTCGCATGTACGACGCCATCGAATACCGTGGCTTCAAACAGGAAATCGTCGAAGAGCTGGCGAAGTTCGCCGGGGTGCCGGTGTTCAACGGCCTGACCGACGAATATCACCCAACACAAATGATCGCCGACGTGCTGACCATGCGTGAACACGCTGACAAACCGATCCACGAAATCAGCTACGCCTACCTCGGCGACGCGCGCAACAACATGGGCAACTCGCTGCTGCTGGTCGGCGCCAAGCTCGGCATGGACGTGCGCATCTGCGCGCCGAAAGCCCTGTGGCCGCATGACGATCTGGTTGATCGCTGCAAGAAATACGCGGAAGAATCCGGCGCCCGCATCACCCTGACCGAAGACCCGAAAGCCGCAGTCAAAGGCGTCGACTTCATCCACACCGACGTCTGGGTGTCGATGGGCGAACCGGTCGAGGCATGGGCCGAGCGCATCCAGCAACTGCTGCCGTACCAGGTCAACAAAGAGCTGATGAAGGCCACCGGCAACCCGCGCACCAAGTTCATGCACTGCCTGCCGGCGTTCCACAACAGCGATACCAAGGTCGGCAAACAGATCGCCGAACAGTATCCGCACCTGGCCAACGGCATCGAAGTGACCGACGACGTATTCGAGTCGCCAGCCTGCATCGCCTTCGAGCAAGCGGAAAACCGCATGCACACAATCAAGGCGATCCTGGTCTCGACCCTGGCTGATCTGTAACTGAAACAGCTCCCACTGAAGGAACCGGTTCCAAATGTGGGAGCGGGCTTGCTCGCGAAGAGGCCGTGTCAGGCGACATCAAAGGAGCCTGACACACCGCCTTCGGGAGCAAGCCCCCTCCCACAGGGGATTCCGGTTCCGACAGGGAGACCGAGTCGTTTGCCATTTCTCTGCTGAAAAGGATTGCACCATGCGTATCGTCGTAGCTCTGGGCGGTAACGCCCTGCTCCGTCGTGGCGAGCCGATGACCGCTGACAACCAGCGCGCCAACATCCGCATCGCCACCGAGCAAATCGCCAAGATCCATCCCGGCAACCAACTGGTCATCGCCCACGGCAATGGCCCACAAGTCGGCCTGCTGTCGCTGCAGGCGGCGGCCTACACCTCCGTCACCCCTTACCCGCTGGACGTGCTCGGTGCCGAAACCGAAGGCATGATCGGCTACATCATCGAACAGGAACTGGGCAACCTGCTGGACTTCGAAGTGCCGTTCGCCACCCTGCTGACCCAGGTTGAAGTCGACGCCAAGGACCCGGCCTTCCAGAACCCGACCAAACCGATCGGCCCGGTCTACGACAAAGCCGAAGCGGAAAAACTCGCCGCCGAAAAAGGCTGGGCGATTGCCCCGGACGGCGACAAATTCCGCCGTGTGGTGGCCAGCCCACGGCCCAAGCGCATCTTCGAAATCCGCCCGATCAAGTGGCTGCTGGACAAGGGCAGCATCGTGATTTGCGCCGGTGGCGGCGGGATTCCGACCATGTACGACGAGCACCGCAACCTCAAGGGCATCGAGGCGGTGATCGACAAGGACCTGTGCTCGTCGCTGCTCGCCGAGCAACTGGAAGCCGACTTGCTGGTGATCGCCACCGACGTCAACGCGGCATTCATTGATTACGGCAAACCGACGCAGAAAGCCATTTTCGAAGCACATCCGGATGAACTGGAACGACTCGGTTTTGCCGCCGGTTCCATGGGGCCGAAGGTGCAGGCAGCCTGTGAATTCGCGCGCCATACTGGCAAGGTCGCGGTGATCGGCTCGCTGGCGGACATCGAAGCCATCGTCCAGGGCACCGCCGGTACCCGGGTCAGCACGGCGAAGCCGGGCATCAGCTATCGATAACTGGAAACTCCGAGGGCAGGCCCAGAGTCTGCCCTTCTCCCATGCCTTGAAAGGAGGAACCCATGGCCCAGTTTGAACCCGGTCATTTGCATATTGAGCGGCACGCGCTGACTCCGGATGACGTCAGTTACAACGTGCACCTCGACTATGAAGTGTTCACCGATCCGCAGAAAGGCAAAGGCATACAGTTCACGATGCACGGCAACCTTCAGGGCAAGGACATGAAAGAGACTTTCTTCCTGCCCAAGGAAGAGGCTTACAACTTCGCCCGCGACGTGACCCGGATTGCCGAGAAATACGGGATTCCAAAGGCTCACAGCCAGATCGGTTCGGTGCACAAACATTACGATCTGATGTTTGAGGACATCCGGCAGAAGTTGAATATGCAATCCGGGGATCCGGTTAATCCCGAGCATTTCGAGTAACCCCAAAAGCCCCCTCACCCTAACCCTCTCCCGGAGGGAGAGGGGACTGACCGAGTTGCTCGCTCAAGGTACACCGACCTGAAATAGCGAGCCGAACTCAAGTTTTGAAAAGCCCCCAATCTGCTCCCTTTCCCCCTCGCCCCTCTGGGGAGAGGGCTGGGGTGAGGGGTAGATCTCCAGCACGACAACAATCTCAAGATTTCACCCCAGTCCCCCATCAAGGCATACTTGCCCCCCTCCGCATTGCAGAACACTGAACCGCCCCCATGCGTATCCACGTCAGCTTCATCGACCGCGTCGGCATCACCCAGGAAGTCCTGGCGATCCTCGGTGGGCGCAACCTCAATCTGGATGCGGTGGAGATGATCCCGCCCAACGTCTACATCGACGCCCCGACCTTGAGCCCGCAAGTGCTCGAAGAACTCAAAGATGCGTTGTTTCGCGTACTCGGTGTCGAAGCGGTGACGGTGGTCGACATTCTCCCCGGCCAGCGTCGGCACTTGCAGCTCGACGCGTTGCTCGCGGCGATGACCGATCCGGTGCTGGCACTGGACAGCGCCGGCAAGGTGTTGCTGGCCAACCCGGCACTGATCGCGTTGTACGGGCGTGAACCGGCGGGGGAAAGTGTATCTGAGCTGTTCAACGATACCGGTCTGCTGGAAACCCTGCTCGAACAAGGCTTTCGCCTGCCGCTCCGCGAGATCACCGTCAATGGCCAGACTCTGCTGCTCGACGCTACACCGATCACCGACGCCGGCGCCCTGCTGACCCTGTATCAGCCGAACCGCATCGGCGAACAGCTCTCGGCGTTGCACCATGACCATGCCGAAGGCTTCGATGCGCTGCTCGGCGAGTCCCCGGCGATCCGCACCCTCAAGGCCCGCGCGCAACGAGTCGCCGCCCTCGACGCACCGCTGTTGATTCAAGGCGAAACCGGTACCGGCAAAGAACTGGTGGCCCGCGCCTGTCACGCGATCAGTGCGCGGCACAGTGCGCCGTTCCTCGCGCTGAACTGCGCGGCCCTGCCGGAAAACCTCGCCGAGAGCGAGCTGTTCGGCTACGCCCCCGGCGCCTTCACTGGCGCGCAACGTGGCGGCAAACCGGGGCTGATGGAACTGGCGAACCAGGGCACGGTGTTTCTCGACGAGATTGGCGAGATGTCGCCGTACTTGCAGGCCAAGCTGCTGCGCTTTCTGAACGACGGCAGCTTCCGCCGGGTCGGCGGTGATCGCGAAGTGAAGGTCAACGTGCGGATCCTCAGCGCCACGCACCGCGACCTGGAGAAAATGGTCAGCGAAGGCTTGTTCCGCGAAGACCTGTTCTATCGTCTCAACGTGCTCAATGTCGAAGTGCCGCCGCTGCGTGAACGCGGGCAGGACATCCTGCTGCTGGCGCGCTATTTCATGCAGCAGGCCTGTGCGCAGATCCAGCGCCCGGTCTGCCGACTCGCCCCCGGCACCTATCCGGCGCTGCTCGGCAACCGCTGGCCGGGTAACGTGCGGCAGTTGCAGAACGTGATCTTCCGCGCGGCGGCGATCTGCGAAAGCAGTCTGGTCGACATCGGCGACCTCGATATCGCCGGCACCTCGGTGGCGCGGCAGGCCGACAGCGACGTCGACAGCCTCGAACAGGCCGTGGAATCCTTCGAAAAATCGCTGCTGGAAAAACTCTACGTCAGCTACCCCTCGACCCGCCAACTGGCCAGCCGCCTGCAGACCTCGCACACGGCGATCGCCCATCGACTGCGCAAATACGGCATTCCAGGCAAGTCTTAAATACCCCCTGTAGGAGCTGCCGAAGGCTGCGATCTTTTGATCTTGATCTTGATCTTGATCTTGAAAAACAAAATCAAAAGATCGCAGCCTTCGGCAGCTCCTACAGTCCGGGTTCGCAGTTCTGGATTTGTATTTTCTGCTTGAAAGCGACCTCCATCTGTACTGAAAGCGCTACAGCGGAACGATATCGCTACAAACTCCTCCGATCACCGCTGTGCAAGGCTTTGATCCGCTTCAGCTTTTCTCCCCGCCCCAAGCTGTAGCGATTTCGCTACAGACACTCGATTCTGACCACTCCTAAAAACAGACAACTATTTGATTTATATAGATAAATTCAAGATGGCCGCGTTCTTGCTAAGTAACCGTTCATAAAATCAGGGCTTTCATGCCCAAGCCTTCCACCGCGTCCACCAGACGAGTCTGGCCCCCTTAGGAGTTTCCATGAGCGAGTTGCGTTTTACTGAAGATCACGAATGGCTGCGCACCGAAGCTGACGGCAGCGTTACTGTCGGCATCACCGCTTTCGCGCAGAACGCCCTGGGCGACGTGGTGTTCGTGCAACTGCCTGAGCTGCAGGCTTACGAAAAAGGCGCCGAAGCCGCCACCGTGGAATCGGTCAAGGCCGCCAGCGGCGTGTACATGCCCCTCGACGGTGAAGTCGTGGAAGTGAACCCGGCACTGGACGGCAGCCCGGAACTGGTCAACGAAGATCCGCTGGGCGAAGGCTGGTTTTTCCGCTTCCAGCCAAGCGACGCCGCCGCTGTAGCGAAATTGCTGGATCAAGACGCCTACGACCGTCTGATCAAAGCCCAAGCCGAAGCCTGAGGAGTAACGACATGACCCAAGTAAACCTCGGCACTGCCAACGAATTCATCGCCCGTCACATCGGCCCGCGCGCCGGTGACGAGCAAGCCATGCTCAACAGCCTCGGCTTCGACTCGCTCGAAGCGCTGAGCGCCAGCGTCATCCCGGAAAGCATCAAGGGCACCAGCGTGCTCGGCCTGGACGACGGTCTGAGCGAAGCCGATGCACTGGCGATGATCAAATCCATCGCCGGCAAAAACCAGCTGTTCAAGACCTACATCGGCCAGGGCTACTACAACTGCCACACGCCGTCGCCGATCCTGCGCAACCTGTTGGAAAACCCGGCCTGGTACACCGCTTACACCCCGTACCAGCCGGAAATTTCCCAGGGCCGTCTCGAAGCGCTGCTGAACTTCCAGACCCTGATCAGCGACCTCACCGGCCTGCCGATCGCCAACGCCTCGTTGCTCGACGAAGCCACCGCCGCTGCCGAAGCCATGACCTTCTGCAAACGCCTGAGCAAGAACAAGGGCAGCCACCAGTTCTTCGCCTCGATCCACAGCCACCCGCAAACCCTCGACGTGCTGCGCACCCGTGCCGAGCCGCTGGGCATCGACGTGGTGGTCGGCGATGAGCGTGAACTGAGTGACGTCACGCCGTTCTTCGGCGCACTGCTGCAATACCCGGCGAGCAACGGCGATGTGTTCGACTACCGTGAACTGACCGAGCGCTTCCACGCCGCCAACGCGCTGGTGGCCGTGGCTGCCGACCTGCTGGCCCTGACCCTGCTGACCGCCCCGGGCGAGTTCGGCGCCGACGTGGCCATCGGTTCCGCGCAACGCTTCGGCGTGCCGCTGGGCTTCGGTGGCCCGCACGCGGCTTACTTCTCCACCAAGGATGCATTCAAGCGCGACATGCCGGGCCGTCTGGTCGGTGTTTCGGTTGACCGTTTCGGCAAGCCGGCCCTGCGTCTGGCGATGCAGACCCGCGAGCAACATATCCGCCGCGAGAAGGCCACCTCGAACATCTGCACCGCACAAGTGCTGCTGGCCAACATCGCCAGCATGTACGCCGTGTACCATGGCCCGAAAGGCCTGACCCGGATCGCCAACCGCGTGCATCACCTGACCGCGATCCTGGCCAAGGGCCTGAGCGCACTGGGCCGGACCGTCGAGCAGACCAGCTTCTTCGATACCCTGACCCTCGCCACCGGCGCACACACCGCCGCGCTGCACGACAAGGCGCATGCTGCACAGATCAACCTGCGGGTGATCGACGCTCAGCGTCTGGGCCTGTCGGTGGACGAAACCACCACTCAGGCTGACATCGAATCCCTGTGGGGCTTGTTCGCCGACGGCAAAACCCTGCCGGACTTCGCTGCGCTGGCCGCGTCGGTACAAAGCACCATCCCGGCGGCGCTGGTACGTCAGTCGCCGATCCTCAGCCACCCGGTATTCAACCGTTATCACTCGGAAACCGAGCTGATGCGCTACCTGCGCAAACTGGCGGACAAGGACCTGGCCCTGGATCGCACCATGATCCCGCTGGGCTCGTGCACCATGAAACTCAACGCCGCCAGCGAAATGATCCCGGTGACCTGGGCTGAATTCGGCGCCCTGCACCCGTTCGCCCCGGCCGCACAAAGCGCCGGCTACCAGCAACTGACCGATGAACTGGAAGCGATGCTCTGCGCCGCCACCGGTTACGACGCGATCTCGCTGCAACCGAACGCCGGTTCGCAAGGTGAATACGCTGGCCTGCTGGCGATTCGCGCTTACCACCAGAGCCGTGGCGACGAGCGCCGCGATATCTGCCTGATCCCGTCGTCGGCCCACGGCACCAACCCGGCCACCGCCAACATGGCCGGCATGCGCGTGGTGGTGACCGCGTGCGATGCTCGCGGCAACGTCGACATCGAAGACCTGCGCGCCAAAGCCATCGAGCACCGCGAACACCTCGCTGCGCTGATGATCACCTACCCGTCGACTCACGGCGTGTTCGAAGAAGGCATCCGCGAAATCTGCGGGATCATTCACGACAACGGCGGCCAGGTGTACATCGACGGCGCCAACATGAACGCGATGGTTGGCCTCTGCGCGCCGGGCAAGTTCGGCGGCGACGTGTCGCACCTGAACCTGCACAAAACCTTCTGCATCCCGCACGGCGGTGGCGGCCCCGGCGTCGGCCCGATTGGCGTCAAGTCGCACCTGACCCCGTTCCTGCCGGGTCACGGCCAGATGGAGCGCAAGGAAGGCGCGGTCTGCGCAGCGCCGTTCGGCAGCGCGAGCATTCTGCCGATCACCTGGATGTACATTCGGATGATGGGTGGCGCCGGTCTGAAGCGTGCTTCGCAACTGGCGATCCTCAATGCCAACTACATTTCCCGTCGTCTGGAAGAGCACTACCCGGTGCTGTACACCGGCAGCAACGGTCTGGTGGCGCACGAATGCATCCTCGATCTGCGTCCGCTGAAAGACAGCAGCGGCATCAGCGTCGATGACGTCGCCAAGCGCCTTATCGACTTCGGCTTCCACGCCCCGACCATGTCGTTCCCGGTCGCCGGCACGCTGATGATCGAGCCGACCGAAAGCGAATCCAAAGAAGAACTGGACCGCTTCTGCGACGCCATGATCCGCATCCGCGAGGAAATCCGCGCGGTGGAAAACGGCACGCTGGACAAGGACGACAACCCGCTGAAAAACGCTCCGCACACCGCGGCGGAGCTGGTTGGCGAGTGGACCCATCCGTACAGCCGCGAGCAGGCGGTATACCCGGTGGCGTCGTTGGTCGAAGGCAAATACTGGCCGCCGGTCGGTCGCGTCGACAACGTGTTCGGCGACCGCAACCTGGTCTGCGCCTGCCCGTCGATCGAAAGCTACGCTTAAACGGATGCGGGATCAGTTATCGCTGATCCCGCAAACACCGCAGATCCCCTGTAGGAGTGAGCCTGCTCGCGATAGCGGTGTATAAGTCGACATTACTGTTATCTGACACACCGCTATCGCGAGCAGGCTCACTCCTACAAGGGAATGCGGTCAGCCGCAAAAATCCGCCAATTCCTATAACAAGAAACCGGAGAACCACTCATGTCGTTAAGCGTGTTCGACCTGTTCAAGATTGGCATCGGCCCTTCCAGCTCCCACACCGTCGGCCCGATGCGTGCCGCTGCGCGCTTCGCCGAAGGCCTGCGCCGCGACGATCTGTTGTCGGCCACCAGCACCGTCAAAGTCGAGCTGTACGGCTCGCTCGGCGCCACCGGCAAGGGTCACGGCAGCGACAAAGCCGTGCTGCTTGGCCTTGAGGGCGAACACCCGGACACCGTTGACACCGAAACCGTCGCCGCGCGCCTGCAGGAAATTCGCGGCAATGGCCGGCTGAATCTGCTCGGTGAACACAGCATTGCGTTCAACGAAAAAGAACACCTGGCGATGATTCGCAAACCGCTGGCCTTTCACCCCAACGGCATGATCTTTCGCGCCTTCGATGCGGCGGGCATTCAGATCCGCAGTCGCGAGTACTACTCGGTCGGCGGTGGTTTCGTCGTTGATGAAGATGCCGCCGGCGCTGACCGCATCGTTGAAGACGCCACCCCGCTGACCTTCCCGTTCAAAAGTGCCAAGGATTTGCTCGGTCATTGCGCCACCTATGGTCTGTCGATCAGCCAGGTGATGCTGACCAACGAAAGCGCCTGGCGCCCGGAGGCGGAAACCCGCGCCGGTCTGCTGAAAATCTGGCAAGTGATGCAGGACTGCGTCGCCGCTGGCTGTCGCAACGAAGGCATTCTGCCGGGTGGGCTGAAGGTCAAACGCCGGGCGGCAGCGCTGCATCGGCAACTGTGCAAGAACCCGGAATCGGCGCTGCGCGATCCGCTGTCGGTGCTCGACTGGGTCAACCTGTACGCCCTCGCCGTCAACGAAGAAAACGCCAACGGCGGCCGCGTGGTCACCGCGCCCACCAACGGCGCGGCGGGCATCATCCCGGCAGTGCTGCATTACTACATGCGGTTTATCCCGGGTGCCAACGATGACGGCGTGGTGCGTTTTCTGCTGACTGCCGCCGCCATCGGCATTCTGTACAAGGAAAACGCCTCGATCTCCGGCGCCGAAGTCGGCTGCCAGGGCGAGGTCGGCGTGGCCTGCTCAATGGCCGCCGGTGCCCTGTGCGAAGTGCTCGGCGGCAGCGTGCAGCAAGTGGAAAACGCCGCGGAAATCGGCATGGAACACAACCTCGGCCTGACCTGCGACCCGATTGGCGGGCTGGTGCAGGTGCCGTGCATCGAGCGCAACGCCATGGGCTCGGTGAAAGCGATCAACGCGGTGCGCATGGCCATGCGCGGCGACGGGCAACACTTCGTCTCGCTCGACAAGGTCATCCGCACCATGCGCCAGACCGGCGCCGACATGAAAAGCAAATACAAAGAGACCGCCCGTGGCGGTCTGGCAGTCAACATCATCGAATGCTAATTAGCCCCCTCTCCCTCCGGGAGAGGGTTGGTGTGAATCAAGGAGTTCCGCATGTCCACCGAACAACTGTCGAAAACCCCGCTGCACGCTCTGCACCTCGAACTCGGCGCCCGCATGGTGCCGTTCGCCGGCTATGACATGCCGGTGCAATACCCGCTGGGCGTGATGAAGGAACACCAGCACACCCGCGAGCAGGCCGGGCTGTTCGATGTCTCGCACATGGGCCAGATCCGCCTGACCGGCGCCAATGCCGCCAAGGCCCTGGAAACCCTGGTACCGGTGGACATCATCGACCTGCCGGTGGGCATGCAGCGCTATGCGATGTTCACCAATGACAGCGGCGGCATTCTCGACGATTTGATGGTCGCCAATCTGGGCAACGACGAACTGTTCCTGGTGGTCAACGCCGCGTGCAAGGAGCAGGATCTGGCGCATCTGCAACGACACACCGGCGACCAGTGCACCATTACGGAGCTGTTCGAAGCGCGCGCGCTGCTGGCGTTGCAAGGTCCGGCTGCGGTCACCGTGCTGGCGCGACTTGCACCAGAAGTGGCGAAGATGACGTTCATGCAGTTCAACCGTGTGCAACTGCTGGGCGTGGATTGCTTCGTCAGCCGCTCGGGTTACACCGGTGAAGACGGTTTCGAAATCTCAGTGCCCGCCGCCGATGCGGAAAAACTCGCCCGTGCCCTGCTGGCCGAACCGGAAGTCCAGGCCATCGGCCTCGGCGCCCGCGATTCGCTGCGCCTGGAAGCCGGCCTGTGCCTGTATGGCCACGATATGAACACCGAGACCACCCCGATCGAAGCCAGCCTGTTGTGGGCAATCTCCAAGCCACGCCGTGCCGACGGCGCGCGGGCCGGTGGTTTCCCGGGTGCGGAACAGGTATTTGCCCAGCAACAGAACGGTGTCGCGCGCAAACGCGTCGGCCTGCTGCCACAGGAGCGTACGCCAGTGCGTGAAGGCGCAGAAATCGTCAACGAAGCCGGCGAAATCATCGGCAGCGTGTGCAGCGGCGGCTTCGGTCCGACCTTGGGTGGCCCGTTGGCGATGGGTTACCTCGACAGCGCTTATGTCACCCTCGATACACCTGTGTGGGCCATCGTTCGTGGGAAAAAGGTGCAAATGCTTGTAAGCAAAATGCCATTTGTTCCACAACGCTACTATCGTGGTTGATTGACTGTTTCTATAAGTAACGCGGTTGCGTTATACGTGCACTAATGTGTAACGCAATCGCCACAAAAAAGTGCATTTTCTAACATCTGATTCGAATATGAACTTTGCTTATAACGATTGAAAACAACTGAACAAGCCAATCGTCTAAGCCGCACTAGCAGACTGACTAACTGCCAGCAGGGGCAGGAAAACCGGGGCCTTCGCGGGGCTTGTTTTTTCTCCCGTAGTTGGCGTAGAGTTTGTTCACTGTGTTTGCATGGGTCAGCTTGGAATCGTGACCTGGGCAGTAGCCTACAAAGTTAGCTACATCCCGCTCGACGTCTTCTTACTCTCCTGCAACCAGCCCCAGTACTCTTTCATGAGAAAGAGACTGTCATCAATTTATGCGTCAAAGGATATAAGAAATGTCGACACGTCAGAGCGGTACCGTCAAGTGGTTTAACGACGAGAAAGGTTTTGGTTTTATCACTCCAGAAAGCGGTCCGGATCTGTTCGTGCATTTCCGCGCCATTCAGGGCAACGGCTTCAAGAGCCTGAAAGAAGGCCAGAAAGTGACCTTCGTTGCTGTGCAAGGCCAGAAAGGCATGCAGGCTGATGAAGTACAAGCAGAAGCCTAATCTTCTGTAACGAAAAAGCCCCTGATATTGATATCAGGGGCTTTTTTGTGCGCGCGAATCCGTAAAATGGCGCTTCATTTCGTGCCCAGAGGCTGCCATGTCGAAAAACCTGCTCACTCCCCAGGGCGACTTTCCTGCCGTTGGCCTCGGCAGGCGCCTGGCCGCGATGTTCTATGACTTCCTGTTGTGCACCGCCCTGCTGATCGTCACCGGATTCATCTACAAGTTGATTCAGGCAGCGATCATCGGTGAAGAGCGCCTGCGCGTGCTGACCGACGCCGGGAAAATGGATGGCGATCCACTGTATTCCACGGTACTGCTGTTGGTGCTGTTTGCGTTCTTCGCCAAGTTCTGGACTCACGGCGGGCAGACACTGGGTATGCAGGTGTGGGGGATTCGCGTGCAGAACGCCGATGGCAGCGCGATCAGCCTGTGGCAGGCGCTGCTGCGCTTCATGGTGTCGATCGCTTCTTGGCTGTGCGCAGGGCTTGGATTCTTCTGGTCGCTGTACGACAAGCAGAAGCGCACCTGGCACGACATCTATTCCGATACCCGCGTGGTGCGGATTCCGAAAAACAGCAAATAAATTCCAGACGCCAGATACCAATGTGGGAGCGGGCTTGCTCGCGAAGGCGGTGTGTCAGTCGATGCAAATGGTGACTGATACACCGCCTTCGCGAGCAAGCCCGCTCCCACAGGTGTTTTTGTCTGGCAGAAAAAGCTTAGGCGTTACCGGCCAGCTTCATCCGTGCCGCCTGAGTAAAGTCCAGCATGCGCTTCAACGGGCGGATCGCCTGCGGAATCAACGCCGGATCGACAAAGATCTCGTTCGTCCCCTCCTTCAGGCTCTTGAGCGTGCGTTCAAGGGTATTCATGGCCATCCACGGGCAATGTGCGCAACTGCGGCACGCTGCGCCGTTACCGGCGGTTGGCGCCTCGATGAAGACCTTGTCCGGGCACAACTGCTGCATCTTGTAGAAGATGCCGCGGTCGGTGGCGACGATCAGAGTCTTGTTCGGCAGACTTTGCGCGGCAGCGATCAACTGACTGGTGGAACCGACGGCGTCCGCCAGCTCGATCACCGAGGTCGGCGACTCCGGGTGCACCAGAATCGCGGCGTCCGGGTACAGCGCTTTCATGTCTTCGAGCTGCTTGGACTTGAACTCTTCGTGGACGATGCACGCGCCGTCCCACAGCAGCATGTCGGCGCCGGTCTTGCGCTGAATGTAGGTACCCAGGTGCTTGTCCGGGCCCCAGATGATGGTCTCGCCGTTATCCATCAGGCTTTCGACGATCTCCAGCGCACAGCTCGACGTCACCACCCAGTCAGCCCGGGCTTTGACTGCGGCCGAAGTGTTGGCGTACACCACCACCGTGCGCTCCGGGTGCTGATCGCAGAACGCCGAGAACTCGTCCACCGGGCAACCCAGGTCCAGCGAGCAGGTCGCGTCCAGGGTCGGCATCAGCACGCGTTTTTCCGGGTTGAGGATCTTTGCAGTCTCGCCCATGAACTTCACCCCGGCGACCACCACGGTCTTGGCCGGATGGGCATTGCCGAAGCGCGCCATCTCTAGGGAGTCGGACACACAGCCGCCGGTTTCTTCAGCCAGGGCCTGAATCACCGGATCGCAATAGAAGTGGGCAACCAGCACCGCGTCCTGAGCCTTGAGCTCGGCGGCGATGGCGGAACGGTAGTAGGCCTCTTCCTCGGCAGTCAGCGGTTTGGGCTGTTTGGCATCGAGGTGGGCTTGAACCAGAAGGCGTTCGGAAATCTGCGTCATGTTCGCAAGACCTGCAGGCGCTTTCGCGCGAAAGTCGAGTATACACCCGGCTCCGGACCGCTTGAGGGTACCGCCGGGAGAGTGAGTTTTATCAGGCACGGACAGCGTTGAAGCTGCGCAAGGCTACAGAATATCCCGTTGATACAAAAGATGATTCTGACCTGTGTCAGCGCAGGCAACGATGAAAGGAGAGGCGCCCGAATCGCAGGCAAAAAAAAACCCGGAAATCCTCACTTTCGTGGGCCTTCCGGATTTTCTAAACCGCCAAATATGGTGGGTCGTGTGGGATTCGAACCTACGACCAATTGGTTAAAAGCCAACTGCTCTACCAACTGAGCTAACGACCCGCTGTGTGGTGGCGCGTATAATACTGATTTTTAAGGACTATTCAACACCTTTTTGAAAAAAATCAAAAATAAGGTGTTGGATCGCTTACACCGGCCGCTGCGAAGCCTTCTGCACGCAGGCGGCAGCTGTCGCATTTGCCGCACGCGCGGCCGTCATCGTCGGCCTGATAGCAGGAAACGGTCAGGCCGTAATCCACACCCAGCTTCACACCCGCCTGCACGATCTGCGCCTTGCTCAGGTTCTGCAGCGGCGCCTGAATGCGGAAACCGTTGCCTTCCACACCCGCCTTGGTCGCCAGGTTGGCCATGCGTTCGAACGACTCGATGAACTCCGGACGGCAATCCGGGTAACCGGAATAGTCCACCGCGTTGACGCCGATAAAGATGTCACGGGCGCCAAGCACTTCAGCCCAGCCCAGGGCCAGCGACAGGAACACCGTGTTGCGCGCCGGCACGTACGTCACCGGGATGCCCTCGCCCAGCTCTTCCGGGATGTCGATGCTGGTGTCGGTCAGCGCCGAGCCGCCCATGCCGTTGAGGTTCAGGCCGATCACCTTGTGCTCGACCACACCCAGATCGCGAGCGACGCGCGCGGCGGCATGCAGTTCGGCGTGGGAGCGCTGGCCGTAGTCGAAACTCATGGTGTAGCAGGCGTAGCCTTCAGCCCGGGCCATCGCCACGACCGTGGCCGAATCGAGGCCACCCGACAGCAGGATTACCGCACGTTTTTCATTAGTGTTGAGTTGTTCAGTCATATCAGCGCCCCGGCTCGTCATTCCATAGATATTTATGCAGCTGCAATTGCAGCCGCACTGGCAGGTTGTCTGCCACCACCCAGTCCGCCAGATCCCTGGCATTGAGGTCATGATGACTTGGGGAAAACAGCACTTCACCCGCACGTCGATCGAGACCGTACTGGATCAGCTTCGAGACCGCCCAGTCATAGTCATCCCGCGAGCAGATGACAAACTTCACCTGATCGTTGGGGGTCAGCAGTTCGATGTTTTCGTAGCGGTTGCGATGGGCTTCTTTGGAGTCCGGCGTCTTCAGATCGACAACGCGACTGACGCGCGGGTCAACCGCCGAGATATCCAGAGCGCCGCTGGTTTCCAGCGAGACCTCGTAACCGGCATCACACAACTGCTTGAGCAAAGGGATGGCGTTCGGCTGTGCCAGCGGCTCACCGCCAGTCACACAGACATAGCGCGGACGATATCCGGCCACTTGCTCGAGGATGTCGTCGAGGGTGCGGATCGTACCGCCGCTGAACGCATAGGCGCTGTCGCAGTATTGGCAACGTAATGGGCAACCAGTCAGGCGCACAAAAACAGTGGGCAGCCCGGCAGTCCGCGTTTCCCCCTGCAACGAGTAGAAAACTTCGGTGATTCTCAATGTGTCTTGCATAGTCGCCACGGGCGTAACAGCTAAACAGGCTGTCCGCCTCCGTCAGGCACTTCCGGCAACCCCGCCATCGCGTAGATCACCAGAAGCGTGTTTCAGAAAAAGGGCGTGAATTCTAACGAAAAAACCCGCGACAAGCGCGGGTTTCTTCCAAACGGGTCAAACACACTTACATGCGTTGCAGATCGCGTTGGGCCAACTGAGCAGCGGAGGTCCCCGGGTATTGGGAAACCACCTGTTGCAGAATGCCTTTGACCTTGTCGGTATGACCGAGGCGGCGCTCTACGTCAGCCAGCTTGTACAGCGAATCCGGCACTTTGTTGTGCTTGGGATAAAGCTGCGAAACCTTGGCAAAAGCCTGACCTGCACCTTGCAGATCGCCCTTGGCCAGGTTCACTTCGCCCAACCAGTACTGGGCATTGCCCGCGTATTGGCTGTTCGGGTATTTGCGCAGGAATGCCGAGAAAGCCTGGCTGGCCTTGTCGAAATCCTTGGCTTTGATCAGATCGAAAGCCGCATCGTAATACAGCTTTTCCTTGGCCGGATCACCCGGTTCGCTACTTGCAGCAGGGGCCTGGGCGGCAGCAGCCCCGGCGCCAGCGGCAGCACCGGCAGCAGCACTTGCGTCGCCACCGGCAGAAGAATTCTCAGGAGTCGCGGCAGGTGCAGCACCGGATCCTATGCGCCGATCAAGATCCTGGTATCGCTCCAGGGATTCCTGCTTCATGCGCGCAACCTGATTCTGCAGTTCTTCGATCACACCTTGCTGGCGCGATATCTGATCCTGCATCTGTTGCAGTTGGTTGAACAGCATGCCCTGTGCATATTAATGTGCCTAAGCCGATCCGTCTGAATTGGAGTCTTTGTTTAAGTTATCGTATGGCGTATAATT
>NZ_JBIUVO010000044.1:0-12651 GCF_044742995.1 Pseudomonas sp. NPDC087803
CGGGCGGGCAGCGTGCAAACGCTGTCCGACTACGGGTTGCCCGATCTCAATGACATGCGCCTGAGCCTGCACGACTCCCTGAGTCAGGCCCGCCTGGCCATCGAAAGCTTCATCGAAGCCTACGAACCGCGCCTGAGCAACGTGCGTGTCATTTCCCTGCCGCGTGACCACGACCAGTTGCGGCTGGCCTTCAGCATCGAAGGTCTGCTGGAAGTCGAGGGTTTCAAGCGTCAGGTCAGTTTTTCCGCGCGCCTGGATGGCAGCGGTCAAGTGAAGGTCACCTAAGGAGATTCCCGATGTCTGGCAAACCCGCAGCACGCGTATCCGACCCCACCGCTTGCCCACTTCCAGGCCACGGTACCAACCCGATCGCCGCCGGTTCCGGCGACGTGTTCTTCGACGGCCTCGCGGCCGCCCGCCAAGGCGATGCCTCGGCGTGTGGTGGTGCGATGGTTGGCGATCTGGCGACCACAGTTCTGATCAATGGCAAACCGGCCGCCACCCTAGGTTCGGTTGGTGCTCACGGCAACAAGGTCACGGCAGGTTCCGGGACGGTGATTATCGGTAATTCGCACTCGCCGGCGCCGTTTGTGCCGCCGTTGCCGGTGGAGATCAAGTGGCCGTTCGATGAGCACTTTACGATCAATTGCCAGGACACAGGCAAGCCAATGGCGGGTGTGGCGTACACATTGAAAACCGCCTCGGGAAAGATCATCAACGGTGTTACCAGTGCTGATGGAAAAACGCAGAAAATTTCTTCCGCTCAGGCTGAAGCGGTGGAATTAATAATTGAACAACAAACTGAAGTGATGATTGGCTGAATGCTTGACTGGTTTTTATACGTGAGTTTCGGTTTCTAAGGTTTGAAGTAAGGATGTTGATATGGCAGACACGGTAGTAGCATCCAGCCTCACCCCAGCGAGTAACAAAGCTGGGCAGTCTACTGTTGTTCGACTTTTTAAAGTTAGCGATATTCCTGCTGCCATGGACAAAATGAAATGGCCGGTTGCCGCCGCATTGATGCGTCACTGGTTTAATGGTGCCCCTTGGAAGAACGCCAGTGGCGGAATGGAAAAAGAAGAAAAAGAACGTGTGAGGCCGGTGCCCGATCAGTATATCGAAGAAAATATAGTGAAAATGGACTGGGTGCTGAAGTTCAAGAAGCCTGAAGAAACGCGTAAAGTTCTTAAAGCGGCGTGGAATAATGAAAAAGCCATGCCAGAAATAAGCACAAAGATACTTCGTGCATTTGGAAATTCGGGTCCTGGTTGTTATCCAGTTACATTTAACGGCAAGGGACGTGCAGCCGAAAAGTTCGGTTATTTTAACTCGCGTGCAGTTAACTTCAGTCAGTTGGGTGGTGGTGAACTCGATGAACTGCGCGGAGCTTTGGCGAACTTCAATATGCGGGTTATCGCAGAAGGCGTTGTCAACGTCTTTGACAGGAAAGTCGTGTTCGTTGCCGATCGCCTGGGTTACTACGTTGAAGATAACTACGATTTTAACGATGGTGACGATTTCATCAGTCAGCCACTCGGATTCTGGAATTTCGATGGCGTCGCCGGGGTAATGGACGCCAATGCGCAAAATATGGCAATCGATCAGGAAACTGCAGGTATCGCGCGGTCATCCATATTCGGAATGAGCGAAGCGGCAGAAAAGCGCTTTGTCGAAGCTGCGAACAAACGGTATTTCTTTATCCAGAACAAGCATTTTGTGGAGTACAGGAAGCTTTACTCAAAAGGCGGAGATTTCAAGCTGTTCTCTGATATTTTTTATGAAAATATTAATCCTGTGACTATCGAGTTGGTGAAGAATTGATGAGCGCCAAAAAGATTGTCTTGCTCCTCGGCTTTTTGCTCGTTGTGATCGCTTCTTTTGCTGTTTCCATGAACGGTATTATTAAGCGTCAGGCGAGCAGTTCTGTAGTAAGCGAATCAGGGAACTATTTAATTGAAAATGTGCCCGTCAGAGGTTTGCTTGTGCCTTTTGATGATTTGTCATACTTGCGAATTACCGACAAGAGAGACTCGAACGCAGTATTTCGATCACCTTTATATTCGCGCAGTACTGTGGATATGACTGCCCATGAAGATAATGTAATTGTGGGTATCGTATGGATCGATTTTTACAAGCGCGATCAACATTTTGGTATCAGAGTTCCGGAGTGGAAACCGCATTGGCTCAACGCTTTTATCAGTAACACCCCTTATGAAATTGCAGAGGGCGATTAGGGGAGAGCCAAGTCGCCGGCATGACATGAAGACCGCTATCCGTCCGTTCTACAGGTGTGTTTTTGATGAGTTCCACTACCAGGCAGGTAACCCGTGTCCTTTAACCACTACTACCAAAGCGAACTCACCGCACTGCGCCAGTTGGGTCGCCGTTTCGCCGAGCGTAGTCCGGCGTTGGCGCCGTTTCTGGGCCAGGCTGGGCGGGATCCGGATGTGGAGCGGTTGCTGGAAGGCTTTGCGTTTCTCACCGGGCGGCTGCGGCAGAAGCTCGATGACGAGCTGCCGGAACTCAGCCATTCGCTGATGCAGCTGCTGTGGCCGAACTACATGCGCCCGCTGCCGGCGTTCAGCATTTTGCAGTTCGATCCGCTGAAGCGTTCCGGGCCGGCACTGGTGGTCGAGCGCGATACGCCGATTGAAAGCAAACCGATCGAAGACGTGCGCTGCCGCTTTCGCACCTGCTACCCGACCGAAGTGCTGCCGCTGGATCTGGCCGCGCTGAACTACTCGGTGAAGGGCGATGGTTCGCTGCTCAGCCTGCGTCTGGAGATGAGCGCTGACGGTCACCTCGGTGAGCTGGAACTGAGCAAACTGCGCCTGCATTTTGCCGGCGAACGCTACATCAGCCAGATGCTCTACCTGAGCCTGCTGCGCAACCTGGAAGGCATCGAACTGATCCCGCTCGACGGTGCGGGCAAGCCCATCGACGGTGTGGCCGGCAAGCCGATGGCGTTCAAGATTCCGGGTGACCGGGTCAAGCCGGTGGGCTTTGCCGAAGAAGAAGCGTTGATCCCGTATCCGCTGAACACCTTCCGTGGTTATCGCTACCTGCAGGAATACTTCGCCTTCCAGGACAAGTTCCTGTTCGTCGACGTCAACGGTCTGGACATCCTCAAGGCGCTGCCGGAAGACACGCTCAAGCAGATGCGCGGCCTGGAGCTGCGTTTCGATATCCGCAAGAGCGGCATCATGCGCATGCGGCCGACCCTGGATAACGTGAAGCTGTTCTGCACGCCGATTGCCAACCTGTTCGCGCATGACGCACTGCCGATCCGCCTCGACGGCAAACAGGATGAATACCTGCTGCTGCCGGCGGAATACGATCTGGAAAACTGCGGCGTGTTCTCGGTGGAAACCGTCACCGGCTGGAAGCCCGGCGGCCTCGGTTATCAGGAGTACGTGCCGTTCGAATCCTTTGAGCACGACCCGAGCTTCGACGTGCCCAACAGCCGTCCGCATTACAGCATCCGCCAGCGTTCGTCCTTGCTGCATGACGGCCTCGACACCTACCTGAGCTTCGGCATCCGTCACACCGAAGCCCACGAAACCCTGTCGATCGAGCTGATGTGCACCAACCAGAACCTGCCGCGCAAGCTCAAGCTTGGCGACATCTGCATGGCCTGTGAAGAGACCCCGGAGTTCCTGAGTTTTCGCAACATCACCCCGGCCACGTCGAGCTTCGCGCCGCCGCTGAACCGTGACTTCCTGTGGAAGCTGATCAGCAACATGTCGCTCAACTATCTGTCGCTGGCCGACGTCAACGCGTTGAAGGTGATTCTCGAAACCTACGACCTGCCGCGCTACTACGACCAGCACGCGGAGAAGGTCAGCAAACGTCTGCTCGGCGGCCTCAAGCACATCAAGCATCACCACGTCGACCGGCTGCACCGTGGCTTGCCGGTGCGCGGTCTGCGCACCGAACTGACCATCGACCCGGAAGGGTATATCGGCGAAGGCGATCTGTTCGTTTTCGCCTCGGTTCTCAACGAGTTTTTCGCGCTTTACGCCAGTCTCAATTCGTACCACGAGCTGCGGGTAAAAAGCACACAGGGAGAGGTGTACCAATGGACACCACGTATGGGCCTACAGCCCCTGCTTTAAGCGGGCTGACCAAGGTAATACGCGAGTACTCGCTGTTTCAGGCCGTGCTGCTGGTGATCGACCGGCTGCGCGAAGCGCACCCGTACCTGAGCGAAGACGATCTGTACGATCAGGTGGAGTTTCAGGCCAACCCGAGCCTGGGCTTTCCGCGCAGCGACGTCGATCGCGTGGAGTTTTTCGAAGAGCACGGGCAGATGCGCGCGCGCATGCGTTTCAACCTGATCGGGCTGGTCGGTTCCGGTTCGCCGCTGCCGGCGTTCTATGGCGAGCAGGCACTGGGCGACAGCGAGGACGGCAACCCGACACGCAACTTCCTCGACCTGTTCCACCATCGCCTGCAACGGCTGATGCTGCCGATCTGGCGCAAGTATCGCTACCGCGCCAGTTTCCAGAGCGGCGCGGTCGACCCGTTTTCCGCGCAGCTGTTCGCTCTGATCGGCCTAGGTGGCGACGAGATCCGCAAGGCCAAGGAACTGAACTGGAAACGCCTGCTGCCATACCTCGGTTTGCTCAGCCTGCGGGCGCACTCGGCGGCGCTGATCGAAGCCGTGCTGCGTTACTACTTCAAGCACGAAGACCTGGTCATCGAGCAGTGCATCGAGCGTCGCGTGGAGATCCTCGACGAGCAGCGCAACCGCCTCGGGCGCGCCAACAGCCTGCTCGGTGAAGACCTGGTGTTGGGCGAGCGGGTGCGCGACCGCAGCGGCAAATTCCGCATTCACATCACCGAACTCGACTGGGAGCGATTCCACGAATTCCTGCCGATCGGTTTCGGTTACCAGCCGCTGTGCGCGCTGGTGCGGTTCACCTTGCGTGACCCGCTCGATTACGACATTCGCCTGGTGCTGCGCCCGGAAGAAATCCGCGAACTGCGCATTGGTGAGAAGAACGACTGTCGCCTGGGGTGGACCAGTTGGCTGGGCTGCGAAAAAGCAGACGGCGTGGTCACCCTGGGCAGCAAAATTCATTAAGGACGTGAGCCATGATCAACGTAGACCTGCAACAACTCATCCAGGCGCTGGACGCCGAAACCCGTCGCGATCTGGAGCGTTCGGCCGAACGTTGCGTGGCCCGTGGCGGCAGCAAGATCCTCGTCGAAGACCTGCTGCTGGGGCTGCTGGAGCGTCCGAACGGCTTGCTCTCGCGCGCCTTGCAGGATGCGGATGTCGATGCCGGTGAACTGAGCGCTGCACTGCAATCTCGCGTTGAACACAGCGCCTCGCGCAACCCGGTGTTCGCCCCGGAACTGGTGCAATGGCTGCAAGACGCACTGCTGGTGGCCAACCTCGAACTGGGCCAGACCCAGGTCGAAGACGCCGCGCTGATCCTCGCGCTGCTGCGCAACCCGATGCGCTACGCCGGCAGCCGTTATCAGCCGCTGCTCGCCAAACTGAACATTGATCGCCTGAAGGAATTTGCCCTGTCGCAACAGGAGCAACCGGCCGCCAACGGCAAACCGGCGGCGCAAGGCGAATCGCTGCTGCAGCGCTTCACGCACAACCTGACCCAACAGGCGCGCGACGGCAAACTCGACCCGGTGCTGTGCCGCGATGGCGCGATCCGGCAGATGGTCGACATCCTCGCCCGTCGCCGCAAGAACAACCCGATCGTGGTCGGTGAGGCCGGCGTCGGTAAAACCGCCATCGTCGAAGGCCTGGCCTCGCGCATCGCTGCCGGTGAAGTGCCGCAGGTGCTCAAAGGTGTCGAGCTGCTGTCGCTGGACATGGGTTTGCTACAGGCCGGCGCCAGCGTCAAAGGTGAATTCGAGCGTCGTCTCAAAGGCGTGATCGACGAAGTCAAAGCCTCGCCGAAGCCGATCATCCTGTTCATCGACGAAGCCCACACCCTGATCGGCGCGGGCGGCAACGCCGGCGGTTCCGACGCGGCCAACCTGCTGAAACCGGCACTGGCCCGTGGCGAATTGCGCACCATCGCCGCGACCACTTGGGCCGAGTACAAGAAATACTTCGAGAAGGACCCGGCGCTGGCCCGGCGTTTCCAGCCGGTGCAGTTGCATGAGCCGACCGTCAGCGAAGCGGTGACCATCCTCCGTGGTCTGGCGCAGGTCTACGAGAAGAGCCACGGCATCTACCTGCGCGATGACGCGGTGGTCTCGGCGGCGGAATTGTCGGCGCGTTACCTGGCCGGTCGCCAACTGCCGGACAAAGCCGTCGACGTCCTCGATACCGCGTGTGCCCGCGTACGCATCAGCCTCGCCGCTGCCCCGGAAAGCCTCGAACGCCTGCGTGGCGAACTGGCTGAAGGTGGTCGCCAGCGTCAGGCCCTGCGCCGCGATGCCGAGGCCGGTTTGCTGATCGACCACGAAGCGCTGGATGCACTGGAAGCGCGACTGGACGAAGCCGAAAGCGAAATGGTCGCGCTGGAAAGCCTGTGGACCGAACAGAAGCAATTGGCCGAGCGCCTGCTGGAATTGCGTCAGCAACTGGCCAAGGCCCGCGAAGCTGCCGCCGTCGAGCCGACCGTCAGCGTTGAAGAAGACGCCGAAGGCACCGTGATCGAAACCCTGGTTGCCGAGGTCGAGGAAGGCCAGAGCGTCGCAGCGCTGGAGGCCGAGCTGAATAAGACCCACAGCGAGCTGACTGCCGCGCAGGTCAAGGAGCGTCTGGTCAGCTTCGAAGTCTGCCCGCGTCTGGTGGCCGAAGTGATCAGCGCCTGGACCGGCGTGCCGCTGGCGCAGCTGGCCCGCGAACACAACGCCAAGGTCGCCAGCTTCGCCACCGACCTGCGCACGCGCATCCGTGGTCAGGAACAAGCCGTGCACGCACTGGATCGCTCGATGCGCGCCACCGCGGCCGGCCTGAACAAGCCGGATGCGCCGGTCGGCGTGTTCTTGCTGGTCGGCCCGAGCGGCGTCGGCAAGACCGAAACCGCGCTGGCCCTGGCTGACCTGCTGTACGGCGGCGACCGTTTCATCACCACCATCAACATGTCCGAATTCCAGGAGAAGCACACCGTATCGCGTCTGATCGGTGCGCCACCGGGCTACGTCGGTTATGGCGAGGGCGGCATGCTCACCGAAGCGGTGCGCCAGAAACCGTACTCGGTGGTGCTGCTCGATGAAGTCGAAAAGGCTGATCCGGACGTGCTCAACCTGTTCTACCAGATCTTCGACAAGGGCGTGGCCAACGATGGCGAAGGTCGCGAAATCGACTTCCGCAACACCTTGATCCTGATGACTTCGAACCTGGGCAGCGACAAGATCAGCGACCTCTGCGAAGACGGCGCGCGCCCGACCGCCGAGCTGCTGGAAGAGACCATTCGCCCGGTGCTGAGCAAACACTTCAAACCGGCGCTGCTGGCGCGGATGAAAGTGGTGCCGTACTACCCGGTCGGCGGCCCGGTGCTGCGCGAGCTGATCGAGATCAAACTCGGTCGTCTGGGCGAGCGTCTGAACCGTCGTCAGCTGGATTTCAGCTGGTGCCAGAACCTCGTCGATCATTTGTCCGAGCGCTGCACGCAAAGCGAAAGCGGCGCGCGCCTGATCGACCATCTGCTCGACCAGCACGTGCTGCCGCTGGTGGCCGACCGCTTGCTCGATGCGATGGCCACCGGTGAAAGCCTCAAGCGTGTGCATGCCACGCTCGACGGCAACGCCAGCGTGACGTGCGAGTTCGCCTGAGGTGGGTGTGATGTTCACTCAAGTGCCGCAGCCACTGGTCTATGCCGAAGCCTTGCTGGCGCAGTTCGCCAGCCTGTCGCGCGCGGCGGACGGTGCTGCGCTGCTGGGTGACTTCGTGCGCGGGTTGGCCGAGCTGAGCGGTTGCGAACTGACGCAACTGTACCTGCTCGACGCCACCCACACCTGCCTGGGGATGAACGCCGAATGCCTCGACGGCGCGCTGCAACCGCGCGCTGCCACCAGCCTGCCGGCGGACTACAACGGTGAGCAGTTGCTGCAGTTTGCCTTGTGCCAGAACCGCGTGGTGTGCCTCGACGATCTGGGCGCCAGCCTGCACGAAACCAGCTTTCTGCCGGCCACCGCTGGTGCCTGGCAATCGCTGCTGTGCGTGCCGCTGGTCAATCAGCAGAAGGCGGTTGAAGGCCTGCTGCTGTGCGCCAGTCGTCGCCATGTCGACTTGCAAGGCTTCGCTGACTCCCTCGGCCAGCTCGGCTCGTTCGTGCTCGGTCAGCTGCACTTGCTGCAGCGTCTGCGCCAGCCGCCGGCCGAATCGGCCACAGTGGCGCGCAATGTGCCGAGCATCAACGGCTATGGCCTGATCGGCAAAAGTGCGGCGATGCGTCAGACCCACTCGTTGATCAGCAAAGTCCTGCACAGCCCGTACACCGTGCTGCTGCGCGGCGAGACTGGCACCGGCAAGGAAGTCGTGGCGCGGGCGATTCACGATTGCGGCCCGCGACGCTCCCAGGCGTTCATTGTGCAGAACTGCGCGGCAGTCCCGGAGAACCTGCTGGAAAGCGAGCTGTTCGGCTATCGCAAAGGTGCGTTCACCGGTGCCGATCGCGACCGCGCGGGTCTGTTCGATGCGGCCAACGGCGGCACGCTGTTGCTCGACGAGATCGGCGACATGCCGCTGTCGCTGCAAGCGAAGATTCTGCGGGTGTTGCAGGAAGGCGAGATCCGTCCGCTGGGTTCCAACGACACGCACAAGATCGACGTGCGCATCATCGCCGCGACGCACCGCGATCTGTCGACGCTGGTCAGTGAAGGCAAATTCCGCGAGGACTTGTATTACCGCCTCGCGCAATTCCCGATCGAGCTGCCGGCCCTGCGTCAGCGCGAAGGCGACATCCTCGAACTGGCTCAGCACTTTGCCGAGAAGACCTGCGCGTATTTGCAGCGTGATCCGGTGCGCTGGTCGAGCGCGGCGCTGGAACACCTGGCCGGTTACACCTTCCCCGGCAACGTGCGCGAACTCAAGGCACTGGTCGAACGCGCGGTGCTGTTGTGCGAGGGCGGCGAGTTGCTGGCCGAGCATTTCTCCCTGCGCATGGAGCCGATGCCCGAAGACCACAGCGGCCTGAACCTGCGCGAGCGCCTGGAAAAAGTCGAACGCACGTTGTTGCTCGACTGCCTGCGCAAGAACGACGGCAACCAGACCCTCGCCGCCCGCGAGCTGGGCTTGCCGCGCCGCACCCTGCTGTACCGCCTCGGGCGGTTGAATATCAACCTGGGTGACTTCGATGGTTGATCTGAACACTTATTGGAAGGCGAATTCCCCTGTGGCGAGGGAGCTTGCTCCCGCTCGACTGCGCAGCAGTCGCAACCCGGTTCACCTGGTTTCCCTGAGGCACCGCAGTGTCTGGTTTTGGGGCTGCTGCGCACCCCAGCGGGAGCAAGCTCCCTCGCCACAAATTGCTCACTTGCCACAGGGGGTCGGTGTACCCCTTGTGATGGTTCGAAGGCCCCGATGTAGAGCCTTCGAGACCACCCAAAGAATTGATTTCAGCGCCGCCCGCAAGGGTCGGCGCTTTGTGCTTTGTCTACCCCTGGAGACCCTCTGATGTCTGTTCGTCACTGGCACGCTGTCCTGCTGACCCTCGTCGTTCTATGCGGCCTTGGCGGCTGTAGCGGCAATTACAAATTCAACGACAACGACTATCGCCCGTTGGGTGATCCGCAAGCGGTCAATCGCGGCAAGTGACCGCAAGGAGCATCAAACATGGAATTGGTTTTCGAAATGCTGAACACCAAGCAGTTCGTGCCCACCGAGTTGTGCCAGAAGACCTTCAAACAGGCTGGTGGCGTGATCGGGCGGGGCGAGGACTGCGACTGGATCATTCCTGACCGCAAGCGTCATCTGTCCAATCACCACGCGATTGTCAGCTACCGCGAAGGCACGTTTTTCCTCACCGACACCAGCAGCAACGGGGTTCAGGACGGCGACAGCGGTGCACGCCTGCACAAGGGCGAACCGGTGCGCATCGAGCACGGCAGCACCTACGTGCTCGGCGACTTCGAGATTCGTGCGCGGCTGGTGCGCGACCCGGCGACATTCGATGGTGAAGTCGGCCGTCCGCGTGCCGCCGGCAGCATCATTCCGGACGACGCGTTCCTCGACCTCGATCCGTTGAACGCGATCGAACAGCAAGAGCGCGTCTATTCGGAAATCGACGAACTGTTGGCGCCGACCGCCAAGCCCGAGGACTCCCGTCAGCGCGCAGACTATGCGCGCATCGACATGGAAAGCCTGATGGTGCCGGAGCTGATCGCCCCGGTTGAACCCGAGCCAGCTCCGGCCCCGAAGGTCGTCGAGCGGCAGAGCGAGGGATTCTGGGAGCATTTCGGTGCAGCGCTGGGCGTTGACGTCAAAGGCCTGGATCACGACGCCCGCGAAGCTTTGGCACTCAACGCCGCGCGTCTGCTGCGCCAAAGCATCGGCGGTTTGCAGCAGAGCCTGCGCACCCGTTCGGAGCTGAAAAACGAACTGCGTCTGGCCCAGACCACCGTGCAAGGCACCAACAAGAACCCGCTGAAATTCGCCGTCGATCCGAGCGAAGCGCTGGAGATTCTGTTGCAACCGCACAAGCCCGGCCATCTCCCGGCCGAGCAGGCGATCTCCCGTGCGTTCCGCGATCTGCAAGCGCATCAGGTCGCGCTGCTCACCGCCAGCCGCGCCGCCGTGCGCGGCACGCTGGAGCACTTCTCGCCAGAGCAGCTGACTTTGCGTTTCGAACGCGACAACAAGCCGTTGATCGCCACGTCGGGCGGGCGCTGGAGAGCGTTCGGCCGGTACCACCAGGCCCTGCGTCAGGACGATGACTGGAGCGAGCGTCTGCTGGCCCGCGACTTCGCCCAGGCCTACGAAGAACAGATCCGCCTGATCTCCACCCTCCACACCGACCACCAAGGATGATGCGCATGTCTCGCCGCTCGACCGCTTTTTTCAAGACGCTGACTGCGCTCACCGTATTGGTGCTGCTCGCCGGTTGCTCGTCGCTGTCGCCGTATTCGAAAGTGACCAAAGTCAATCTGAAGCTGACCGGCAGCGATCAGCTGAACCCGGACCTCAACGGTCGTCCGTCGCCGATCGTCGTGCGCCTGTTCGAACTCAAGCACCCGGTGACCTTCGAGAACGCTGACTTCTTCAGCCTCTACGAGCGCGCCAAGGAATCCCTCAACCCGGATCTGGTGGCCAGCGAAGAACTCGAACTGCGCCCGGGTGAGACCGTGGAAATGAAGCTCAGTGTGGAGGAGGGCAGCCGCTACGTCGGCATTCTCGCCGCGTACCGTGATCTGCCGGAAACCAAGTGGCGTTACACCGTGCAGGTCACGCCGCTGGAGCTGACCGATGCCGATCTGACCCTCGACCAGGCCGGGATCCGCAACACCCATGAAGCGCTCGCCAAGGCGGATGACTGAACATGAATACCCATAAAGTCATTTGGCAGGAAGGCATGCTGCTGCGGCCGCAGCACTTCCAGCACAACGATCGCTATTACGATCACCAGATGAAAACCCGCACCCAGCTGCTGGGTGGCTACACCTGGGGTTTCCTCAATCTGGAGATCGACCTGCAGTTCCTCAACATGGGCAAACTGGTGATCAGTGCCGCCTCGGGGATTCTGCCGGACGGCAGCCTGTTCGAACTCGGCGGCAACACCGAGCCGCTGGCGCTGGACGTGCCGCCAAACACCGGCAACACGCCGATTTACCTGGCGCTGCCATTGGTCACCGGCAACCATATCGAAGCGCGCCGTCCAGAGCAGTCCGACGTGCTCGCACGTTACACCGCGTATGACGCCGAAGTGGCGGACTCCAACGCCGGCGACGATTCCGCCAGCCAGGTCAGCTGTGGCCGCCCGGACTTCAAACTGTTGCTCGGCGAGCAGCAAAGCGATCAGGCCTACGTGAAGCTGAAGATCTGCGACGTACTCGACACCACGCCCGACGGCGTGATCAGCCTCGATCCGGATTTCGTACCGACTTACCTTCAGGCCCACGCTTCCAGTTATCTGCTGTCGTGCCTCAAAGAAGTCATCAGCATGCTCAGCCACCGTGGCGACACGATTGCCGAGCGGATTCGCTCCAACGGCAAGGTCGGCGGCGCGGAGGTCGGCGACTTCATGATGCTGCAACTGATCAACCGCACCGAACTGCTGCTGCGCCACTACCTCGGTCTGGAACAGGTACATCCGGAAGAGTTGTATCGCACGCTGCTGACCATGCTCGGCGATCTGGCGACCTTCTCCAGCGACAGCAAGCGCCCGCGTCTGGACAGCCGCTATTCCCACGCGGACCAGGGCGCGAGCTTCCGCAAACTGATGGAAGCGATTCGTCAGGTGCTGTCGATGGTGCTCGAACAGCACGCTATCGAACTGATCCTGCAGGCGCGTCAGTACGGCATCATCGTGTCGCCGTTGCACGACCACAAACTGCTCGGCTCGGCGTCGTTCGTACTGGCGGCGAGTGCCAACTGCGACTCCGAAGAATTGCGCCACCGCTTGCCGGCGCACCTCAAGGTCGGCCCGGTGGAGCGCATCCGCCAACTGGTCAACCTGCACTTGCCGGGGATCAAGGTCAAACCGTTGCCGGTGGCCCCGCGGCAGATCGCTT
>NZ_JBIUVO010000044.1:12661-42891 GCF_044742995.1 Pseudomonas sp. NPDC087803
ACAACACCTATATCCTCCTCGAACTCAGTTCCGAAGACCTGGCGCAACTCGAGCGCTCCGGCGGCTTTGCGTTCCACGTGTCCGGCGAATTCGCCGAGCTTGAACTGAAATTCTGGGCCATCAGGAACTGACCGACATGATCAAGGAAACGGATTACAACCAGGACGACAAAACCGTCCTGCTCGATCGTCAGGGCCACGGACCGGCAGCCAGTCCGCTGACCGACTTCGCCGCGCCGCCGCGCTTCGAGCAACTGGAAGAACGCATGATCTACGCCGCGCGAGTTGTCGCCGCACTGGGAAGGCCTCAACGATCAGCGCCGCAACCTGGTGCGCATCGTGCCGGCGTGGATGGTGGTGCTGTTCACGCTGGTCTGCCTGGTGGTCATGTATTCGGGCTTCGCCTGGGTCCTGGGCGAGCAGCGCGACACCGTTCTGCAACCTTATCAGCCGCTTGATCCGGCCGCGGTTCAACCGCAGTCGCAGCCGTAACAGGGACGTGTGATGAAAAAGTTTTTCAAGAAAGTCGGCGCCTTCCTGCGCCAGACCTGGGTCTGGACCCTGCTGCTGGTGCTGTTCGTGGCACTGCTGGTGTGGTTCGTCGGCCCGTTGTTGGCGGTGGATGACTACAAGTTCTGGGAAAGCGCGACCTCGCGTCTGCTGACCATCAGCGTGCTGTTCCTGATCTGGGGCCTGACCATGGTCTTCGTCAGCTGGCGCGCGGGCATCCGCAAGAAAGCCGTCGAAGAAACCGAAGACGGTCAGGATCGCATTCGTCGTGACGAGCTGATCGAAGAAGAGCAGAAAGAGTTGAAGGCGCGCTTCAAGGACGCGCTGAAAACCCTGAAGACTTCGAGCCTGTATCGCGGCCGCAGCGAACGCTGGCGCAACGACTTGCCGTGGTACCTGCTGATCGGCCCGCAGGCTTCCGGCAAGACCAGCCTGCTGGACTTCTCCGGCCTGGAATTCCCGATCAACAAGATCGACCGCAAGCTGACCCGCGACACCCTCGGCACCCGTCATTGCGACTGGTACTTCGCCGACCACGGTGTGCTGATCGACACCGCCGGGCGCTACACCACACAGCCGGACGCGGAAGTTGACGGCAGTGCCTGGACCACCTTGCTCGAACTGTTGCGCAAGCGTCGTCGCGGGCGTCCGTTGAACGGTGTGCTGGTGACCATTCCGGTGGAATCCCTCACCGGTGGCAGCGAGCAGGACATCGACACCCTGGCGCGCCAGGTGCGCGGTCGTCTGCAAGACGTCTATCAGAAACTGCACGTCGATGTGCCGGTGTATCTGGTGCTGAGCAAGGCGGACAAGCTGCTCGGTTTCGACGAGTTCTTCGATCAACTGACCCGCGAAGAAAGCGATCAGGTGCTGGGGACCAGTTTCCGCAAGGATCAGATCGGCACCGACGTCGCGGTACTGCGCAGCGAGTTCGAAGAGCTGCTGCGGCGCCTGAACAATCAGGTGATCATGCGCATGCACTCCGAGCGCGATACCCAGCGCCGTGGCCGCATCCTCGACTTCCCGCATCAACTGGGGCAGATCGGCGAGCGCCTGTGCCTGTTCGTCGACCTGGCGTTCACCGGCAACCGTTATCAGCGCGCGTCGCTGTTGCGGGGTTTCTACCTGACCAGCGCTCCGCACCTGACTCAGGAAATGGACGCGACCACCGCCGGCATCGGCGCCAACCTCGGCATGAATGCCGGGGTGCTGCCGACTTTGCGCAGCGGTCGTTCGCGCTTCATTCACCATCTGCTCAGCCGGGTGATTTTCCCTGAATCGGATCTTGCCGGTCTCGACAAGCGCGAGCGCAGCCGCATCCATTGGGGCCAGCGTGCGTTGTACGTTGGCGCACTGGCGGCACTGGCGCTGTTCGGCATGCTCTGGGCCGGTGGTTTCTCGGCCAACTATGAGCGTCTGGAAAACCTGCGCACCCTGGCGCAGAACTGGACTCAGCAGCGTTCGGCGCTGACCCCGCGTGATGATGCGATGGGCGTGCTGAAAACCCTCGACACCAGCTACGCCGCGACTCAGGTGTTCCCGAAGAAGGGCGACGTCTCGTACCACGAGCGTGGCGGCCTGTATCAGGGCGAAGACGTCAATCCGGTGGTCAGGCAAGCCTACGAGCACGAGCTCGAAGCGCAATTGCTGCCACGGGTCGCGACGATGCTCGAAGGGCAGATCCGCGCCAACATGAAGGACCGCGACAAGCTGCTCAACAGCTTGCGTGCGTACCTGATGCTGAACATGAAAGACCGTCGCGATGCCGCGTGGCTCAAGGACTGGGTCGCTACTGACTGGTCGCAGCGCTACACCGGCAACACTGCGGTGCAGAACGGCTTGAACACCCACCTCGAGCGCCTGCTGAAGCAGCCGTTCATCTATCCGCTGAACGATCAGTTGGTGACGCAGGCACGCCAGGTGCTGCGTGCCGAATCGCTGGCCACCGTGGTCTACCGCATGCTCCGCGAGCAGGCGCGCAACCTGCCGGAATACCGTTTCAGCCAGCACCTCGGCCCGCAGGGCTCGCTGTTCATCGGCACTGAATACGTGATCCCGGGGTTCTACACCCAGCAGGGTTATCAGCAGTACTTCTCGGTGCAGGGTTCGGCGCTGGTCACCGACATCCTGCGTGACAACTGGGTGCTGGGCGAAGGCGCGGGCATCAGCGACATGGACTTGCGTCGCTTGATGGTCGAACTGGAGCAACTGTACTTCCGCGACTACGCCAACTACTGGAGCGAAGCCGTTGGCCAGGTGGCCTTGCCGCCGATCAGCGACGCCGGTGAAGGCGCCGAGCAACTGGCGGGTCTGACGTCGGCCAACTCGCCGGTGCTGGCATTGCTCACTGAAGTGCGCGAGAACACGCGCTTCCCGGCGGCTGCCGATCCGGTGGATGAAGCCGGTGATGCTGCCGATGCACTGGCTGGGCAGAAGGGCAAACTGGGCAAGGTCGGCAAACTGGCGTCTGCCGTGGCGGACAAGGCTTCGGCGATAGCCGTGGCGAAAAGCCTGCCGGACACCGCGAAGAAGTCGCTGCAACGCCGCTTCGAGCCGCTGCATCGTTTGCTCGATGACAACAACGGCCCGGCCGCTGACCTGACCCCGGCCATCAGCGCGCTCAACGACCTGCAACTGCAACTGTCCGGTCTGGCCCGTTCCAGCACGCCGGAACAAGCCGCGTTCGAAATGGCGAAAACCCGCATGAGCGGCCAGCGTGATGCGCTGACCAACCTGCGTGCGGCTTCGGGTCGCCTGCCGCGTCCGCTGAGCGTGTGGTTCAACGTGCTGGCCGAGGACTCGTGGCGCCTGGTGCTCAACGATGCTTACCAATACCTGAACGGCCGTTATCAGAACGAGCTGTACAGCGTGTATGGCAAAACCATCAGCAAGCGTTATCCGTTCAGCGCCAGCAGCACCAGCGACGTGGCGATCAGCGACTTCCGCGAATTCTTCCGCGCTCAAGGCACTGTCGACCGCTTCTTCGACAACTACATGCGTCCGTTCGTCAGCGGTGATCCGGGCAACTACCGGATGCGCAGCGTCGACGGTCACAGCCTGCCGGTGTCGAAGATGTATCTCGACCAGATGGCGGCGGCGCTGACGATTCGTCAGAGCTTCTTCTCGATCAACCCGGCCGAGCCGACCGTGCAGTTCAAACTGGAGCCGTACACCCTCGACCCGGCTGTCAGCCGTTCCGAGTTCAAGTTCGGCGACAAGACCATGGAATACCGCCACGGTCCGATCCTGCCAATGACGTTCAAGTGGCCGACCGATGCTGAAGACGGTCGCACCAGCCTGGTGATGGACAAGATGGCAGGTCGTCCGATCGGCATCGAGAAGAACTCCGGCCCATGGTCGCTGTTCCGTCTGTTCGACCTGATGCAGACCGAGTACCTGACCGGCCGCGACGTGCTGGTGCTGAAAGCCGACGTGGGTGGCCTGCGCGCCAACTACCTGCTGACCAGCCAGCGCACGCCGAACCCGTTCGACATGGGCGTGCTGCGCACCTTCCGTATGCCGGTGCAGCTCTGATGCTGGTGGCCAGTCCCTGGCGCAGCGCGGCGCGAACCGACCCGGGCAAGGTGCGGGCGCGCAACGAAGATGCCTTCCTCGACAATCCGCAGCAGGGGCTGTGGGTGGTCGCGGACGGCATGGGCGGTCATCAGGGTGGCGACATCGCCAGCCAGCTGATCGTCGCCAGCCTGGCTGAACTGCCGCAGCACGAGGACTTCGACGAACGCCTCAAAGCCATCCGCCAGTGCCTGCACTGGTTGAACCGGCGCTTGGGGCAGGAGTTGACGGTCACCGCCGGACGCCACGACAGCATCATGGGCAGCACCGTCGTGGCGCTGCTGGTGGAAGGCAATCGCGCGGCCTGCATCTGGGCCGGCGATAGCCGCTGCTATATGTGGCGCGGGCAGCGGCTGTATCAGCTGTCCAAGGACCATTCGCTGCAGCAGCAACTGATCGACGAGCAACAGATGAGCGTCGAACAAGCGGCAGCGCACCCGGCGGCTCAGGCGTTGACCCGAGCCGTCGGCGCCGCCGAACAGCTGACCCTGGATGTCCTCGAACTCGAGGTCTATCCGGGCGATGCGTTTTTGCTGTGCAGCGATGGTTTGTATCAGGGCCTGAGCAGCGATGCCCTCGGCAACGCCCTCAGCCTCAGTGCGCCGCACGTGGCGCTGGAACGTCTGTTCGACGGCGCCCTGCGTGGCGCCGCCCGGGACAACCTGACTGCCGTGGTGATCCGCCAATGACTGAAATCGAATCCTCAGTCGATGACTTGCTGATGAGCGAAGAGCAGGCCAACAACCTGACCTACTTCGCCTTTGCCAAGGCAAATAACGCCGAGCCGTTGCTGGCGCCGACCAAGGCCAGCATCGGTGCATTGCCGGACGTACTCGCCGGCCGCTACCACCTCGAGCGTCTGCTCGGGGCGGGCGGCATGGGTGCGGTATATCGGGCGCGGGACTTGCTGCACGAGCAGTTCGGCGATCCCGACCCTTACATTGCGCTGAAAATCCTCAGCGAAGAATTTGCCGAATCGCCGGACGCCAGTGCCTTGCTTTACAGCGAGTTCGCCCTGACCCGACGCCTGCGCCACGACAACGTCGTGCGTGCACACACTTTTGAAGTCGACACCGACTGCCAGCGGGCCTTCATCACCATGGAATACATGCGTGGCCTGACCCTGGACAAATTGCTCTGCGAGCGGCCCCTCGGCCTGCCGTGGAAAGAAACGCGCGACATCGCGTTGCCGCTGCTCGACACGCTGGCCTACGCCCACCGTCGCGGCGTGCTGCACGGTGACATGAAACCGAGCAATGTCATGCTCAGCGAAGACGGCTTGCGCCTGTTCGACTTCGGTCTCGGTCAGGCAGACGAGGGCGTACTGCCCGGCCTGCCGCACCTGAGCCGCGAGCGCTTCAACGCCTGGACCCCGGGCTACGCCGCCCCCGAACTGCTTGAGGGCCAACCGTTGTCGGCCAGCGCGGACGTGTACGGCGTGGCCTGCGTGATCTATGAACTGGCGAGCGGCAAACACCCGTTCCGCCGCTTGCCCTCGACCAAGGCCCGTGACGAGCACCTGGAGCGCGAGCTGCAAGCCCCGGCGAACTTACCGAAACACGGCTGGCCAGCGCTGCGAACCGCGCTGAGCTTCAACGCGGCAGAACGCACCATCACTGCCCAACAATTGCGTGACGCCTTGGGCGCCACTTCGTCCTGGCTGCAACGGTTGCGACTTCGGGCGTAACGGACGACATTCGAACAGGGAGCGCTTTATGTTCAACCCAGCTAACGAAACCCACTTCAGCCTCAAGGTCGAAGACTACGTGGGCGACCTGCAAGTGCTGTCGTTCACCGGCACAGAAGGCATCAGCCAGCCGTTTCGTTTCGACCTCGAACTGGTCAGCGAAAACCCCGATCTGGACCTGGAAAAGCTCCTGCACAAACAGGCGTTTCTCGCGTTCGATCCGCAGGGCTCAGGTATCCACGGCCAGATCTACCGCGTCGCCCAGGGCGATGCCGGCAAGCGCCTGACCCGCTACAAAGTCTCGCTGGTGCCGCAGCTGCAATACCTGCATCACCGCACCAACCAGCGCATCTACCAGCAGATGTCGGCGCCGAAAATCATCGCGCTGATCCTCGACGAACACGGGATCAAGGGCAACGCCTACAGCTTCCAGCTGAGCCAGCCGTGCCCGGATCGCGACTACTGCGTGCAGTACGACGAAACCGACCTGCACTTTGTTCAGCGCCTGTGCGAAGAGGAGGGTATTCACTACCACTTCCAGCACAGCGAAAAGGCTCACCTGCTGGTGTTCGGCGACGACCACACCGTGTTCCCCGACCTCGGCCAGCCGACCGCCTACATACAGGGCAGCGGCATGGTCGCCGAAGAGCCGGTGATCAAAGGCTTCAAACTGCGCCTGGAAACCCGCACCAGCCGCACCACGCGTCGCGACTACGACTTCGAAAAACCGCGCCTGCAAATGGAGGCGGCTTACAAACCCGATGGCGAGAGCACCGAACCGGATCTCGAAGACTACGACTACCCGGGCCGTTTCATCGACCGTGCGCGCGGCAAGTTCCTCAGCCAGCGTGCCCTCGAACGCCACCGCGCAGACTACCGCCAGGCCGAAGGTCGCGGCGACCAGACCAAACTGGTCAGCGGCCACTTCATGGCCCTGTCCGACCACCCGCGCAGCGAGTGGAACGACCTGTGGCTGCTCACCGAAATCTTCCACGAAGGCAAACAGCCGCAAGTCCTCGAAGAAGGCGTGACCAGCGACACCACCGACAACAAGGACGACTTCCATCAGGGCTACCGCAACACCTTCCTCGCCACCCCGTGGGACGTGTTCTACCGCCCGGCCCTCGAACACCCGAAACCGCGCGTGCTCGGCAGCCAGACCGCCATGGTCACCGGCCCCAAAGGCGAAGAAATCCACTGCGACCAATACGGCCGCATCAAAGTCCAGTTCCACTGGGACCGCGAAGGCCTGGCCGACGACAAAACCAGCTGCTGGCTGCGCGTCTCCAGCTCCTGGGCCGGCGACCGCTACGGTGCGATCAGCATTCCGCGCATCGGCATGGAAGTCCTCGTCACCTTCCTCGAAGGCGACCCCGACCAACCCCTCGTCACCGGCTGCCTGTACCACAAGGAAAACCCGGTGCCGTACGCCCTGCCGGCCAACAAAACCCGCAGCGTGTTCAAAACCCTCAGCTCCCCGGGCGGCGGTGGCTACAACGAACTGCGCATCGAAGACAAAAAAGGCGCCGAGCAAATCTACATCCACGCCCAGCGCGACTGGGACGAAAACATCGAGCACGACCAGAAGATTCGTGTCGGCAACGAACGTCACGACACCGTGGTGAAGAACACCTACACCGAGCTGAAGGCCGAAGAGCACCGCACCACCATCAGCGACCGCAAGATCGAAGCGAAGCTGGATGATCATCTGACGGTTGGGCAGAACCAGCATGTGAAGCTGGGTACGGCGCAGCTCACCAGCGTGGGCAAAGAGATTCACCTCAAGGCTGGGGACAAGATTGTTATTGAGGCGGGGACGGAGCTGACCGTTCTTGGTGGTGGGAGCTTTATCAAGCTCGATGGTGGTGGGGTTACGGTGGTTGGGCCGGTGGTGAAGATTAATGCGGGTGGCTCGCCGGGGAGCGGCACCGGGATCGGGATTAAACCGCCGGTGCTGCCGGGGGCGGCGGATAAGGATAAGGCTGGGAGTTTGATGGATCAGGCGTTGGGGAATGCGTCTGAGGAAAAAATCAAACGCAAGCCGAAGCGGATGCTCAATTTTTCCGGGTAAGACATTGACGGCAATCCAAGCCACCAGGGATCAGAATTCAGGTAATTGGTAATGACAGAGACAACGAACAAAGTTCAAAAATGGTCGTATCCCCTGAAAGTCGGAACAGCTGAAGCGACCGATCCGCAGCAGTTCTATAAGGCGTTAGCCAAAGCGAAGGATGGCTATTATCCGCTGGGGGCCAATGGGCTTTGGCATGGTGGCGTGCATTTCGATGAAGCTTCGGGTTTGGTCAGCGATCTGACGGAGGTTAGATGCATCGCTGATGGAGAGGTCGTCGCGTACCGCATTGACGAGAAGTACCCGACTTCTGATTTTGGTTCGACACCCTCGGTTTATTCGACTGGGTTTGTGCTGGTAAAGCATCGCCTTGAGCTTCCGGCACCTGCTGCGCCCGCAGCCGGGGCGGCTTCCGCAAGCACGCCGGCGGCTGGGCCAAGCCTGACGTTTTTCAGCCTATATATGCACTTGCTGGACTGGGAGGGTTACAAAGCGAACCCGACGCTTAAAGCCCGGCCGGGTTTCTGGGGAAAGGGGCTTTATGAAGTTAAGGCCAATGCTCCAGACAAGCCGTTGGGCATACGGATGCGAAGTGGTAGCGCCGGACACTTTCCCGTCTTGGCAGTTTTGCCCCGGGGGACGACCGTGGTTACACAACCTGCCCCAGCGAATCAAATGTGGGTTGCGGTTATCAGCGTTAGTCCTGAAATCGCAGGCTTGCCTGCCGGCGGATGGGTATATAAAGGGCAATTGAAAGACTTGGGGGGTGGGAAGTACTTCGTGGGTAACGAAGCTCAAGACCCTATCCCCGGAGGCGCTCAGCACGGAGCGAATATCCGAAGCGCCCATACTAGCGGCTTCCCGCTTAGCCACTTACCAGCAGGCGCACAAGTGCGGCTTGGTGACGAAGCGACACCTAACAATTTCCGTAAACTCGCCGAAATCGTCAGTGGCCAGGCGACACCAGCCTTAGCGCCCGGCGCGGATGGGAAGTTTCCTGGGTTTATTTGGCTGCAATCACTTACGCCGAAGAGTGAGCCGCATAGCCCGATGGGAGATGTTGTTGTCCTCTCTCCGACATACAAGATCAAAGCTGGTGAAATTCTCGGGCATGTTGGCAAGTATCAAAACCATTCAGATGCAGCTCCGAAGAACCTCCTGCACCTAGAGGTTTTCAGCTGTGAGGATGTGAAGGCGTTCACTGAGCAGAGTAAAGCTAAAGCCGCAGGGGCACCCGTCGCTGAGAAATCAATAGTCAAAATACCTGTAGGCACCAAGCTTATTACTCACGTGCAAGGTATGAACGCTACAAATCCTCCTAAAGCATCAGACGCTGGGAATGATGTGGGGTACGATTTTTATGTCCCTGTAGGATTGCTGGAGACGCTACCTGCGGACAAAAAAATAAAACAAACAGTCACAATGGGGCAGTCAACGACAACCACGTATTGGTGGCGTCTAGATGGTCTTTTGGGGGACAAGGACGGTAACGGGATTGATGGGTGGTTTGCGGAGCAAGACATAGTCATTTCGCGACATTCACCATTTGAGTGGAATGGCTTCGATTTTATCGAAGAGACCACCAGCAACGCCGATCACTTTGCAGCGTTTTTACATGCCCAAGAGAATCTCAGTGAGCAGGAGCGTGAGGGCTATTTGCCAAACGTCGAGGCGGCTATTGCGGGTTCCATTAACGAGAAGCTGTATAAAATACTTGATCGGGACGGGGATAAAAAAATCGCCCCGACTGAGATTGCAGAAGCATTGAACAAGCCTTGGTTCTCTCAGCCAATATCGCAAATGGTCACCCGTTATGAAAATGAGTGGGACTTTAAAAAAGATAGGTGGGATGCCCTAGACGAAATAATTGGGCATAGCGATTCTGAACCTCATAAAGAATGGGTAGAAGAAAAGGAGCGAATTGAGAAGCTCAGTTGGTGGAGCAAGCTGTTGGGTCAGCATGGGATTACCAGCAATGCGAGTGTGCAACATATTCATCCTATTGGGCTGATCTCGTCATTTGCACATGCCGGTGGCTGTAGCTGCTCGGATACCATTACTAAAGATCAAATGAAATTGATCGATCCTTCAGCAACTCAAGCTAATATTGATAAATATACAGATCTTCTAGGTGAAATGTTTGAGAGGTCTGGGGTAGTGAAGTGCATAAGCAAGGCACATATCCTTGCGCAAATGCTCCATGAGAGCGGACATTTGCACTACACAGTAGAAGGCCTTGATCCAACAAAGCCTTTGCCAACATATCATCCTTATATTGGTCGTGGTCTTATGCAAATAACCCACAGGGTCAATTATGAGGCCTATGGGCAGTTCGCTGGTGAAAGCTTTATAGGTGCGCCAAATTATAACAAGCTCGGCCAGTTACCGCATAGCGTACTGTCGGCGGGATGGTATTGGGTTGACTACAAAAAAATACTTACGCACTCGGATGCCGATGACTTTATATATTGCACGATTTTAGTGAATGGTGGCTTGAATCATTATGATGAACGATTGTTGTTTTTGAACAATGCTTTGAAAGCTTTGGATATTAAAGGTTGTGCGAAGTTAAATAAAGCTGGCGCCTATGATTTGCTCGATAGCAAGGCATATAATAAAGCTAAGTTTTCCTTTGCCTGGGGTCTGTGGAGCGACCCCGCAGGCGGAAAGGATGGGAAGACACCGGATGCTGCGCAAGCAATAATCGGATATAAAAGGTTCTTGGATTTGTATAACTCGGACTCGTCTGTTAGTGGCAATACCAATACCACTTACTATGCGTCAGGACGAATAGCATCGGTAGCTAAACAGTACGCGGAAGCGCGTATCGTCGCACTTGGGGGGACCTTATGATCAAAGTAGCTGTTTTTTTTATTCTCACGTTCATGGCAACAGCGGCAAGTGCGAGCTCTAGCTGCGAGGCTGACCTGAATGGGGATGGAATCTGCGATCCGTATAGTGTTAGCCCGCTCGAGGATGACGGCACAATTTCGCGAATCACTATTGATATTGGCGGAAGCAATAAGTCAGTTTCGGGAAATTTTGAGCTTGGAGACGGTGGGTTGTCTGTAGGTTATTTACCAGGCGAATTCTCGTTGCTGCTAGATTTTTATACTCGCAATACTGACCTTACGCAGTACAGTTTTAAATGGAATTCTGCACGGCAGGATTGGGTTCTCTATAAAAAATCTAATTGGGTGGAATCTAGTAGAGATGAAAAATATACCTTGGGTGGCGAGAAGGTACCAATTGAAGCTCTATTTCCGCGGCAGTTTAACGTTCAGCGTGTGGCGTGTTGCACCCTGTTTTCTCAGTTCTCTGAAAATGGGCCTAATTTTAGCTTTTTGAGTAATGAAGATCAGCTTACAGAAATCAGGAAAGACTTTAAATATATCCTTGGGAAGCTTCCCCAGGGCGAAAAAGGAGAATTATTTTATGGGCTCGATGATGACGGGAATAAGGTAAGGAGGAGTGTTCCTCAAGAACTGGTGTATGAGCTGACTTTGATAATTTCCGATGATAATGTCGAGCCATTGAATAACTATGCTTATTATTTGTATCGCAACAAAAACAATGTTTTAGCTGCTTTGCTTTTGAGGGAAATTCATAAGAAATTCCCAGAGAGAGTCGTTGCAACACTAAATTTGGCAGATGCCTATTGGGATATGGGAATGAAGTCCGACGCATGTCCGCTTTATAAGGAATATATCGCGCAAATGACAAAAAACGGAAAAGGTGGACGTATTCCACAGGCGGCGAAATCTCGAGAAAACTGCAATTGAGACGAGCCGCGCTTTTCAGGAGTGAAATAGGGCCAGACCACCTTTTAGTAGTATCCGAAAAACGTGGTCTGTCCCCAACTTCCCCAGTCAGGGAGGCACAAAATTGTGCGAAGTCGCCAAGACAGGCAGTGTTGTCGACGTAACACAAATGGTGAATGGCGGCCAAAATGGATATGCGGACAGGAACAGTAGGTTTCAAGCACTCGCTGCACTTATGAACATTAACTAAGAGGTCGTTCTATATGCTCCGTGTATTTATGTTTGCTTTTGTTTTCCTTCTGGCAAACTCCAGCAGTGCGCAAGATGTAGACTATCTTCAGGGAACGGTAATCCAAGGGCCGTTTAGAACTGACGTCGTAAATGGGGGTGAATTATCATTCCTGCACACGACGAGCGAGGAGTTTCCTGTTTCTCTGGTTCTGGATGTTGTTGGGATCGACAATAAAAAAAATAGAAGTCTTGTCGATAAATACGATGTGGCTGGGTCAGACCCAAAAATTGAGTCGATTTTCTTTTATCCAGTTAAGGGTAAGAAAAATGTGCTTGTTTTGGTTTCTTGGGAAATTACGAGCAGAGGAATTGGAACGTACGGGACCCTTTATCAAGTTTATGGGTATGAAAAAAGTGCGGACAATAAATTGGTTGTGAATAAGCTTGTCCGATTTGATAAGAATCTGAGTGGGATGGAAGGGTATCAAGAAGGTGAGGAGCAACATTTTCCTTATGTTAATGCAGGGTTGATAAAATCTTATATCAAGAAAATAAATGGCGCTAAATAGCGAAGGCTGCCAATGTTTTGCGTTTAATAGGGCAGGCTACTCTTTATTAGGCGTGAACGTGGTTTGGCCCCGGCTCGCCGAGCGCAAAGCCTGAATGACTCAAGGATGAACACAGTGAACCGCTTTGTTTTTACGCTGTTGGTCGCACTATTACTGCCGGTTTCAGCGGCCTATGCACAGGACGACTGCAGCCATGTAGCCTCAAGTCTGGAAATGGTGCCCTGCTCGGAGGCGGCGAAGAAGGCTGCCGATGCGCAGTTGAATGTCAGCTACAAGCAGTTGATGTCGCGGCTTGAGACTGACTATCGAGCAGATCCGGTGTTGGGCGCGGAGTACGCGGCGAAGGTCAAGGAGTCGCAACGTGCGTGGCTGAAATTACGCGATGCGAACTGTCCGTTGGAGGCGTTCGAGATCGAGACAGGCATGCCAGCCCATGTTTACGCAGTTAACTCGTGCATCGCCAGAATGAGTCGTGAGCGCTCGGCGTATCTGGACAAGATCGTCCCTGCTCTTGCATCCGATAAGAGCACTTCGACAGCGACGGCCAACGGCGCTTGTCCTTCGGAGGAATTCTCTGCGTTCCTGACAGCGTTTTCCGCCAGCAGTGAATCACAGCGTCGTCTCACTGCGATGACGGTCAAGTCGCTTGTGTTGAAGCCGGTAGCAGGTAAGGACCGTAGTACCTTTGAGCCTTCGACCTCGGGCGTCAGCGGAGCTTCCTTCACCTACCCGCTGATGGCCGCCATCACACCCGGCAAGACACCGGGAGTTGAGATTGAAGAGGTCGACGACAGTCACGTCAATGTGGTCGATAAGCGGGCGGGAAACAGCAATGTAAAAATCTTCAATTTCTCTCGTCAGGCATGTTGGGTACTTGAGGGCGTCGAAGACTGGTCGATCAGCGAGAATGATCTTGTCGCAACACGTAAACCCGGAATGAGCCGCGCCGAGAACTTCTGCGAACAACGTGCCGAGGCTTTAGGAGGGTTAGGGTTTCTTGAGCAGTACCGTCTAACTGTGGAGTTGATTGAAGCGTCTCTGGAAAATTATGTCTGCGCAGCAGAGTCGGGTGATCCAGAGGCGAGCGAGTCAGCGGCAAGACTGAGCCTTTCGCAGATGGCGTCCCAGCTGGAAACCAGCAAAGTTGAGGCGTTGTTCAAAGCCGCGTCAAAGACGCCGAGTGGTGCATTGGGTTATGCCTCGTTTTTTTGTATGGGGAACTCCACCGATTACGACGGTCCTTGCCTCCACCCCAAGCAGGCAGAAGAGCAGGTCATTCGAGCAATCAACATGGGCTCCATAGAGGCGATGAGTTATCTGGCTTCTACCTTTGAGGGTGGCGAGTTGGGAACAAAGGATATGTCCCGAGCGTTAGCCTGTTATCAAATGGCGGCTGATAAAGGTCACCGGTTGAGCATCGACAACGTGGCGCGATTGAAGTCGCAAGGTCCAGAGCCGATCAAGGCGAGCCACTGCATTTGAAACTCGGAGCGCGGATGTGTCGCGATTCTTTGCCGTTAAATTCTAAGTGAGTGGAACTGTGCCTGATGAATTGTCGATTCCGGGTTTCGTGAGACCTCGTTATCTGAGGGTATTGCTGATCAGCGTTGCTGCTTTCGCGCAGGTCGGTCATGCCGCCGCAACTGTTGCCTCGGTGGGCAATGCGTCGGGTCAGTCGCAGATCGCGCAAGGCCCAACCGAAGCTGCGATCGACATGACACCTTGCCGGTTCTCAATGACGCTCTCGAAAGATCAATGGTTGCAGTTCAATACGCCTGATCTGGTATTCATTGCGGCCAAACAACAGCCTGAAACCTCTAGCGCCCCGCGTTTATCGCAGGCTCAGACCTCGACGGGTTATGAGTGGAATTTCGAAAAGCCCACAAACTTGAGCCAGCCCTGGTTCGGTGTCATGTGTGAAAACACCAACAACTTTTCTGTGCTCACCACTCAGAAGCCGCCGCTTGATGACACGATTGAGTTGCAACTTGTGCGAGAGAGTAACGACCGTAAATGCCCGGCGACCCTGACCGATCATGGTTGGGAGCCTACGTCGCTGGCGGGGCCAAAAAACAGATACACCTTTGAGGCATTAGGTGGGGAGAGGTCCTCGGGGTTCATCTTCGGTTTCCATGACAAGTCACGACGTCACATCACCCGCGTTGCTTTCTGCCTGCTGCGTGGCGAAAGCGTGTTGATAGGCTCGGCGGAGTCAGGCTCGGCCATACCGTTGGCGATCAGCGCCGAAGGATTTGAAGAAATCAAAACAGCGGTGCGCAGCATGGCTTTTGAGTAAGCCTGCGAAGACCGAACGGAGTTACAGCGTGAAGGGATGTTCAGTTTTACTCGGCGGCCTCTTGGCCACTGTCGCGTCCGTGGCTTTCGCCGCTGACCCGGACTTCAAGGATTACACCGTCACCCCAGAGTTCACGGGTATCAATCACGAACCGGTGTCGCAAGAACACAGCAACCCGAGGATGGATAAGGATCGTGCACAGGCACTCAAACGCAAGGTCAACTTTGCCGGCCACTACTTCCTGTACCGAGTCGGCTGTGGTGGCAGTGCCATTTGCGGCGAAGTGCTGGATGCGCGCACGGGGGAGATTGTTGTGGGGCTGCCGAATGCGTACGACGGCAATACCTTCAGCCTGTCGAACAAGCCCGATAGCCGTCTGCTCATTGTTTCCGGCATTGCGGCCGATACCGAAGAGGACGCGCAGGGTAATGAGCTCGAAAGCCGTTACAGAACCCGCTACTTCGAGTTTGTGAACAACGAGTTCCGGCTGCTGACGTTCAAGGATTTGTGATCGCCGCCGTTTGATTAAGGATGATTGGATGAACCGCTTTTCCATTCGGCCCATGCTGAGAGCACTTTTTCTGTTGCCCCTCACCTACGCCATTCCGGCAACTGCCGAAGCCGGGAGTTGTTACGGCTATCTCACCGAAATGGTCAGGAGCAGCAACTTCCCGTTTCGCTATGTCGGCAAGGACAAGGTCAATCTACTGATTGATGAAGACGACGGTGAAATGGTGCGAGCCCAGTTGCTCTTTGATACGGACGGCACCGCCACCATCGGCTGGATCAAATACACCCCGGCCACTCGGGTGTTGCTCAATACCTCGGCTGAACTGGAAGAGCCGGTGGAACTGTCATTCGATGCCAAATTCGCCAACGGCTATGCAAAGTGTCTGGCCAACAGGCAGGTTAGCGGCAAATAAAATGAGAAAAATAAATGAGTAGGATGTGTTTGTTGTGTTGCAAAGTTTACTTGCGAAGTATGTGACGCTTGTTAAAAAAATTCTTTGATGGCGGATTCAATGAAAAATATATATTCACTCCCAGGATTTTTATCGTTAACCTTTCTGTTTTTTAGTTCGTTCGCACTTTCCGCGAGTTTCGATTGCGGCAAGGCTTCAACGGACGTAGAAAAGAAAATTTGTAATTCTCCATCTTTGTCCATAATGGATGAAAAGTTGAGTGAATTTTTCAAGCCGTTAAAGAGTCGACGGGCTTTTCAAATAATCGAAAGCGATTGGTTGGAGTCGGAACGTAATGCTTGTGAGTCAGTTGAGTGTTTAGAGGATGCTTATGCTCAGCAGATACAGTTTCTGTCGCCGATCCCTATTGCGCCTAGGCCGACCCAGAAAGATATTAAGTTGATGTTGGGCGATAAGCCATATACGCAGTCTGAGCGCTCATGGAAGGTCGTTGATTTAGCATGGCTTCCCAATGAAAAGGGGGTTGTCGAACGATTTGTAATCTCCGCCGAAACAATCTCAGGCATGTTGCATGTCATCGTATTTGAAGGGCATTTTGATCCAGCGATGATTGCGTACAGGGGCAATCTTTATGAGTACGTTGATCGCAATGACAGGCAAGTACTGCACACGATTGCGAAAGATATCGGTTTTGATGGTGCTCTGAATCTGGGGTCGAATGACGAAGGCAAAAGGTTTTCGGGAATTTTGGACGGGTCGTTTTACTATCGACAGCAGCTTTCGAAAAATCAGTTGCGGGGGATGGTTTATAAACTCGGCTCCAAGCTGCCGCCGGTTGAAAGTAGTTTGTTGTTTCAGCAGTGGCCAAATACTGATGAAAATGCTGTAAGTGGTTTGACATTCGGCTGGGGTGGAGAGTATGGGAAGTTGCAAGCGTATTATTCGCATACCCCAGGGTATGAAACGATAGCTCCGGTTGGTCGGCCGGATGCTGGTTGGAATATTTATAATCCAATCTGGAGCAAATCAAGGCCGACGTTTTATTTCAAGAATGGCGATGAAACTGTTTGGCGTGCCAATGTTGCGGATAAGACACTGACGAAAATTGCGAAGGCCAGTGATGAAGGAATGATTCAGAATCCTACGCCTATCGATATTAACGGGCGCGAGGCAATCGTTTATCTGAATGGATCTACTCTGAAAATGGCTATCTCACTTGAAGAATAAGTACGACTTAAAAACATGCCTTAGAAATTTTTTGGGATTTTTTATGTTGTCCTTCCTTTAAACTCTCCACCCCAAGTAATGCGCTCAGGACACGGAATGCCAACCCCCTCCAACTCCCTTCGCCCATTGTTAGTGCTCTGGCTATACACCGCCGCAATCGCGCACATACTCGCCGGTATTACCCTGACTTGGGCCGGTCACTCCGGTTTACTCGACGGCTACCTGAACACCCTCGAACTCGCATTGTGGGGCACCGATGCGGTACCCGCCGCCGGCCACGAGCAGCAGATCTGGTGGCTCGCGCTGTTTGGCGCGACGCTGCAAAGCTATTCGTTGTACATGCTTGCGTTGGTGCACTTGGGTAATCGCTTGAAAGCTCCAGCAGTGTGGGGATGGTTGATCGCCGGCATCCTGTTATGGGCGCCGCAGGACATTTGGCTTTCAGTGCAACGGCAGGTCTGGTCGCACCTGTGGCTCGATGGTTTTGCTTTGCTCGTGCTATTGCCGCCGTTGATCTGGCTGTATGTCCAGGACCGCCGAAAAATCGCTCAATAAATGCGCGTTGGGCATATTGGTATCGAAGGAGTTATAGCGTGAAAGGATTTTCGATTCTTCTCTGCTGCTTGGCATTGGCAACCTCTACTGCGGCACTTGCCGCAGAAGTGTGTAATCCAGACAGTTTTTCCAACCCGGACTTGATCGTTTGCGGGCAGCAAACCTTCGAGAAGGTCGATGCTGTGTTGAACGAGCAATATAAAAAAGCGCTGACGAGTTTGGCTCCTGCGGAGCAGAGCCATCTGAGAGATGTGCAAAAGAACTGGGTGCGTTTCAAAGAGTCGTTTTGCGAGGAGCTTTATCAATCCACTTTGCCGGGCGCTGAGGCGCCAATCGAGAGGCTTGGGTGTTTGGTGCAGACCACCAATGCCCGGATGGGGGAGTTGGTTGCTCTGCAGACGGGTTTACCGTTGGATGGTTTTTACAAGGCAGCATCTGCGATTGCAGGGAAGGATCGTGACAGAAACTTAGCGGCCGCCATTGAGCGGCTGGGAGGGGATGAGTTCGATGATCCGCTTTGGAAGAGGTACGCAGACGGGCATTGTGAGATGGCTGGCCGTCTGTTGCGTGAAGACGTCGCCTACTGCGCGGTGAGGATGCGCTTTCAATTACCTATGAACCGCTGAAGGAATGATCGGTTTGAAATCTTCGTCGCCGTTTATTTCTGCGCTTCTTCTGATACCGCTGACTGCCCACGGTGAGGTTACTACCGAGGTTTCTTGCTTCCGTTCGTTGGAAGGCAAGAACATCAATTTCGAGTTTCGATCCTATTACGACACGGTCTCCCGGTGGTTTCCGAAGGGAGGCTGACAGGCGAATATGAAATGGTCAGCCAAGGTGCCCGAATCTACGGGATGAGCTATACGAATTACAAATCCGGTAAGAAGTATTCATTCGATCAAGACATCACCATGGACGCTTCGCCAGAAACAGGCTGTCAGTGGTGAGGCAGGGAATATTCAGAAAGGGGACTTAACGTCCCCTTTTTTCATCCGCAAATCCCGCTACGACTTGGCTGCCAGGTTCCGCACTTCAATATGGTCGAGCGTCCCTTCCACCATCAATCGCACCCCGTCCGCCATTCTGCTCAGGGCCAGTGCGACCGAGCGGCGGGAGCCGTGGAGGTCGTCGGCGAGGTCGCAGGCGATGGCGCTGATGGACAGGAGGTCTTCGGAGGCGTTGGCCATGAGGGCTTCGGCGTCGGTGCCGGGGGTGAGGCTGAAGAGGCCGGTTTCGCGTTTGGAGTGGGGTTCGGTGGGCGGTTTGAAGTGGTGGTCGAGGGCGCGTTCGGCGGCTTCGTGGAATTTCTTGGATTCCAGCGATTCGTAGGGCGATATGTCTGGGGTTTCGGGGGGATTGGGTGTTGGTTTGATCATGGTGCAGCTTCCTGAAATTATGAGGCCGACACCAATCGCTTTGCACTTCGAATAGGTGGCAGCTGTGCGTTGGTGTGCAAGACCGGTCCAGGAACCCGGCAGACCCGAAGGTCTCCGACGCACAGCCGCCATAACGATCCGCGAGCATAGGAAAACGCTCGGCGAAATGCCATCAACGAATGTGCACCTGAACCGGACTTGCACGTCCGAGTCGCCGATTTTGCGGCGACACACAGAGGCTATCGATGAACTGCCAACCTGCCTAGTTCATAGGTATCCCGGCACTCTGCAGGAAATTTCCCATAGGTTTGCAGGCCGGAAGATCAAAAGATCGCAGCCTTCGGCAGCTCCTACAGGGATGTGTTTCAACAGGTGTAGGACGGTGGGTGCTGAGGCGTGACTTGGTGGTCATCGTGCGGGAAATGGGCTGCATCATCTTCCATTAGAGGCAGATAGTGGCGTTATCGTCTGAATCCCTTACACTGCCCCGGCCGTTCATTTTCCTTTTGAGGCTGTGCGCATGAAATTTCGTTTTCTTCTGTGGATGATGGGTTTGTTGATGGGTAAGGCCAGCCGGACAAATCCTGCGTTCCAGCAGCAGTTGGGTGACAAGGATCTGGTGTTTCAGCTGCAGACGCTGGATGGGAAGGTGGCGCGGCATTTCGTGGTGAAGAATCAGCGCGTTACCAGCAAGTCTGGTGTGGTGGCGGAGCCGGCGTTTGCGATTGCGTTCAAGGATGCGGGTTATGCCTTTGCCACGATGCAGGCGAAGAACAAGCAGCTGGCGTTTATGCAGGGGATTCAGGACAAGTCGATCCAGCTGAAGGGGAATCCGGCGCTGGTGATGTGGTTTCAGGGGTTGATGAAGTATTTGAAGCCGAGGAAGGCCAAGCCTAAGGCTTGAGTAGAAGGGCTTGAGTGGAGGGGCTGTTGTGGTGAGGGGATTTATCCCCGATGGGCTGCGCAGCGGCCCCAAAACCTGAGACCTCGATATAACTGACACACCCTGTTGGCTGGGTTTGCGACTGCTGCGCAGCCGGTCGGGGATAAATCCCCTCACCACAGTGTTTCGCTGAGTCAGTTGGATTGAGTTGGATTCTTCGCGAGCAGGCTCGCTCCCACAGGGGTTGTGTAAACCTTGGGGGAGCGGGCTTGTTTTGGTTCAGGCCTGGCTGAACTGCGAGGCCAGTTCGCGCAGCAGGACTTCGGCTTCGAGGACTTTGCTGACGACGTCGTTGGCTTTGTCGCGGGTCAGGCCGACGCGTTCGAGCAGGGCGTCGGGGATGTCTTCGTCGGGGCCGGAGCCGATGCCGCGGCTGCGCAGCAGGCGCACGGCCAGGCAGACGAGGTTCGGGTATTCGGCGTAGGCGCCGTCGTAGCTCGGGTCGTGCTGGAAGCGCAGGGCGGTGGCCAGTTCATCGGGCATGTCCCAGTAGCGCATCAGCCACGAGCCGATCTGTTCGCGGCTGATACCCAGCAAGTGCTGCTCGATGTAACTGTGGCACAGGTGCGGGTTGACCTCTAGGTGACGGCAGATCAGCGAGAAGTGCGGCGGGAACACGTGGGCCAGCAGCAGGTAACCGAAGTTGTGCAGCAGACCGGCCAGATAGGTCAGACCGGCTTCCGGGCGCTGGGCGCGCGGCATGGCGCGGGTCAGGCCCTCGATGACGGCGGCGGTGTAGATCGATTGCTGCCAGTACGGTGTGGTGTGTTGCGGGTGGTCTTTCGGCAGGCTCAGGGTCTTGCCGAGGGCCAGGCCCAGCGCCAGGTTGATCACCAGATCGAAACCGAGCACGCGAACGATCGCGTCTTCCACCGAACGGATCTTGCCCGGCGAGGCGTAGTACGGCGATGCCGCCCAGCTCACCACTTGCGCGGCCAGTGCCGGGTCGGTTTCAACCACGCCAGTGATGTCGTCGATGGTGGCGTTGGGGTCGACGCGCAGCTTGATGATTTTTTGCGCCGTCTCGGCCAGCGGCGGAATCTCGATGGTCGCTTCCAGGCGCTGCTGAATCCGGCGTGCGGTGAACGCCTGCACAGCCTGGGTGATTTCCTCGCGGTCATCGTCCGGGCGGTCGAGGTTCGGGCGGATGCTGCTCAGGGCTTCGCCGAAGTTGGCGGCGCTGGCCTTGGTCAGCATGCTCTTGAAGTCTTCGCTGGCGATTTCCAGCAGCAGGCCCGGCTCGCCGGAGTTGATCAGCAGCTTCGGTTCGCGCAGCAGGCTTTCTTCGTAGAGGCACGGCGAGCTGGTCAGTGCCGGCAGGCCCGGCAGCAGGCTCAGGCTGTGTTTGCCGAGCATCTTTTCCAGGCGTTCGGTGGACACGGCGGTAAGGCGTCGGCCAGTCAGTTCGGCGAGGCGGTTGAGGTCGAGCAACTGGCTCTGCGGAAACAGCACCATCAGCGCGCCGACGGCATCGTCCAGCAACACGGCTTGTACCTTGCGCGAAGCGTTGAGGCCGTGGTGGTCGAGCACTTCTTCGTAGGCGATACCCAGCTTGCCGAGCAGCAGCCGAATAACAGACGGCGCGTGCGGAAGTTCGGGGGCGAGAGCTGCGTCAGTCATGGTCTGTATCCGTTTTTGAAACAATGGCAGGAGTATAACCAGCTCTGTAGGAACGATCCTGCACAAACTGCGACGGTGCTCACACTTGGCCGTATTGCTGCCCGTGACGCAGCCAGCGGTCGAGCAATGGGCTGACGTGAGTTGGCCAGCGTTCCAACAGCGCTTGCGCGGCGTCGCGTACGGCGGGCAGCAGATCGGCGTCGCGCATCAGATCGGCGACCTTGAATTGCAGCAGACCGGTCTGGCGCGTGCCGAGCATTTCGCCGGGGCCGCGCAGTTCGAGGTCTTTTTCGGCGATGACGAAACCGTCGTTGGTCTCGCGCATGATGCCCAGGCGCTGACGGCCGATCTGTGACAGCGGCGGATGGTAGAGCAGCACGCAATGGCTGACCGCACTGCCTCGACCGACGCGGCCGCGCAATTGGTGTAATTGTGCGAGGCCGAGGCGTTCGGGGTTTTCGATGATCATCAGGCTGGCGTTGGGCACGTCGACGCCAACTTCGATCACGGTGGTGGCGACCAGCAGTTGCAGGTTGCCGGCCTTGAATTCGGCCATGACCGCGGCTTTTTCGGCAGGCTTCATGCGCCCGTGGATCAGCCCGACTTTCAGCTCGCCGAGAGCGGCGGTGAGGTCTTCGAACGTGGTTTCGGCGGCCTGACAGGTCAGCTCTTCCGACTCTTCGATCAGCGTGCACACCCAATAGGCCTGACGCCCTTCGGCGCAGGCGCTGCGCACCCTTTCGATGACTTCGACGCGGCGGGTGTCGGTGACCAGCACGGTGTTGACCGGGGTGCGACCGGGCGGCAGTTCGTCGAGGATCGAGGTGTCGAGGTCGGCGTAGGCGCTCATCGCCAGCGTGCGTGGGATCGGCGTGGCGGTCATGATCAGTTGATGCGGGCACATGCGCCCGCCGACACCTTTCTGCCGCAGCGCCAGACGCTGCTGTACGCCGAAGCGGTGTTGTTCGTCGATGATCACCAACGCCAGGTTCTTGAATTGCACTTCGTCCTGGAACAGCGCGTGGGTACCGACCACCATCGGCGTGCCGCTGGCGATCTGCTCCAGCGCGCTGACGCGATTCTTGCCCTTGAGCTTGCCCGCCAGCCACGCGACGTCGATGCCCAGCGGTTCGAGCCAGCGCTTGAAAGTGATGAAGTGTTGCTCGGCAAGGATCTCGGTCGGCGCCATCAGCGCGACCTGATAACCGGCCTCCAGCGCTTGCAGTGCCGCGAGGGCGGCGACCACGGTTTTGCCCGCGCCGACGTCGCCCTGAATCAGGCGCAGCATCGGTTCGTGCTGGCTGAGGTCGTAGGCGATTTCGTTACCGACGCGTTGCTGGGCCCCGGTCGGGTTGAAGCCGAGGTTGGCCAGGTATTTCGGTGGTAGCTTTTTCGCCTTCGGCATCGCCGGCGCGCGCAGTGAGCGCATGCTCTCGCGCAGGCGCTGCTGCGACAGTTGATGGGTCAGCAGCTCTTCGAAGGCCAAGCGATGCTGCGCCCAGTGATGACCGAGGGCCAGCTCATCGACATCGGCATCGGCGGGCGGGTTGTGCAGGTAGCGGATCGCATCGGCCAGCGGTGCCAGTTGGTAGTCGCGGGCCAGTTCGGTCGGCAGCCAGTCGGGCAGGGTGTTTGGCTTGAGCAGGGTCAGGGTCTGCATGCACAACTGGCGCAGGCGCTGTTGCGTCAGGCCTTCGGTGAGCGGGTAGACCGGGGTCAGGGTTTCATCCACCGGGGGTGGTTCGTCGCCGGTGATGGCGCGGTATTCCGGGTGGTAGATTTCCAGCCCCGAGGCGCCGGGGCGCACTTCGCCATAGCAGCGAATCCGCGTGCCGCGCTTGAGGCCTTCTTTCTGCGCGTTGCTGAAATGGTAGAAGCGCAGGCTCAGCCCGCCGGTGCCGTCCTGCATGCGCACCACGAGGCTGCGGCGCCGGCCCATGACCACGTCGGCGCCGCTGACGGTGCCTTCGACCACCGCGTCCTGGCCGGGTCGCAAGTGGCCGATCGGCACCACGCGGGTGCGATCCTGATAACGCAGCGGCAGGTGAAACAGCACGTCCTGAAGGTTCTCCAGGCCGACCTTGGCCAGCTTCTCGGCCATGGCTTCGCCGACACCCTTGAGTGCCGTCACCGACACTTGCGACAGTTCAGTCATGACGCTCGCTTAACCGGCCGTAACCGGCGCGGCGGGCTTGGCCACCGAGCACAGGCGCACGGAGTCGGCGAGGATCTCGATGGCTTTCGGCCGCGGGAAGCTCGCGCGCCAGGCAATCGCCACAGTGCGGAACGGCACTGGCGCCGACAGTGGGCGCACTTCGATCACGCCCGGGGCGTAGTGATGGCTGTCCACTGCCGACAAAGGCAGGATCGAGATGCCCAGACCGGACGCGACCATGTGGCGGATGGTCTCCAGCGAGCTGGATTCCACCGTGGTGTGCTTGGCGCCGTCGTTGCCCTTGGTCAGGGTCGGACAGGCTTCGAGTACCTGGTCGCGGAAGCAGTGACCTTCGCCGAGCAGCAGCAGGCTCTTGTCGTTAAGCAGGCCCGGGTCGATGGATTCTTTTTGCGTCCACGGGTGTTGGGCCGGCATCAGCACGTAGAACGGCTCGTCGTAGAGCGGCAGAGTCAGCACGTCGGCTTCGTTGAACGGCAGGGCGATGATGATCGCGTCGAGCTCGCCGTTGCGCAGTTTATCGCGCAGCACGTGGGTGAAGTTTTCTTCGATGTACAACGGCATCTGCGGGGCGACCCGGTGCAGTTGTGGAATCAGGTGTGGGAACAGGTACGGCCCGACGGTGTAGATCGCGCCGACTTTCAGCGGGGCAGTCAGCTGGTTCTTGCCAGCCTGGGCCAGTTCACGGATGCCTTGCGCCTGCTCCAGGACTTTCTGTGCCTGGGCGACAATGCCTTCACCGACCGGGGTCAGGCGCACGGCGCTTTTGCTGCGCTCGAAAATCAGCACACCGAGTTCGTCTTCAAGTTTTTTCACGCCCACCGACAGGGTCGGCTGGCTGACGTGGCAACGCTCGGCGGCGTGGCCGAAGTGCTGCTCTTGGGCGAGGGTAACGATGTAGCGTAATTCGGTGAGAGTCATAACGAGCGTCCATGAAGTTGCGGGCCAAGCATAACGGCTGCAATTGATAGACGCACGTTATCAGACTGAGTGCGCAATGCGACACCGGGCAATGTGAGTTTGCCGTTGCCAGATATACAAAAGGCACCTTTCGGTGCCTTGTCGATCCCCCTGTCGATACATAACCCCTGTGGGAGCGGGCTTGCTCGCGAATGCGGTGTGTCAGAACCATTGATGTCGACTGACACGACGCTTTCGCGAGCAAGCCCGCTCCCACATTGGATCAGCGGCGTTTCTCGAGGGAATACACAAACGGCGCAACAATTTCGATCGAGCCATTGGTCAACATGTCGGCCGGTGGCTTGGGCAGCGGTTGCGCGCGGCGGATCATTTCCAGGGTGGCCCGGTCCAGATCGGCGTTGCCGGAGCGGCCCACCAGTTCGAACGACAACACATTACCTTCGCCGTCCACCACGAAGCGCAGGCGGTTCAAGCCTTCCTTGCTCCGCGCCTGAGCACTGGCCGGGTACTTTTTGTACTTGGCCAAGTGCGCGAGCAGGGTGCCTTGCCAACTGGCCTTGGCAGCCATCTGCGCGGGCGACGGGCCCGGTGCCGGCTGGGCGGATTTCTCCGTCGGTGCCTGGGTCGGTTGCGTGTCGGCCGGTTTTTCCTCGGAAGGTTTTTCCTTCACGGGTTCCGGTTTTTTCTCGACCGGTTTAGGCGGCTGCGGTTTCGGCTTTGGCTTGGGTTTCGGCTTCGGTACGGCAATCTCGGCCTTGGGTGCTTCAGCCAGTTTCGGAATCGGCAGCTCTTCGACCGGAGCCGGTGGCTGCGGCGGTGTGACGACTTTCGGCGGAGCAGGCGGTGGCGGGGCCGGAACCGGTGCCAGCTCGACCATCATTGCCTGCGGCGGCAGTTCGATGGGCGGGCGGGCGGTCCAGTTCAGCGCCAGCGCGATGGCCAACGCGTGAACGCCCAGCACCACGGCCAGGCTACCGCTGTAACGCGTCAGCTTATGGCGCGTCGTGATCATTTCTTGGCTGCGCTCTCGAGGCCCACCAGGCCGACCTTCAGGTAACCGGCCGAGCGCAATTTATCCATCACGCTCATCAGGTCGCCGTAGTCCACGCCCTTGTCGGCCTGGAAGAAGATGGTGGTGTCTTTCTTGCCCTGAGTCTTGGCATCGAGCACGGCGCCGAGGGTTTCGGCTTTGACTTCGTCGTCGCCGATGTACAGGCGCTGATCAGCTTTTACGCTGAGGAACACCGGTTTCTCCGGGCGCGGCGCCGGTTTGGCGGTCGAGGCGGGCAGGTCGACTTTGATATCCACCGTAGCCAGCGGCGCGGCCACCATGAAGATGATCAACAGCACCAGCATCACGTCGATGAACGGCGTGACGTTGATTTCGTGGTTCTCGGCCAGATCGTCGTCTGCGCCTTCTTTCAAATGCAGGCCCATGGCCGATTACCCCACTTTCACCATGTGCGGTTGCGAGCTGCGCTCAGGCTGGTGATCGAGGTCACGGCTGACCAGCAACAGGACCTGCGCCGAAGCGTCGGACACCTGCGCTTTGTAGCCGGCGATGGAGCGGGCGAACACGTTGTAGATGACCACCGCAGGAATCGCAGCAACCAGACCCAGCGCGGTAGCCAGCAGCGCTTCGGCGATGCCCGGCGCCACGACGGCGAGGTTGGTGGTCTGGGTCTTGGCGATGCCGATGAAGCTGTTCATGATGCCCCACACGGTGCCGAACAGGCCGACAAACGGCGCGGTGGAACCGATGGTGGCGAGAACGCCAGTGCCGCTGCTCATGTTACGGCCACAGGCGGCGACCAGGCGCTCGAGGCGGAAGCTCACGCGTTCTTTGATGCCTTCTTTCTCGCGGCTGTTGACCGACAGGCGCATCTCTTCGAGCGCGTCGTGCACCAGCAGGTTGGCGAGGGTGCCTTCCTTCGCCGCAGTGGCGCTGGCTTCCTTGAGGGTCGCGGCTTTTTTCAGGGCAGCGATTTCGCCACGCAGACGACGCTTGGCGCCCATCAGCTCGAAGCCTTTGGCGATCCAGATGGTCCAGGTGATGATGGAAGCGATGGCCAGACCGATCATCACGATTTTCACGATGATGTCGGCGTTCTGGTACATGCCCCATGGCGACAGGTCGTGCGCCATGCCCAAGGTGTTGTCGGGTTCGAGCACTTCAGGGGCATCTGTTGCGCTGGCGTCTACAGCTTGCACCGGGTCGGTGGCGGCTGGCGCGGCAGCTGCAGGCGCGTGCTGTTCGGTGGCAGCCGGAGCGGCTGGCGCTTGTGCGTCAGCGAAAGCGGCGGTCGGCGCCAGCATCAGGCTGAGCAACAGGGCCGCCACCGCGCTCCAGGCGCGAGGTCGTGTGGTTGGCGAAGCGGGGATTTGATTGCGTGTCATGCTGGCCGGACCTGAGATAGAAAAACGGTGATGCTCTTCCAGGCCTCGTGAGGCCGAGAACAAAAGTGGCGTGCATTATTGCAAGTAATTCTTGTTAACAAAAGTAATAGAGTTTCTTTTTTTCCTTCATTGCTAGCCGTTCGTCCTTTGTGAGGGCTAGTCTGTTGCTTTCGTCTGGGAGTTTTTTGATGTCCGCGCCTTCTGTTTTGATTGCCGGTTGTGGTGACGTCGGCAGTCGTCTGGCCAAGCAATTGTTGGCTGCCGGCTATGAGGTGTACGGCCTGCGCCGGGATGTTTCGCGTTTGCCGGATGGCGTCATCGGCGTCGCTGGTGATTTGTTCAAGGAAGATTGCCCGGAAAACTGGCCGTTCGGAGCCGTGGATTACCTGGTGTATTGCGCGGCAGCGACCGATCACGATGAGGCCGGTTATCGCGCGGCTTACGTGCAGGGTTTGCAGAATGTACTGAGTTGGCTGGATGACTTCGGTCAGGTGCCTGATCGACTGCTATTTGTCTCCAGCAGCAGTGTCTACGGGCAGCAGGAAGGGGAGTGGGTCGATGAGCGCTCGGAGACCGTCGCCAGCGGATACTCCGGGCGCTTGATGCTTGAGGCTGAGCAAGTGGCGCTGAAAAGCGGTATCCCGGCGAGCATCGTGCGCCTGACCGGTATCTACGGCCCTGGTCGTGAATGGCTGTTGACCCAGGTGCGTCGCGGTTATCGGGTGGCGGTCGAGCCGCCGCTGTATGGCAATCGCATCCATGCCGATGACGCGGCGGGGCTGATGGCGTTTCTGCTGGAGGCGGATCGTCGGGGTGAGCCGTTGCAGGATATCTATATCGGTGTTGACGATGCGCCGGCACCACTGGCCGAAGTGGTCGCCTGGCTGCGCGAGTATCTGGGGGTTACCGATTGGGCGGAAGACGCCAGCGTTCGCCGCACCGGCAGCAAGCGCTGCAGCAATGCCCGGGCGCAAGCGTTGGGCTGGCTGCCGAAGTATCCGAGTTACCGCGAAGGTTATGCGGCGATTCTTGAAGGCAAATGCTGACCTTCTAACGCCACAAACCACTGTGGGAGCGGGCTTGCTCGCGAAGGGGGTGTGTCAGGCAACATTGATGTCGACTGACACACCCCCTTCGCGAGCAAGCCCGCTCCCACAGGGTTATATATTGTTCTCAGGCGCGGTTACTGCTTCTCAAGCAACCACTTGCGTTCACCGGGGGTGAACTGCGGCATTTCATCTGCCAGTGCGGTGTTCACTGCCTGGAAGATCTCCAGCGCCTTGCCTTTGCGGGCAAAGATCCAGTTGTTGCCCTGGCCGTTGAGTTGCAGCCACATGCTGTCGTGGTCGCTGTTCATCGAGGCGCAGTCGCCCGTCAGGCACAGGGCATAGCGGTTGGCGCCGGGAAGGCCGGACACCTGGCCATCGGCCTGGAACTGCACGATGTTGCCTTCGCCGTCGCCGCTGGCAATCTTCCAGCTGCCGCCCAGGTAGGCCGAATACAGTGCGCGTTCGAAGCTGGCGCCAATCGGCGCGCCTTCCGGCACGGGGATTTGTGCGCGGTCGAACAACTGGTCGGGTTCGTTCTCGGTGGCGACTTGTTTCATCCGGCCGCCGTCGCGTTTCAGCTCACTGGCGGAGCTGCCATAGAAGTCGACTTTCCAGGCGCCGGACTGTTCGCCCTGCAGCCGTCCTTCGACGTTCTCGAAACCATTGGTGTAGCGGGCCTGACCGGCCTTGGTGTTGACGTCCCACTCCAGGTTCGGGCCGTAGGCCTGAAGCGCTTCGCGCAGGGGGCCGCCCTTGGCAGCAGCATCGATCGCCACCTGGTTGATCCAGGTGCCGCTGATGTCACGGTCGGCGGGGTCGCTGGCACAACCGCCGAGGAAAATGGCGAGCAGCGAGAGAGCAAGCGCTTTGCGCATGGTGGAATCCTTTCAAAACCTTTTCTTTACCGCAGGGCAGTCGGCGCAGCGTTTGAAGGCTGCGCCGTGTGCATTACTCGATGACCAGGATGGCATCCATTTCGACTTGCGAACCCTTTGGCAGCGCAGCAACGCCGATGGCGGCGCGGGCCGGGTACGGCTGGTCGAAGTACTTGCCCATGATCTCGTTGACCTTGGCGAAGTGGCTCAGGTCGGTGAGGAAGATGTTCAGCTTGACGATGTCCTTGAATGAACCACCAGCCGCTTCAGCGACGGCTTTGAGGTTCTCGAACACCTGGACGGTCTGGGCTTCGAAGCCTTCAACCAGTTCCATGGTCTTTGGGTCCAGAGGAATCTGGCCCGACATGTAGACAGTGTTGCCGGCCTTGATCGCCTGGGAGTAGGTACCGATGGCGGCTGGGGCCTTGTCGCTGGTGATAACGGTCTTGGTCATGTATGACTCCTTGTTAGGTGTGAATTAGGCACGCATGCGGGTGATGCGGATGACCCCGGTCAGGGCGCGCAGTTTCTTGATCACGCGGGCCAGGTGCACACGGTCGTGGACGCTGACCACCAGCTGGACGACGCTGATGCGGCCATCGCGTTCGTCCATGCTGATTTTCTCGATATTGCCGTCGGCCGCGTTGACGCTGCTGGCCAGCAGGGCAATCAGGCCGCGCTGGTGCTCCAGCTCGACGCGCAGCTCGACGTTGAATTCGCCGGTGACATCCTTGGCCCACGAGAGCTGGATGCATTTTTCCGGGTTGTGCCTGATTTCGCTGATGTTGCGGCAATTGTCCAGGTGCACGACCATGCCTTTGCCCGCCGACAGGTGACCGACAATCGGGTCGCCCGGAATCGGCGTGCAGCATTTGGCATAACTGAGCACCAGGCCTTCGGTACCGCGAATCGCCAGCGGACCTTCCGGACTCGGCAGCTGTTCGCCTTCACCCAGCAGTCGGCGTGCCACGACGTAGGCCATGCGGTTGCCGAGACCGATGTCTTCAAGCAAATCTTCGATCAGTTCGAGACGGTACTCGGCGAGCATCGCCTTGACGCGCTCCGCCGGAATTTTCTCCAGCGCGCTGTCGAAACCGTTGAGTACCTTGTTCAGCAGGCGTTCGCCGAGGCTGATGGACTCGGAGCGGCGTTGCAGTTTCAGCGCATGACGGATGTGTGTGCGTGCCTTGCCGGTAACCACAAAGTTGAGCCACGCCGGGTTCGGCCGGGCGCCGGGCGTGAGTGCCTTTCGGCTGCTCGTCACCGCTGGACTTGTACAGCCAATGGGCGGCGATGCCGTTGTTGGCCATCTCTTCCATTTCGCGGGTGCGGATCTGGATCTCGATCGGTACGCCGTGCATGCCGAACAGTGTGGTGTGCAGCGACTGATAGCCGATGGCCTTGGGGATCGCGAGGTAAACCTTGAAGCGCCCCGGCAGCGGTTTGTACAAATTATGTACAGCACCCAGCACGC
>NZ_JBIUVO010000045.1:0-21925 GCF_044742995.1 Pseudomonas sp. NPDC087803
CCCGGTACTCGCCAAGGCCATGGACCGGATCTTCATCCTCCATTCCGACCAAGATCAGAACGCATCGACCTCCACCGTGCGTCTGGCAGGGTCCTCGGGTGCCAACCCGTTCGCCTGTATCGCCGCCGGCATCGCCGCACTGTGGGGCCCTGCCCACGGCGGTGCGAACGAAGCCGTGCTGACCATGCTTGACGAAATTGGCGATGTGTCCAACATCGACAAGTTCATCGCCAAGGCCAAGGACAAGAACGATCCGTTCAAGCTGATGGGCTTCGGTCACCGCGTTTACAAGAACCGCGACCCGCGCGCGACTGTGATGAAGCAGACCTGCGACGAAGTACTGAAAGAACTGGGCATCAACAACGATCCGCAACTCGAACTGGCCATGCGCCTGGAAGAGATCGCGCTGACCGACCCGTACTTCATCGAGCGCTCGCTGTACCCGAACGTCGACTTCTACTCGGGGATCATCCTCAAGGCGATCGGCATTCCAACCAGCATGTTCACTGTGATCTTCGCTCTGGCACGTACTGTCGGCTGGATTTCGCACTGGAAAGAAATGCTCTCCAGCCCGTACAAGATCGGCCGTCCGCGCCAGTTGTACACTGGCTACGAGTCGCGTGATATCACCAAGCTGGAAGACCGCAAATAAGGCTTGTCTTGCGATAACGTCTTGAAGTTGGATCGGGAACGGCCTCTTATATAGAGGCCGTTTTTGTTTGTCTGGTTGGTTGCAGCGGCCTGTGGGCCGACTGGGGTTTTGTGGGTTTGGGTGTATATCCGTTTCTGTGGGTGCTGCGGCTGGCGGTTTCGCTCTTACAGCGAGTCACCTTTTCCAAACGCCGAAAAGGTAACCCAAAAGGCTTTGCCCCGGCGTACGGCACTTCGCTGAGGCTCAGTGTTCCCTCGCTACGGTGTCCATCCGGGGGCATCGCCTCCGGTTTGCTTCGCTGCACCTCCTCTCGATGGATGCGGCTTCGCCGCATGGCGCTGCGCGCCTGCCCCCCGGATGGACACCTTCGCTCGGCCTGCCGAAGGGGCAAAAGATCAAAAGCCAAAGCCAAAGCAGATCAAAAGATCACAGCCTTCGGCAGTTCCTACATGGGATTGGGTGTATTCAGTTGGAGATTGGTCGGGTGTCAGGCCGCCTTCGCGAGCAAGCCCGCTCCCACAGTTGGGCCGGGTGCATCTGCAAGAGATTGGTCGGCTGTCAGGCCGCCATCGCCAGCAGGTACAGTTCAGATTGCGCGCTACCCCTGCGGCGAAGCCGCCCCACTCAACACAATGAGCGTTAGCTCGAGTACCGCTTTTGATTTTGATCTGAGGGCCCGTCGGAAGGCTGAGTGGAGGGATTGATCCGGGGGTGGGAGCGCAGCGACCGTTTGGCGCAGCCAAACACAGCGAGAGGAGGTGCAGCGAAGCAAACCGGAGGCGCTGCGCCCGGATCGATCCCGCAGCGAAGGGACCCCGAGCCCCAGCGAGCGGGCCGAACGCAGGAGCAAGCCTTTTTGGTTACTTTTTCGGCGTCTGGAAAAAGTGACCCGCCGTAAGGGCGGAACCCTGAGCCGCCGTTACCGCAGCAACGGATATGCACACAATTCCAGCCCGATAACCGCCCCAAAAAAAAATGCCCCGATCTCTCAACCAGGGCATTTCCCTCAAACCATGTAATCAGCGCTTAGTGCGAAACCGCCCCACTCGCCCCCAACCCCGTCTGCGAACGCACAAACTGCGGGAAGAACAGCGCCCGCTCATTCTCGGCCGCCGCCGACTTGTCGGTGATCGAGAAGAACCAGATCCCGATGAACGCGATAACCATCGAGAACAACGCCGGATACTCGTACGGGAAGATCGCCTTCTCATGATGCAGAATCTGCACCCAGATGGTCGGGCCAAGGATCATCAGGCCCACCGCACTCACCAGCCCCAGCCAGCCGCCGATCATCGCGCCGCGGGTGGTCAGCTTCTTCCAGTACATCGAAAGCAACAGCACCGGGAAGTTGCAGCTCGCCGCGATGGAGAACGCCAGACCCACCATGAACGCGATGTTCTGGCTTTCGAACAGGATGCCCAGACCGATCGCCAGCACGCCCAAGGCGATGGTGGTGATCTTCGACACGCGAATCTCTTCCTTGTCGTTGGCCTTGCCCTTCTTGATCACGCTGGCATACAGGTCGTGCGACACCGCCGAAGCACCGGCCAGGGTCAGACCGGCGACAACCGCCAGAATGGTCGCGAACGCTACCGCCGAGATGAACCCAAGGAAGATGCTGCCACCCACTGCGTCAGCCAGGTGCACCGCCGCCATGTTGTTACCGCCGAGCAGAGCGCCCGCCGCATCCTTGAAGGCCGGGTTGGTGCTGACCAGCAGGATCGCGCCGAAGCCGATGATGAAGGTCAGGATGTAGAAGTAGCCAATGAAACCGGTCGCGTACAACACGCTCTTGCGCGCTTCCTTCGCGTCACTCACGGTGAAGAAGCGCATCAGGATGTGTGGCAGGCCGGCGGTACCGAACATCAGTGCCAGGCCCAGGGAGAACGCCGAAATCGGATCTTTCACCAGACCGCCCGGGCTCATGATCGCTTCACCTTTCGGGTGAACCTTGATCGCCTCGGAGAACAGCATGTTGAAGTCGAAGTTGACGTGCTTCATCACCATCAGCGCCATGAACGAGGCACCGGACAGCAGCAGCACAGCCTTGATGATCTGCACCCAGGTGGTCGCCAGCATGCCGCCGAACAGCACGTACATGCACATCAGGATACCGACCAGAATCACCGCCACGTAGTAGTCGAGACCGAACAGCAGCTGGATCAGCTTGCCAGCGCCAACCATTTGCGCGATCAGGTAGAACGCCACCACCACCAGCGAACCGCAGGCAGACAGGGTGCGGATCTGGGTTTGCCCGAGGCGGTAGGACGCCACGTCGGCAAAGGTGTACTTGCCCAGGTTACGCAGGCGCTCGGCGATCAGGAACAGAATGATCGGCCAGCCCACCAGGAAGCCGATCGAGTAGATCAGACCGTCGTAGCCGGAAGTGAACACCAGCGCGGAAATCCCCAGGAAGGACGCCGCCGACATGTAGTCACCGGCAATCGCCAGACCGTTCTGGAAACCGGTGATCTTGCCGCCCGCCGCATAGTAGTCGGCGGCCGATTTGTTGCGCTTGGACGCCCAATAAGTGATGCACAGGGTCGCACCGACGAACACCACGAACATGGCGATGGCGGCGACGTTGAGCGGTTGCTTGTGGACTTCGCCGGTCAGGGCATCGGCGGCCCAGACCGCTGGAGCGAACGCTGCGATGCTCAAAAGAGCCAGTAGACGCCGGATCATTGCTGAGCCTCCTTGAGAATCGCATTGTTCAGGTCGTCAAACTCGCCGTTGGCGCGCCGTACGTAGATCGCGGTCAGGATGAAGGCCGAGACAATCAGGCCGACACCAATCGGAATGCCCCAGGTAATCGACGAGCCGGGACTGAGTTTCGCCCCGAGCACTTGCGGCCCGTAGGCGATCAGCAAGATGAATCCGGAGTACAGCCCGAGCATGATCGCCGAGAGTATCCAGGCGAATTTTTCCCTTTTTCTCACCAGCTCCTTGAAGCGCGGGCTGTTTTGAATCGAGAGGTAAATGCTGTCGTTCATTGTTTTTATCCTCGCAGCACAGATTATTGTTGGAACATATCCACTGTATGCGGCTGCGGAACGGGTTCCAGACGACCTTAGTATTAGAACGACATGACGTTTTCGCCAATTTTCGGACGCTAATTAGCCGAAAGAAATGGAAAGAGGCGTTGAAACAGCCGTAAACCCTGCCAGAGAGGGTGCACAAGAAACAAATGTGGGAGCGGGCTTGCTCGCGAAGGCGTCGTGTCAGCCAACATTTCTGTCAACTGTTACACCGCTTTCGCGAGCAAGCCCGCTCCCACAGGGGTCAGGCGTTGTTGGCACTTTTATTTGGTCCAGTCAGCCACGCGATCCGGGTGCTTGGCGACCCAATCCTTGGCCGCTGCTTCAGGCTTGGCGCCGTCCTGGATGGCCAGCATGACTTCGCCGATCTCGTCTTTCGACGCCCACTGGAAGTTTTTCAGGAACTTGGCGACTTCCGGAGCCTTGGCGTCCAGCTCTTTGCTGCCGATGCTGTTCACGGTTTCAGCCGCGCCGTACACGCCTTTCGGGTCGTCGAGGAAGCGCAGTTTCCACTTGGCGAACATCCAGTGCGGCACCCAACCGGTGACGGCAATCGACTCGTTCTTTTTCTCGGCGCGGGTCAGCTCGGCAATCATGCCGGCGCCGGAACTGGCCTTGAGCGTGTATTTGTCCAGGCCGTAATCCTTGATCGCCTGATCGGTTTTGAGCATCACGCCTGAACCGGCGTCGATGCCGACGATGCGGTTCTTGAAGCTGTCATCGGTCTTGAGGTCTTCGATCGATTTCGCTTTGACGTACTCCGGCACGATCAGACCGATTTTCGCGTCCTTGAAGTTCGGGCCGTAATCGACGACCAGATCCTTGTTCTTCGCCCAGTATTCGCCATGGGTAACCGGCAGCCAGGCCGAGAGCATCGCGTCGAGTTTGCCGGTGGCCACGCCCTGCCACATGATCCCGGTGGCGACGGCTTGCAGCTTCACGTCGTAGCCGAGTTTCTGTTTGATCACTTCGGCCGCCACGTGGGTGGTCGCGACGCTGTCGGACCAGCCGTCAACGTAACCGATGTTCAGGGTCTGTTTTTCAGCGCTGGCGAATGTGGAACTCATCGCAAGCACCAGAGCGGCACCTGCGCCTAAAAGTCGTCGCATCTTCATCGTTTACTTCCCCGAAATGCTGCGCCCGACGGATGCCGGGCATCGTCAACGTATTGTTATGGTGCACAGCGCCCCCATCACGCCTGACCGCAAACTCACTCGAATGCCAGTGGAGTACTGACGCTTTCGATCATCGGCCTGACGCCCGCAGCGACCTGCTCTGTCAGCGACCTCAAGGCACCGAGAAACGACATCAGAAGGCCATTAATCGCCTCTGAATAATTGGCGCCAGACAATCCGCCCGAACTTTGCATGTGCAAATCATGCAGGCCACCAACCCACGGATAAATGCAGGTAACATGCGTCGCTTTGCAGCCACTCGGCCTGACCATGTCCGCGACTTCCCGCTTCCCGTTTGTTCCTTATCTCTTCGCCTGCCTGCTCGGCCTGTTTGCCCTCGGCGGTTTCTGGTACGGCCTCGGCAAGCCGGTGATCCTGCCCGATGCCGCGACCCCGACGCACAAGTTGCAATGCGCCTCCTACACGCCGTTCGACAAGGATCAGTCGCCGTTCGACGTGCCGTTCAAACTGCGCCCGGAACGTATGGACGCCGACCTCGCCCTGCTGGCAACGCGCTTCGAATGCATTCGCACCTACTCGATGACCGGCCTTGAGGCTCTGCCGGATCTGGCGCGCAAGCACGGTTTGAAGCTGATGATCGGCGCCTGGGTCAACAGCAACCCGGTGGATACCGAGAAAGAAGTCGACCTGCTGATTGCCTCGGCCAACGCCAACCCGGATGTGGTCAGCGCGGTGATCGTCGGCAACGAAGCCTTGCTGCGCAAGGAAGTCACCGGCGCGCAACTGGCCAGGCTGATCAACAAGGTCAAAAGCCAGGTCAAGCAACCGGTCACCTATGCCGATGTCTGGGAATTCTGGCTCAAGCACCCGGAAGTCGCGCCGGCGGTGGATTTCCTGACCATCCACTTGCTGCCGTACTGGGAAGATGATCCATCAAACATCGACGTTGCTCTGCAACATGTGGCGGATGTGCGTCAGGTGTTCGGCAACAAGTTCGCGCCCAAAGACGTGATGATCGGCGAGACCGGCTGGCCCAGCGAAGGTCGCCAGCGTGAGACCGCCTTGCCGAGCCGGGTCAATGAGGCCAAGTTCATTCGCGGTTTTGTCGCAATGGCCGAGAAGGAAGGCTGGCATTACAACCTGATCGAGGCGTTCGACCAGCCATGGAAACGTGGCAGCGAAGGTGCGGTCGGTGGTTACTGGGGCCTGTTCGATGCCGATCGCCAGGACAAGGGCGTGCTCGCCGGACCGGTGAGCAACGTGCCGTACTGGAAGGAATGGCTCGCGGTCGGCGGGCTGATTTCCCTCGGCACCCTGCTGCTCGGCGGTCGGGTGCGTACCACCCGGTCGGCGCTGATCCTGCCGCTGCTCGGGGCGCTGGCCGCCTGCTCGATCGGCGCCTGGGGCGAACTGGCGCGAGTGACCACGCGATTTGCCGGTGAATGGCTGTGGGTCGGCTTGCTTACAGCGTTGAATCTGTTGGTGCTGGCCCATGCCGGCTTGAGCCTGAGCGCGCGCCAGGGTTGGCGTGAACGCACCTTCAATGTGCTCGAGCGCCGTGCCGGCTGGCTGGTGGCGCTGGCAGGTTTCGCGGCGGCGGTGATGATGCTGGAGATGGTCTTCGACGCACGCTATCGCAGTTTTGCCAGTATGGCGTTCATCCTGCCGGCGCTGGTTTACCTGTGCCGTCCGGTCAGCGTGCCACGCCGGGAAATCGCCCTGCTGACCTTTATCATCGGCGCCGGCATTGCACCGCAGCTGTATGTGGAAGGTTTGCAGAATCAGCAGGCGTGGGGCTGGGCGTTGGTCAGCGGGTTGATGGTGGCGGCGCTTTGGCGCTGCCTGCGGGTTCGCAAGGGCTGATCTTCAGCACCTGAACCGGCCTCATCGCTGGCAAGCCAGCTCCCACAGGTTTTCGGGTCGTACACACATGTTGTGTTCACCCAAAATCCTGTGGGAGCGGGCTTGCCCGCGATGACTGACTGTCAGGCGCTGCGGGACGCCCGGACCAGGCGCAACCCGGCAATCACCAGCGCACACACCGCCAACGTCGTGTTGTACAACGCCAATGCCGGCAACCCGAACACCAGTGCCAGCACCGCCAGCCACCACCCTGCCCGCCCCGGCAGGACGAAACCGAGCAGCGCTGCACCCAGCGCGGTCCAGCCCAGCACCTTGAAGTGAATCATCAGCCCGAGGTTCGAGCGCACCGTGCATTCCCAACGGCTCGCTTCATCAACGCAGATGCCGACCCACTGCCCATCTTCCATGAAGCCATAACGTGCGCCATAACTGGCGGCCAGCCACAGCGGCAACAGCACGAGCAACAGAATCACGGGCAAGCGGCGGGACATGAAACTCTCCAATCAACGAAATCGGCGGCCAGCTTAATCTGCCCGCACGCATTGGCAAGCACTAACAACTGTTAACTGGTCATCCGCGCCTTGCAAAGTGTATCGTCCAGCTACTATTACTCCGAATTCTGCCTGTTTGGTGCCGAGGCATGGCACTTTGGCGCAAGCCCGGTGGTCATAGCCTGCGAACTTCATTCGGCACCTTCCTTTAAGGGATCCAGTCATGCTCCGTTCCTTGCGCTTCGCCGCGCTGTTCAGCGGCCTTATTCTGAGTGCGTCCGCACTGGCGGTGGATATCGATGCCGCCAGTTATGGCTATCCCCTCACCAACCCGTTCGAGGCGACCATCGCCACCACGCCACCGGACCTGCGTCCGGAATTGCCGTCGAACGACGAGATCAATCAGTCCGACCACAGCATCACACTGCGCCCGGAACGGGCATTCATCCTCCCGGACAATTTCTGGGCGGTGAAAAAACTCACCTACCGCATCGCCGAACAGGACAAACCGGCGCCGCTGATCTTCCTGATCGCCGGCACCGGCGCGCGCTATGACAGCACGCTCAACGAATACCTGAAGAAGCTCTACTACAAGGCCGGCTACCACGTCGTGCAGTTGTCGTCGCCGACCAGTTTCGACTTCATCAGCGCCGCTTCACGCTTCGCCACACCCGGTATCACCAAGGAAGACGCCGAAGACATGTACCGGGTGATGCAGGCCGTGCGCGCGCAGCATCCGAAACTGCCGGTCACCGAGTACTACCTCAGCGGCTACAGCCTCGGCGCACTGGATGCCGCGTTCGTCGCGCATCTGGACGAGACCCGACGCAGCTTCAACTTCAAGAAAGTCCTGCTGCTCAATCCGCCGGTCAACCTCTACACCTCGATCAGCAACCTCGACAAGCTGGTGCAGACCGAAGTGAAGGGCATCAACAACAGCACCACTTTCTATGAACTGGTGCTGAACAAGCTGACCCGCTACTTCCAGCAGAAAGGCTACATCGACCTCAACGACGCCCTGCTCTACGACTTCCAGCAGTCCAAGCAGCACCTGACCAATGAACAGATGGCGATGCTGATCGGCACTTCGTTCCGTTTCTCGGCGGCCGACATTGCCTTCACTTCCGACCTGATCAACCGTCGCGGCCTGATCACCCCGCCGAAATTCCCGATCACCGAAGGCACCAGCCTCACGCCATTCCTCAAGCGTGCGCTGCAATGCGACTTCGACTGCTACCTGACCGAACAGGTGATTCCGATGTGGCGCGCGCGCACTGACGGCGGCAGCCTGCTGCAACTGATCGACCAGGTCAGCCTGTACGCACTCAAGGACTACCTGCACGACAGCCCGAAAATCGCCGTCATGCACAACGCCGACGACGTGATCCTCGGCCCGGGTGACCTGGGCTTCCTGCGCAAGACCTTTGGCGATCGCCTGACCGTTTACCCACTGGGCGGCCATTGCGGCAACCTTAACTACCGCGTCAACAGCGACGCCATGCTGGAGTTTTTCCGTGGCTAAATATCTCCTGCTGATTGCAGCGCTCCTCAGTGCAGGCGTGGCCCAGGCCGACAACAGCAAAGCCAACGCGCCAGTGGTGGTCGACAGCGACGGCTTCAAGGAGCCGCTGTCGAAACTCAAATTCAACCCGGGGCTGGACCAGCGTGAATTCGAGCGCTCGACGCTCAACGCGCTCAACGTCTATGACCCGCTGGAGTCGTGGAACCGCCGCGTCTACCACTTCAACTACCGCTTCGACCAATGGGTATTCCTGCCGGTGGTCGACGGTTATCGCTACGTGACGCCGAGCTTCCTGCGCACCGGGGTGAGCAACTTCTTCAACAACCTCGGTGACGTGCCGAACCTGGTCAACAGCCTGCTGCAGTTCAAGGGCAAGCGCTCGATGGAAACCACGGCGCGCCTGCTGCTCAACACCACCATCGGCGTCGCCGGCCTGTGGGACCCGGCCACCGCCATGGGCCTGCCGCGCCAGAGCGAAGACTTCGGTCAGACCCTGGGCTTCTACGGCGTACCGGGCGGTGCCTACTTCGTGTTGCCGGTTTTCGGCCCGTCGAACATCCGCGACACCGCCGGCCTGGCCGTGGACTACACCGCCGAATCGGCGATCAACTACCTGAACGTGTCGAAAGTCAGCGAAAACCACCCGGAAATCTGGGCCCTGCGCGCTGTCGACAAGCGCTACCAGACCAACTTCCGTTACGGCCAGATGAACTCGCCGTTCGAGTACGAGAAAGTACGCTACGTGTACACCGAGTCGCGCAAACTGCAGATTGCCGAGTAACCTCAACGGCAACCAAAAAGGGCCATTCGATGCGAGTCGAATGGCCCTTTTTCATGACACAACAAAGATCAAACTGTAGGAGTGAGCCTGCTCGCGATAGCGGTGTATCTGACACATAAAAGGTGACTGACACGACCTCATCGCGAGCAGGCTCACTCCTACAAAGAAACCGTGTTTATCCTTTGATCGCGCGCCAGATCTTGCCGACCACCGAAACCACCGCCAGCACCACCGCACCGGCGATAATCCCCGCCACGCCGTTGAGCAGCACAGGCACTGCGAACCCGGCACTACCGGCCGCCGCACCGACACTTTCAATCCAGTGATGCACCACAGGAATGCCGTGGGTAAGGATGCCACCGCCGACCAGGAACATCGCCGCCGTGCCGATCACCGACAGGCCTTTCATCATGTACGGCGCAGCGCGCAGGATCGCGTTACCGATGCCTTTTGCTGCTGCACCGGTTTTTTGCGTCAGCCACAGGCCGAGATCGTCGAGTTTGACGATGCCGGCCACCAGGCCATAAACACCGACGGTCATGACAATGGCGATGCCCGACATCACGATCACTTGCTGAGTCAGCGAAGCGTCGGCGACGGTACCGAGGGTGATGGCGATGATTTCTGCCGAGAGGATGAAGTCGGTGCGGATCGCGCCTTTGATCTTGTCCTGCTCGTAGGCCACCAGATCGCTAGTCGGCTCGGCCACCGCCGCGCTCAGTTGCGCGTGGTCGGCATCATCTTCGGCCTTGCTGTGCAGGAACTTGTGCGCGAGTTTTTCGAAACCTTCGAAGCACAAGTACGCACCGCCGACCATCAGCAGCGGCGTCACCAGCCACGGCACGAACGCACTGATCGCCAGCGCCGACGGCACCAGAATCAGTTTGTTCAGGAACGAGCCCTTGGCCACCGCCCAGACCACGGGAATTTCCCGCTCGGCGCGCACCCCGGAGACTTGCTGGGCATTGAGCGCCAAGTCATCGCCGAGCACCCCGGCAGTCTTCTTCGCGGCCATTTTGCTCATCAACGCCACATCGTCCAGAACGGTGGCGATGTCGTCGATCAGCACCAGCAAACTGCTTCCTGCCATGAATCATGTTTCCTTATGTGAATAATGCCGCGCAGCATACCGTGCCGGACTCACCGGAGCGAGACGCTATGGCACCTGCCAGCCACCCCCGATGCTCTGGAACAGCGCGACGCTGCCCTGACTGAGCAAACCCTGGGTGTCACGCAGATTCTGCTCGGCCTGCAACAGCAGCAGTTGCTGGGTCAGCACCGTTTGCTGGCTGACCGTACCCGCGCGCTGCTGCGCCTGCTGGCTGCCGAACAATTGCTGGTTGCGCTGGAACATCTGCGCGTAGGCCTGCGCCTGGGTGTGCAGATGATTGATTGCCGACAGGTTGTCCTCGACGTTCTGCAACGCGCCCAGCACCGTGCCGCGATAATTCGCCACGTCCTGATCGTAAGTGGCCTCGGCTTCCTGCTTGGCCGCTTCGCGGGCGCCGCCGTCGAAAATGGTTTCGGCCAGCGCCGGGCCGAGGGTCCAGATGCGGTTCGGTACCGAGAACAGACCACCCAGTGCGGTGCCGCGAAAACCACCTTCGGCGGTCAGGCTCAAGGTCGGGAAAAACGCCGCTTCGGCGACACCGATTCGTGCGTTGGCCGCCGCAGCCAAGCGCTCGGCGGAGACCACATCGGGACGGCGCAGCAGCAGATTCGACGGCAACACCGGTGGCGGCATCGGCGTGGTGAACTGATAGTCGGCAGCCTTGGGCAAATCGAACTGCGCCGGCGCCACACCCACCAGTACCGCCAGCGCATGCTCGGCCTGCTCGCGGGAACGCTGGGCGTTTTGCAGCGCAGCGATCACCGTGCTCAGTTGATCCTGGGCCACCAGCAGTTGATCGTTGGTGGCCGTGCCCTGCACGGTTTGCGCCTGAATCATGCTCAGCAATTGCTGGTTGATGGCCTGCTGTTGTTGCAACAGATCAATGTCGATATCCAGTTGCCGCAACCCCAGATAATTGGTCGCCACGCTGGCACCGATCGACAGCCGCACCCCGGCGAGTAATGCGTCGGACGATTGCAGCGAGGCCTGACTCGACTCGATACCACGGCGCACCTGGCCCCACAGATCCGGCTCCCAACTGGCGCTCAGGGTCGCACTGACGGTCTGCTCAACCGTGCCGCCACTGCTACCGGTCAAACCGCTGGTGGTGCTGCCGCTGGCCCCGCCACCGACCCCGCGCGCGCCGGACAAGCCCACGCCCACCGTCGGCCACAACCCGGCGCGGCTCGATGCCACTTGCGCCTGCGCCAGCCGATACGCGGCTTCGGCACCAATGATCGACGGGTTGGCCGTGGCCGAGCGTTCGACCAGATCGTTGAGTAGCGGATCCTGATAAATCCGCCACCACTGGCTGTCCAGCGCCCCCTGCGGATTGGCCTGGGCGCGCTGCCATTGGGTGCCTTCCTTGAAGGAGGTCGGCAGTTCCATGGCCGGTTTCTGATAATCCGGACCGACCATGCAGCCACTCAACAACAGCGCCATGATCAATGCCAGCACTCGCCCCTGTGGGAGCGGGCTTGCTCGCGAAAGCGATTTCACCTTCACCAACAATGCTGGCTGACCCGCCGTCTTCGCGAGCAAGCCCGCTCCCACAGGGGATTTGCGACGTTTCATCTATTGCTCCCTACGCTTCAGGCGCTGCGACGCCCGATCCAGCCAAAGGTAGATCACCGGCGTGGTGTACAGCGTCAGCAACTGGCTGAACAGCAAGCCGCCAATGATCGAAATTCCCAACGGTCGGCGCAGCTCCGAGCCATAGCCGGTGCCGAGCACCAGTGGCAGTGCGCCGAGGATCGCCGCCAGCGTGGTCATCATGATCGGGCGGAAACGGATCAGGCAGGCGCGGCGAATTGCTTCTTTCGCGCTCAGGCCGAATTCGCGGCGCTCGGTGATGGCGAAGTCGATCATCATGATCGCGTTCTTCTTCACGATCCCGATCAACAGAATCACCCCCACCAGCGCGATGATCGACAGTTCAGTCCCCGTCAGCAGCAACGCGATCAACGCACCGACCCCGGCCGAGGGCAAGGTCGAAAGAATCGTCAGCGGATGCACCAGACTCTCGTAAAGCATCCCCAGCACGACATACACCGACAGCAGCGCCGCGACGATCAGCAGCGGTTCACTGGCCACCGAAGACTGGAACACCTGCGCGGTGCCGGCGAACTGGCCGACCACGCTGGCCGGCATGCGCAATTGCTTCACGGCGTTTTCAACTAACGCCGTCGCCTGACCGATGGATACGCCTGGCGCGAGGTTGAACGAAGCGGTCACCGCTGGAAAGGTGCCCTGATGACTGATCGAAATCGCTGTGCGCCCCACCGAATAATCAGCAACAGCCGACAGTGGCACCAACGGTTGCGAGGCGGTGGCGCTGAGGTTGGGCGCCGCCGCAGCGCCCTTGGTGGTGACGGCCGCCGTGCCCACCGGCACGTAGACATTTTTCAGGGTGGCCGGGTCAGCCCAGTACGGCGGCGCGACTTCCATCACCACGTGATACTGGTTGGCGGCGCGGTAGATGGTCGAGACCTGACGCTGGCCGAAGGCGTCGTACAGGGTCTGGTCGATGGCCGACATGCTCACGCCCAGTCGCGCCGCCGCATCACGATTGACGGTCACGCTGGCCATCAGGCTGTTGTCCTGCTGGTCGGTGTTGATGTCGGTCAGTTGCGGCAAGCCGTGCAACGCCGCCACGACTTTCGGCACCCACTCGTCGAGGGTGCTCTGGTCATCGGCGGTCATCGTGTACTGATATTGCGCCCCGCTCTGCCGCCCGCCAACGGTGATGTCCTGCGCCGATTGCAGGTACAGCCGGGTACCGGGCATGTCGCCCAGGGTGCGGCGAATCTGCCCGATGACCTGATCGGCGCTGTCCTTGCGATCGGCCAGTGATTTGAGGGTAATGAACAACTGCGCACTGTTCACCGCGCCGCCGATCCCGCCGCCACCGCCGACAAAACCACCGACGGTGGCCACGTTCGGATTGCTCAGGACCTTGTGGTTGATCTCGCTGAAATTCGCCTGGATCGCACCAAAGGAAATGCTCTGCGAAGCAATGATGCTGCCAGACATGCGCCCGGTGTCTTCTTGCGGGAAGAAGCCCTTGGGCACCAGCACGTACAGCACACAGGCCAGCACGATTACCAGCATCGTCAGCAGGCCCATCAGCAACGAGTGCTCGACCACCCAGCCGAGGGTGCGATCGTAGAAGCGATGAAAACGCGAGTCCGGATGGTCCTCGCCATCGCCCGCCTGCTCATGGGTGCGCAACAGCACGCTGGCGAGCATCGGCGTCACGGTCAGCGACACCAGCATCGAAATCACGATGGCCACCGACAGCGAAATCGAAAACTCGCGGAACAACCGCCCGACCACCCCGCCCATCAGCAGCAACGGAATGAACACCGCCACCAGCGACACACTGATGGTCATCACCGTGAAGCCGACCTCGCGCGCCCCGGCCAGCGCCGCCTGCACACGGCTCTCGCCCTTCTCCAGATGGCGCATGATGTTCTCGACCACCACGATCGCATCGTCCACCACAAACCCGGTGGAAATGGTCAGCGCCATCAGCGACAGGTTGTTCAGGCTGTAGCCGAGAAAGTACATCGCACCAAACGTGCCGAGCAGCGACAGCGGCACGACGATGGCCGGGATCAGCGTGCTGCGCCAGTCACGAAAGAAGCCGAACGTCACCAGCGTCACCAGCGCAATCGAGATCAGCAGGGTCATTTCCACATCATGCAACGAGGCGCGAATGGTGGTGGTGCGGTCCATCAGGATGTTGATCTTGATTGCCGAGGGGATCGAGCTTTGCAGAAACGGCAGATCCGCCTTCACCGCATCGACGGTGTCGATGACGTTGGCACCGGGCTGCTTGAACACCACCAGCAGCACCGCCGGTTTGCCATTGGACAGGCCGAAGTTGCGCAGGTCTTCAACGTCTTCGCTGACGTCACCGAGATCGGCAATGCGCACCAGATCGCCATTGTTTTTCTTCACCACCAGCGGCCCGTAATCGGCGCCCTGATAGAGCATGTCGTTGGCCTTCAGGCCATAGGATTGAGCGCCGAGCGAGACCGTGCCCTTGGGCAGATTGACGTTGGACGCCTGAATTACCTGGCGCACCTGTTCGAGGCTGACGCCGTAGCGGTTGAGCCGATCCGGATTGAGCTCGATGCGCACCGCCGGCAGCGCCGCGCCGCCCACCGTCACGTCACCGACTCCAGTGGTCTGCAACAGGCGTTGTTCGAGCAGGGTCGAGGCCACGTCATACATCTGCCCGCGTGTGGCGCTGTCGGAGGTCAGGCTGAGGATCAGGATCGGCGAGTCGGCCGGGTTGACCTTGCGGTAGGTCGGGTTGCCGGACAGGTCGCTGGGCAGGTTGCTGCGCGCCGCGTTGATCGCCGCCTGCACATCGCGGGCGGCGCCGTCGATGTCGCGGTTGAGGTCGAACTGCAAGGTGATGCGCGTCGCGCCCAGCGAACTCGACGAGGTCATTTCGGTGACCCCGGCGATCTGCCCGAACTGGCGCTCCAGCGGGGTCGCCACCGACGATGCGACAGTGCTCGGATCAGCACCGGGCAACGAGGCGCGCACGCTGATGGTGGGGAAATCCACTTCCGGCAGCGGCGCCACCGGCAGCAGGTTGAACGCCAGCACGCCGAACAGCGCCAGCCCCACCGCCAGCAGGGTGGTGGCGATCGGGCGCTGGATGAACGGCGCGCTAAGGTTCATCGCGATAGCCTTCGACCTGCGCTGGCCGCTGTCGGCTGAAACGCTGCTGCAGGCTGTGCATGGCGAGGAAAATCACCGGGGTCGAGAACAGCGTCAGCAACTGGCTCAACAGCAGCCCGCCGATGATCGCGATGCCCAGCGGATGACGCAGCTCCGAGCCGATCCCGGTGCCCAGCGCCAGCGGTACCGCGCCAAACAGCGAGGCCATGCTGGTCATCAGGATCGGCCGAAAACGCAACTCGGCCGCCTGACGAATCGCCGCCACGGCATCGAGCCCGCCCTCGCGCTCAAGCTCCAGGGCGAAGTCGACCATCATGATGCCGTTCTTCATCACGATCCCGATCAACAGCACGATGCCGATCAGGCCGATGATGTCGAACTGCGTGCCGGTGATCAGCAACGCCAGCAGCGCGCCCAGCGCTGCCGAGAGCAAGGTCGAAAGAATCGTCACCGGGTGCACGAAGCTCTCGTAGAGAATGCCCAGCATCAGGTACACCACGATGATTGCCGCCAGCACCAGAAACACCTGATTGGACAGCGACGCCTCGAACGTCGCCGCCGCCCCCTCAAGATTGGCCTGCACCGACAGCGGCAGGCCGGCCTTGGTCTCGATGTCCTTGAGCCGCGTTACCGCCGCGCCGAGGGTCTGCCCAGGTGCAAGGTTGAACGACACGTCGGCATAGGGAAATTGCCCGAGGCGGTTGATGGTCACCGGCGCGCGAATCACCTGCATGGTTGCCATGCTCGACAGCGGCGCCACCCCGCCGCCAGGAATGTCGACATAGAGCCCGGTCAGCAGATCGGCGAGATTGCGCGGCGGATGATCGGTGGCGATCACCACGTGATACTGGTTGAGCTGGGTGTAGATGGTCGACACTTGGCGCTGGCCGAAGGCGTCGTACAGCACATCGTCGATGGCCTGCGGGGTGATGCCCAGCCGCGAAGCGGTGGCGCGGTCGAAGTTGAGCTGGATCTGATTGCCGAATTGCAGTGCCTGACTCTGCACATCGGTGAACATCGGGTCCTGCTTGATTGCCGCCAGCAATGTGTTGGTCCACTGCTCCAACTCATCCGGATCGGTGGCCTGCAGGCCGAGGCGGTAGCTGGTGGTCGAGACCGTGGCGTCGAGGGTCAGGTCCTGCACGCTGTGCAGGTACAGGCGAATCCCGGCGTCATCGGCGTTGGCATCGGACAGTCGGCGAATCACCGCCGCGCTGCTGTCACGGTCACCGTGGGGCTTGAGGTTGATCAGCAGGTTGCCCTGATTGATCGTCGGGTTGGTCTGGTCGATACCGACGAACGACGACAGGCTGGCCACCGCCGGATCCTTGAGAATGCGTGCCGCCAGCCGTTGTTGTTCGACCTGCATCTGCTGAAAGGAAATGCTCGGCGAGGCCTGGGAAATACCCTGGATCAGCCCGGTGTCCTGCTCGGGGAAGAAGCCCTTGGGCATGACCACGATGATCAGCAATGTCAGCGCCGCCGTGCACACCACCGAGAGCAACGTCAGCCCGCGATGCAGCAGCACCCAGTCCAGGCCTTTGACGTAATAGCCGTTGATCCGGTCGAAGAAATCGACCCGGCGCTCCTCGTGTCTGTCCTTGAGCATGCGCGAGCACATCATCGGCGTCAGGGTCAGAGTGATCAGCGCCGAGATGACGATGGTCACTGCCACGGTCATGGCGAATTCGCGGAACAATCGCCCGACCACGTCGCCCATGAACAGCAGCGGGATCATCACGGCGATCAGCGCCACCGACAGCGAAATAATGGTGAAGCCGATCTGCTCGGAACCCTTGAGTGCAGCCTCCATCGGCGAGTCGCCGGCCTCGATGTAGCGTGTGATGTTCTCGATCATGACGATGGCGTCATCAACCACAAAACCGATGGCGATGGTCAGCGCCATCAGCGTCAGGTTATTCAGCGAAAAGCCCAGCCCGTATGCCACTGCCAGCGTGCCGACCAGGGTCAGCGGCACGGTCACCGCCGGAATGATCGTCGCCGGAAGATTGCGCAGGAACAGGAAAATCACGATCACCACCAGCAGCACCGCCACACCCAGTTCGTACTGCACGTCGGTGACCGAAGCACGAATGGTTTGCGTGCGGTCGGTGAGCACGTTGACCTTGAGCGTCGCCGGCAGACTGGCGCGTAACTTGGGCAATAGTTGCTGCACGCGGTCGACCACCTCGATCACATTCGCGCCGGGTTGGCGCTGGATGTTCAGGACAATCGACGGCGTGCTGTCGGTCCACGCCGCTTGCCGCGGATTCTCCGGGCCCTGAGTCGAACTGGCGATCTGCGACAGGCGAATCGGCGCGCCGTTCTTGTAGGCGATCACCAGATCGCGGTACGCCTCGGCCGACTGCAACTGGTCGTTGGTGCCGATCGAATACGCCTGATATTTGCCGTCGATATTGCCCTTGGCCTGATTGACGTTGGCCGTGCCCAGCGCGGTGCGCAGATCATCGAGGGACAGACCGAGACTGTTCAGCGCCGAGGTGTTGGCCTCGACCCGCACCGCCGGGCGCTGACCACCGCTGATAGTGACCAGACCAACGCCGGTGATCTGCGAGATTTTCTGCGCCAGCCGCGTGTCGGCGAGGTCTTCAACCTTGGTCAGCGGCAGCACGTCGGAGGTCAGCGACAGGGTCAGCACCGGCGCATCGGCCGGATTGACCTTGCTGTACACCGGCGGGTACGGCAGGTTGGCCGGGAGGAACGTGCCGGCGGCATTGATCGCCGCCTGGACTTCCTGTTCGGCGACATCCAGCGACAGCGAAAGATCGAATTGCAGGGTCACCACCGAGGCGCCGTCGGAGCTGGTGGAGTTCATCGACTTGAGGCCCGGCATTTCACCGAGCTGGCGCTCCAGCGGCGCGGTGATCGACGAACTGATCACCTCGGGACTCGCGCCGGGGTATTGGGTGAAGACCTGAATGGTCGGGTAATCGACCTCGGGCAGCGCCGACACCGAGAGCAAGTGATAACCGAGCAGGCCGAGCAACAGCACCGCCACCATCAACAGCGTGGTGGCGACCGGGCGTTCGATAAAGGGCCGCGAGACGTTCATGGCGGGCGTCTCCTCACTGTGCGACGACTTTCACCGCAGAGCCGTCGTCGAGTTTGTCGGCACCTTCGGTGACCACTTGCTCGCCGGCCTTCACGCCGTTGTCGAGCACCGCCGAGACATCGCCCGTCGCCGGGCCGGTCTTGATGTTGCGCAGGCTGACCTTGTTGCCTGGATCGACCACGACAAAGACGAAATCGCCCTTGCTGCCGTGCTGGACCGCCCGGGTCGGCACCACGCTGACCTGGCTCAGGGTGTCGGCCTTGAGCCGTGCGTTGACGAACTGATTGGGGAACAGCGCCTTGCCCGCATCATCGAACTGCGCCTTGACCTTGATCGTGCCGGTGCTGGTGTCGACCTGGTTATCCAGCGCCAGCAACTTGCCGGTGGCCAAAAGATTGTGCTTGTTGCGGTCGTAGGCGAGGACTGTCACCGCGCCTTTGGCCATGGCCTGATTGATTGCGCCCAGATCATCCTCGGGCACGGCAAACACCACGGTGGCCGGGGTCATCTGGGTGATCACTGCAATCCCGGTGGTGCTGGTGGTGGTCACGTAGTTGCCGGGATCGACCTGACGCAGGCCAACCACGCCATCGACCGGCGAGGTAATGGTGCAGTAGCTCAATTGCACTTCGAGGTTCTGCACGCTGCCCTGATCGGAAGCGACCGTGCCTTGCAGTTGCTGCACCAGCGAGGCCTGGGTGTCGAGGGTTTGCTGGGTAGTGGAGCCGACCTTGATCAGTTCGCGATAACGCGCCAGATCGCGCACCGCGTTGGCGAGCAACGCCTGATCGTGCATCAGCGTGCCCTTGGCCACCTGCAATTGCGCCTTCAGCGCGCGGTCGTCAATGCGGGCGATGACCTGGCCCTTGTGCACCTGCTGACCTTCCTCGAATTCGACCGAGCTGAGAATGCCATCGACCTGGGAAATCACCGTCACACTGCGGGTCGGCGTGACCGTGCCGAGCGCATCAATGTACACCGGCACATCCTGCAACTTGACCGCGACTACGGCCACCGGCTCGGCGGGCGGCGGCGGTTTGGGCTTGCGTTGATTCGAAGCGAGAAACATCCACAGCAGCAGCGCGAGCAATACGATCCCCAGCGTGAGGATGGCCAGGCCGAATGTCCTGCGTCTGGGTTTTTCCACGGCGTTTCACTCGAACGGGCCGACAGTGCTGCACGGCAATGGAAAATGAAGCCCGGCCCGACAAGGCAAATCCATGGCCAATGGCTTGATCGCTGTGTTGAACTCTAGCAGCGCCTCACCGGTTCACCCGAAGATCCGCTGCTTCGTTCAGCCCCGCGACAGCCAGCACCGCCGGGCGGTGCGACGGGGCATTCTTGAGCCACGCGCGAGGCCGGTGCTACCATGCGCAACCGCCAGAACAGGCAAGGAACCACCGGGTTTATGAGCACAATCCGCGAGCGCAACAAAGAACTGATCCTGCGTGCCGCCAGTGAGGAATTTGCCGACAAGGGCTTCGCTGCGACCAAAACCAGCGACATCGCCGCCAAGGCAGGATTGCCCAAGCCCAACGTCTACTACTACTTCAAGTCCAAGGAAAACCTCTACCGCGAGGTTCTGGAAAGCATCATCGTGCCGATCCTGCAGGCCTCGACCCCGTTCAACCCGGACGGCGTACCGAGCGAAGTGCTCAGCGGCTACATCCGCTCGAAGATCCGCATCTCCCGCGACCTGCCCTTCGCCTCCAAGGTGTTCTCCAGCGAAATCATGCACGGCGCCCCGCACCTGAGCGCCGATCTGGTCGAGCAGCTCAACAGCCAGGCCAAGCACAACATCGACTGCATCCAGAGCTGGATCGACCGCGGCCAGATCGCCCCGATCGACCCCAACCACCTGATGTTCAGCATCTGGGCCGCGACTCAGACCTACGCCGACTTCGACTGGCAGATTTCTGCGGTCACCGGCAAGGACAAGCTCGACGAGGCGGATTACGAGGCGGCGGCGCAGACGATTATCCGGTTGGTGTTGAAAGGGTGTGAGCCGGATCAGTGAGACCGCGGTGCCCTTATCGCTGGCAAGCCAGCTCCCACAGCTGTTTGTGTTGAAAACAATTTTTGCGAACGACGCAAATCCCTGTGGGAGCTGGCTTGCCAGCGATAGGGGCAACTCGATTCAGAAGTGCTAAAGCCAAACTGCATCCCACAGCGGATAGTCGCCAAGCTTCTCCACCAGTCCAGCCCGTAACGGATTGGCCACCACATACCGGGCCATTTTTACCAAATCATCTTCCATTCGAAGCGCCCGGTCGTGATAGCCCTGTTGCCATAGCGGGCCGCTCCTGCCGGTGCAATGGTTCACCTCTCGAGTAGCCAGGGACTTGGTCTCGCGCATCAGTCTGCGCAAAGAACAGCTTTCCAGCTCAATCAACCAGTGAAAATGATCCGGCATCACCACCCACGCCAGTGAATTCGCCAGCCCAAGCTCTTGTGCCCGCCGAAATTGACGAACGACCAATTTGCCCAAAGCGAAGTCAGCAAAGATCGGCTCGCGATCAAGCGTGTTGGTTGTCAGAAGATAGATTCGATTGGCTTCGGCGTAGCGGCCGGTTCGCAGACGATGTGAAGCGGGAAGATCAGGCAATCCATTGCCCCTTCATGATGAGTTCATCAGAAGGCTAGACCTCAATGATCTGTTTGATTGGTTTGGTCTTTTTTCTTGATGTGTCAGACAGGCCGCCATCGCTGGCAAGCCAGCTCCCACAGTGGTTTGTGTCGTTCACAACTCGTTGCCCAATACAAAACCTTGTGGGAGCTGGCTTGCCAGCGATGACTTTCGATCAGACGCTACAGATCAAGCCGCCACCCCCGCATCCGCCCTTAAATCCAGCGCCTCCACCGCTTTGATCGCCACCTGCTCATCAATATCCGACAGATCGCCGCTGATGCCGATCGCACCCAGCACATTCCCCGCCTGATCACGAATCAGCACCCCGCCCGGAGCCGGGACGACGCTGCCCTGACCCATGCTGTTGAGTGCGGCGATGAAGGCCGGGCGTTGTTGGGCGTCCAGTGCCAGCAGGCGTGAGCCCTTGCCCAGGGCGATGGCGCCCCAGGCTTTGCCGATGGCAATGTTCGGGCGCAGCAGGCTGGCGCCGTCTTCGCGTTGCAGGGTGATCAGGTGGCCGCCGGTATCGAGTACCGCGATGGTCAGCGGCGCGGCGTTGATGCCGCGTCCGGTGCTGATGGCCTGGTTGACCAGGTTGACTGCGACTTTCAAGGTTAAAGCGCTCATGGTGCCGTCCTCATTTTGTTATTGGGAAAGTCGTGGGGCTGCGCTCAAGTGCCGCAGCCCGATGCCACAAATAGAACACAATGAATTATTTTTTTGTATACAATAATTCTCGAAAAGCGCCACATGCGACGAAAAGCCACAGTAGAACCGGGCTTACGACGAATGAAACAGGCGCTTGAGAAAATGGATTGACCTGCGCCGTCCGCCGTGAATACACTCTGCGCAAAGCCACTTGTATACAATTACAAAACGTAAAGAGGCACAAAACCATGAGCAAAATGAGAGCAGTCGAAGCCGCCGTTCT
>NZ_JBIUVO010000045.1:21935-42298 GCF_044742995.1 Pseudomonas sp. NPDC087803
CACCCCACACACCCATCACCTCACCCAGCCGCCCGCCACACCCCCCGTGAAGGGGTTGATACCGCTTTTGGCATTCCGGGTGCTGCGATCAACCCGCTGTACTCCGCCTTGCAGAAAGTCGGTGGCATCGATCACGTCCTCGCTCGCCACGTCGAAGGCGCGTCGCACATGGCCGAGGGTTACACCCGCACCAAGGCCGGCAACATCGGCGTGTGCATCGGTACGTCCGGCCCTGCCGGTACCGACATGGTCACCGGGCTCTACAGCGCCTCGGCCGACTCGATCCCTATCCTCTGCATCACCGGCCAGGCACCCCGCGCCCGCATGCACAAGGAAGACTTCCAGGCCGTCGACATCACCAGCATCGTCAAGCCCGTCACCAAGTGGGCGACCACGGTTCTGGAGCCGGGCCAGGTGCCTTACGCATTCCAGAAAGCCTTCTACGAAATGCGCTCCGGCCGTCCAGGCCCGGTGCTGATCGACCTGCCGTTCGACGTGCAGATGGCTGAAATCGAATTCGACATCGACGCCTACCAGCCATTGCCGCTGGCCAAGCCAACCGCGACCCGCATTCAGGTCGAGAAGGCTTTGGCCCTGCTGGATCAGGCCGAGCGTCCATTGCTGGTGGCCGGTGGCGGCATCATCAACGCCGACGCCAGCGATCTGCTGGTGGAGTTCGCCGAGCTGACCGGTATTCCGGTGATCCCGACCCTGATGGGCTGGGGCACAATTCCCGACGATCACCCGTTGATGGCCGGTATGGTCGGTCTGCAGACCTCGCACCGTTACGGCAACGCCACGCTGCTGAAATCCGACGTGGTGTTGGGCATCGGTAACCGTTGGGCCAACCGTCACACCGGTTCGGTCGACGTCTACACCGAAGGCCGCAAGTTCATTCACGTTGACATCGAAGGCACGCAGATCGGCCGTGTGTTCACCCCGGATCTGGGCATCGTCTCCGACGCTGCTGCCGCGCTGACCGTGTTCATCGAAGTCGCCCGTGAATGGCAAGCCGCCGGCAAGCTGAAAAACCGTAGCGCCTGGCTGCAGGATTGCCAGCAACGCAAAGCCAGCCTGCACCGCAAGACCCACTTCGACAACGTACCGGTCAAGCCGCAGCGCGTTTACGAAGAGATGAACCAGGTGTTCGGCAAGGACACTTGCTACGTCAGCACCATTGGTCTGTCGCAGATTGCCGGCGCGCAGTTCCTGCACGTCTACAAGCCGCGTCACTGGATCAACTGCGGTCAGGCCGGCCCGTTGGGCTGGACCATTCCGGCCGCGCTGGGCGTGGTCAAGGCCGATCCGAGCCGGAAAGTCGTGGCCCTGTCGGGGGACTATGACTTCCAGTTCATGATCGAGGAGCTGGCGGTCGGCGCTCAGTTCAAACTGCCTTACATCCACGTCGTGGTGAACAACTCGTACCTGGGCCTGATCCGTCAGGCCCAGCGCGGGTTCGAAATGGACTACTGCGTGCAGCTGTCCTTCGATAACCTGAACGCGCCGGAACTCAACGGTTACGGTGTCGACCACATCGCAGTTGCCGAAGGCCTCGGCTGTAAAGCCCTGCGCGTGTTCGAACCGTCGGAAATCGCCCCTGCCCTGCGCAAGGCCGAACAGATGATCGAAGAGTTCAAGGTACCGGTGATTGTCGAGATCATCCTGGAGCGTGTGACCAACATCTCCATGGGGACCGAGATCAACGCCGTCAACGAATTCGAAGACCTGGCGCTGGTCGGCAACGACGCGCCAACGGCGATTTCGTTACTCGACTGATCTGCCAGGATTGATGGCCGCGGTTACTCCCCTGTAGGAGTTGCCGCAGGCTGCGATCTTCTGATCTGGTTTTTCAGGATCAAGATCAAAAGATCGCAGCCTGCGGCAGCTCCTACACAAAGCCATCATCATTAATTCGCAACAGGAGACCACCATGCCGCGTTTCGCAGCCAACCTGTCCATGCTGTTCACCGAACAGGATTTCCTTGCCCGTTTCGACGCCGCCGCCAAAGCCGGTTTCAGTGGTGTGGAATACCTGTTCCCGTACGATTTCAGCTCTGCCGAAATCAAGGCCAGGCTCGATGCCAACGGCCTGACCCAAGTGCTATTCAACCTGCCGGCCGGTGATTGGGCCAAGGGCGAGCGCGGTATCGCCTGCCTGCCGGATCGCGTTGAAGAGTTCCGCGCCGGGGTCGATCTGGCGATCGCCTACGCGCAAGTACTGGGCAACACCCAGGTCAACTGCCTGGCCGGTATCCGTCCGCAAGGCATTGATGATGTGACCGTGGAGAAAACCTTCGTCGCCAACCTCAAGTACGCGGCCGACAAGCTGCAGGCGGCCGGTATCAAACTGGTGATGGAAGCGATCAACACCCGCGACATCCCGGGTTTCTACCTGAACAACACGGCGCAAGCCCTGTCGATTCGCGAGCAGGTCGGCAGCGCCAACCTGTTCCTGCAATACGACATCTATCACATGCAAATCATGGAAGGCGATCTGGCCCGCACCCTGCAATCGCACCTGGGCGAGATCAACCACGTGCAGCTCGCGGACAACCCGGGGCGCAACGAGCCGGGCACCGGTGAAATCAACTACCGCTTCCTGTTCGAACACCTGGATCGCATCGGTTATCAAGGTTGGGTGGGTTGCGAGTACAAGCCGCTGACCACCACTGAAGCCGGTCTCGGCTGGCTCAAAACCCATAACGCAATCTGATCGAACACGGTCATTCCTGTAGGAGCTGCCGAAGGCTGCGATCTTTTGACTTTGCTTTTCAAGATCAAGATCAAAAGATCGCAGGCTTCGCCAGCTCCTACAGAGATCCACACAAAAACAAGAGGATTTTCTCATGGCTAAAATCGGATTTATCGGCACCGGCATCATGGGCCACCCAATGGCTTCGAACCTGCAGAAAGCCGGTCACAGCCTGTTCCTGTCGGCGCACCACGACGCCGCTCCGGCCGATCTGGTTGCCGCTGGCGCCGTCGCCCTGGCCAACCCGCGCGAAGTCGCGCAGGAAGCTGAATTCATCATCGTCATGGTGCCGGACACCCCGCAGGTCGACGACGTGCTGTTCCGCGCCGACGGCGTCGCTGCTGGCATCGGCAAAGGCAAAGTCGTGATCGACATGAGTTCGATCTCGCCGACCGCCACCAAGGCTTTCGCCAAGAAGATCAACGAAAAAGGCGCGCAATACCTCGACGCCCCGGTATCCGGTGGTGAAGTCGGCGCCAAGGCTGCGACCCTGAGCATCATGGTCGGTGGCGACGCCGATGCCTTCGAACGCGCCCTGCCGCTGTTTCAGGCTATGGGCAAGAACATCACTCTGGTCGGTGGCAATGGCGACGGTCAAACCGCCAAAGTGGCGAACCAGATCATCGTCGCGCTGAACATTCAGGCCGTCGCCGAAGCCCTGCTGTTCGCCTCGAAAAACGGTGCCGATCCAGCCAAGGTGCGTGAAGCGCTGATGGGTGGTTTCGCCTCCTCGAAGATCCTCGAAGTGCACGGCGAGCGCATGATCAAGGGCACCTTCGATCCGGGCTTCCGCATCAGTCTGCACCAGAAGGACCTGAACCTGGCCCTGCAAGGCGCCAAGGAGCTGAACATCAACTTGCCGAACACTGCCAACGCCCAGCAAGTGTTCAGCACCTGCGCGGCCATCGGTGGCAGCAACTGGGACCACTCGGCGCTGATCAAGGGTCTGGAACACATGGCCAACTTCTCGATTCGCGACAAAAAATAATCTGCGCCTCTGGCTCGCTCCCTGTGGGAGCGGGCTTGCCCGCGATGGCATCGACTCGGTTTTTCTGAAGGACCGCAGCGCCTGAATCGCTGGCAAGCCAGCTCCCACAGGGACCGGGTCGCTGCACCGTTGTCGCTCCACTCCAATAACAAGAATTCCGGGAGCCCGCCATGTCGGTCGATCCGCAACAACTGCTGCGCGAGCTGTTTGCCACAGCCATCGACGCGGCCCATCCGAACCAAGTCCTCGAAGCCCATCTGCCTGCTGATCGCACGGGCCGAGTGATCGTCATCGGCGCCGGCAAGGCTGCAGCCGCCATGGCCCAGGTGGTCGAGCGCTGCTGGCAGGGTGAAGTATCCGGTCTGGTGGTGACCCGCTACGGTCACGGCGCCCCGTGCGAAAAAATCGAAGTGGTCGAAGCCGCGCACCCGGTACCGGACGCCGCCGGCCTGGCCGTGGCCAAACGCGTGCTGGAACTGGTCAGCAACCTGAGCGAAGCCGATCGCGTGATCTTCCTGCTCTCCGGTGGCGGCTCTGCCCTGCTCGCCCTGCCGGCCGAAGGCATCACCTTGGCCGACAAGCAGTCGATCAACAAAGCCCTGCTCAAATCCGGCGCGACCATCGGCGAGATGAACTGCGTGCGCAAGCACCTCTCGGCGATCAAGGGCGGCCGTCTGGGCAAGGCCTGCTGGCCTGCCACTGTGTATACCTACGCGATTTCCGATGTACCGGGCGACCTCGCCACGGTGATCGCCTCCGGCCCGACCGTGGCCGACCCGAGCACTTCCGCCGAAGCGCTGGCGATCCTCAAGCGCTACGGCATTGAAGTCCCCGCGTCGGTGCGCACCTGGCTGCAAAGCGCGGAATCGGAAACCGTCAAACCCGGTGACCCGAGCCTGGCCCGCAGCCATTTCCAGTTGATCGCCCGCCCGCAGCAATCGCTCGATGCCGCGGCGGTGAAATGCCGTCAGGCCGGTTTCAGCACGCTGATCCTCGGCGACCTCGAAGGTGAGTCCCGCGAAGTGGCGAAAGTCCACGCCGGCATCGCCCGGCAGATCATCAACCATGGGCAGCCACTCGCTGCGCCGTGCGTGATTCTCTCCGGCGGCGAAACCACCGTGACCGTGCGCGGCAATGGCCGTGGCGGACGCAACGCCGAATTCCTCCTGAGCCTGACCGACAGCCTCAAGGGCCAGCCCGGCGTCTACGCGCTGGCCGGTGACACCGACGGCATCGACGGTTCGGAAGACAACGCCGGCGCGATCATGACCCCGGACAGCTACGCCCGAGCCGCCGCCCTCGGTTTGAGTGCCAGCGACGAGCTGGATAACAACAACGGTTACGGCTACTTCGAGGCGCTCGATGCACTGATCGTCACCGAGCCGACCCGCACCAACGTCAACGACTTCCGCGCCATCCTGATCCTCGAGAACTCTAAATCATGACGCCTGATAAAAAGGTCAAAATCCTCGCCACCCTCGGGCCGGCCACCGATGGTATCGACGACATCCGCGAGCTGGTCGAGGCCGGGGTCAACATCTTCCGCCTGAACTTCAGCCACGGCGATCACGCCGACCACGCCCAGCGCTATCAGTGGATCCGCGAAGTCGAGCGCCAGCTCAACTATCCACTGGGCATTCTGATGGATTTGCAGGGGCCGAAACTGCGCGTCGGCAAGTTCGCCGACGGCAAGGTGCAACTGCATCGCGGTCAGGCGTTCCGTCTCGATCTGGACGCCACACCTGGCGATGAACGCCGGGTGAATCTGCCGCACCCGGAGATCATCGCCGCGCTCGAAGCGGGCATGGATCTGCTGCTGGATGACGGCAAACTGCGCCTGCGCGTGGTCACCAAGTACACCGACGCGATCGACACCACCGTGCTCAATGGCGGCGAGCTGTCGGACCGCAAAGGCGTGAACGTGCCGCAGGCGGTGCTCGATTTGAGCCCACTGACCGCCAAGGATCGCCGCGACCTGAGCTTCGGTCTGGAGCTGGGTGTGGACTGGGTGGCGCTGTCGTTCGTGCAACGTCCGCAGGACATTCTCGAGGCCCGCGAACTGATCGGCGACAAGGCCTTCCTGATGGCGAAAATCGAGAAACCGTCAGCGGTCGAACAACTGCGCGAAATCGTCCAGCTGAGCGACGCGATCATGGTCGCTCGCGGCGATCTCGGCGTGGAAGTACCGGCGGAAAGCGTGCCGCAGATCCAGAAAAACATCATCAGCACCTGCCGTGAACTCGGCAAACCGGTGGTGGTGGCGACGCAGATGCTCGAGTCGATGCGCTTCTCCCCTGCGCCGACCCGCGCCGAGGTCACCGACGTCGCCAACGCGGTGGCTGAAGGCGCGGATGCGGTGATGCTCTCGGCTGAAACCGCCTCTGGCGAGTACCCGCTGGAAGCGGTGCAGATGATGAGCAAGATCATCCGTCAGGTGGAGAACGGTCCGGATTATCAGACTCAGCTCGACGTCAGCCGACCGAAAGCCGAGGCGACGGTTTCCGATGCGATCAGCTGCGCGATCCGCCGCATCAGCAACGTGCTGCCGGTGGCGGTGCTGGTCAATTACAGCGAGTCGGGCGCCTCGACGTTGCGTGCGGCGCGGGAGCGACCGAAAGCGCCGATCCTCAACCTGACGCCGAACCTGCAGACCGCGCGGCGCTTGAGCGTGGCGTGGGGCATTCATTCGGTGGTCAATGATCGCCTGCGTCAGGTTGATGAAGTGTGTTCGACCGCGCTGGAAATCGCTCAGGCGCAAGGCATGGCCGAGCGCGGCGATACGCTGCTGATCACCGCCGGGGTGCCGTTCGGGCAGCCGGGATCGACCAACTCGCTGCGGATCGAAACGCTGATCTAAAGATTGCGACTGAACCCTGTGGTGAGGGGATTCATCCCCGATTGACTGCGCAGCAGTCACCGCTTTCAAGAGAGTGACGGTTTTCACAGAAAAACCGCATTCGCCGATTTGGGGCTGCTTCGCAGCCATCGGGGATGAATCCCCTCACCACATTTATGCAAGACCTTTTGATTTTCCAACTGCCCAGATTTTTTTCATCATGCCTGCCAATCATTTCAACACCCACTGCCCCGACTGGGCCGAGGCTTTGCTCAACGGTTTCAGTCAAATATTCCTCCAGCGCCATCCGCTGTGCGGCCTGTTGTGCCTGCTGGCGATCCTGCTCACTGCGCCGGTGCTGTTTGCCGGCGCGCTGCTCGGTGCGGTCGCCGGATTGCTCACCGCGCAACGCCGTAACTATGCCAAGGCGGATCGCCAGGCCGGATTGTTCAGTTACAACGGCGTGCTGCTCGGCTTGTTGCTGAGCCTGTATTTCCCTTGGTCACCGCTGCTGCCGCCGCTGATTCTGGCGGCTGGCGGGCTGAGCGCGATGCTCACTCAGCAATGGCTCAAACACGTGTACCGCAGTCGTTCGATACCGGCCTACACCTCGCCGTTCGTGGCAATTGGCTGGATCCTGCTGCTGTTCGCTGAACCGTCGGCGCCGATGACGCACATCGAGATGAACACGCTGAACCTGCTCGCCGCAGAACTGCGTGGACTGGGTCAAGTGATGTTCCTCGATCATCCGCTGGCCGGTGCGTTGATCGGCATTGGCCTGTTGATTGCCGATCGCCGGGCGTTCTGCTGGGCGCTACTGGCGTCGGCCATCGGCCTCGCGTCCAGTCTGCTGCACCACGAAACCGCTGCTGCGTTGCTGGGGCTGGGCAGTTACAACGCGGTGCTCGCCGCCCTCGCCTGCAGTGCGCAGCGCCAACAACCGTGGTTACCGCTAGTGGGCATCGTCCTTGCGCTGCTGGTCACGCCGTTGTTCGCCGCCCTCGGTCTGGCGACGCTGACGGCGCCGTTCATTCTCGCCTGCTGGCTGATCCGCGCCGGGATCCAGATGCTTGGCAAAGCCGCCGTCGACGCCACGCCTTGCGCACAGGGGGAGAATCAACCTAGGCTGCGCTGATCTTCAATTCAGGCGTTATCCATGGACAGCAGCAACAGTTGGCGTGAACGGCTTTACGTGATGATTTTCCAGAGCGACACCCTCGCCGGGCGGCGCTTCGACGGCACCTTGCTGTTGATCATCCTCGCCAGCCTGGTGGTGGTGATGCTCGACAGCATCGACAGCATTCACCAGAACTACGCCGATGTACTGGCCTACATCGAGTGGGGCTTCACCATCATCTTTCTCGGCGAGTACATCCTGCGGTTGTATTGCTCACCGAAACCGTTGCGCTACGCCTTCAGCTTCTACGGACTGGTGGATCTGCTGGCGATCGTGCCCGGGATCCTCGCGCTGTATTACAGCGATGCGCAGTACCTGCTGATTATCCGCATCATCCGGATGCTGCGGATCTTCCGGGTGCTGAAGCTCAGCCCGTACCTCAAGCAAGCCAACTATTTGATGTCGGCGCTGCGTGGCAGCAAGCAGAAGATCGTGGTGTTTCTGGTCAGCGTCTGCACCCTGGTGACGGTGTTCGGCACCCTGATGTACGTGATCGAAGGCCCGGAACATGGCTTCACCAGCATTCCCAAAGGCATCTATTGGGCTATCGTGACCCTGACCACCGTGGGCTTCGGCGACATCGTGCCGAAAACCCCGCTGGGCCAGGTTATTTCGTCGCTGGTGATGATCACCGGTTACTCGATCATCGCCGTGCCCACCGGGATTTTCACCGCAGAACTGGCCAACGCCATGCGCGGCGAACAACTGCAACACGACTGCCCGGTGTGTAAGAAAAACAGCCATGAACAGAACGCGGCGTTTTGCTCGCGGTGTGGCAGCCAGCTGTTTAAGAAAGTGGAATAAGCACAGAGCTTTTTAATCTTTAAACGACTATGCGTGCCCCGTTATAGTCAGTGGCAATTAAACATCACCCCCTGTAGGAGCTGCCGCAGGCTCCGATCTTTTGATCTTGCTTTTAAAAGATCAGGATCAAAAGATCGCAGCCTGCGGCAGCTCCTACACATAAACAACAAGGAATGCGCAGTGAAAAAACTCTTTGGCGCCTCACTTCTCGCCGCCGGTCTGGCCTTTGGCAGCATGGCTCAAGCCGCACCGACCCTGCTCAACGTCTCCTACGACGTGATGCGCGACTTCTACAAGGACTACAACACTGCGTTCCAGAAACACTGGCAGGCCGAGCACAACGAAAACATCACCGTACAGATGTCCTTCGGCGGCTCGAGCAAGCAGGCGCGTTCGGTGATCGACGGCCTGCCGGCTGACGTCATCACCATGAACATGGCGACCGACATCAACGCCCTCGCCGACAACGGCAAACTGGTTCCGGAAAACTGGGTGACCCGCCTGCCGAACAACAGTGCGCCGTTCACCTCGGCCACCGTGTTCATCGTCCGTAAAGGCAACCCGAAAGCCCTGAAAGACTGGCCGGACCTGCTCAAGGACGGCGTGCAGGTGATCGTGCCGAACCCGAAAACCTCGGGCAACGGCCGCTACACCTACCTTTCGGCCTGGGGCTACGTGCTGAAGAACGGCGGTGACGAGAACAAGGCCAAGGACTTTGTCGGCAAACTGTTCAAGCAAGCGCCGGTGCTCGATACCGGTGGCCGCGCCGCGACCACCACGTTCATGACCAACCAGATCGGCGACGTGCTGGTGACCTTCGAGAACGAGGCCGAAATGATCGCGCGCGAATTCGGTCGCGATCAGTTCGAAGTGATCTACCCAAGCGTCTCCGCCGAGGCCGAACCGCCAGTGTCGGTGGTCGACAAAGTGGTCGACAAGAAAGGCACCCGCGCCGCTGCCGATGAATACCTGAAGTACCTGTGGTCGCCGGAAGGTCAGGAAATCGCCGCTGCCAACTACCTGCGCCCACGGGACCCGGCGGTGCTGGCGAAATACACCGACCGTTTCCCGAAAGTCGATTTCCTGTCGGTGGAAAAAACCTTCGGTGACTGGCGTTCGGTGCAGAAGACCCACTTCAATGATGGCGGGATCTTTGATCAGATCTACAGCCAGTAAGATTTGGCGGACATGAAAAAGGCGACCCTCGGTGGTCGCCTTTTTCATGGCAGTTTTACCCTCACCCCAGCCCTCTCCCGGAGGGAGAGGGGGCCAACCGAGGTGTCTGGCGAGTTACATCGACCTGAAAGACCTTATGGATTATGGATCCGGCAACCGAGTTTCAGGTCGGCAAATTGCTTCAGCATCCCCCAAACAGTCCCCTCTCCCTCCGGGAGAGGGTTAGGGTGAGGGGCTTTTACATAGGCGGCGTGACGCCATCCTTGCCGGCGGAAATGGATTGCGCTGTCAGCGTGCCATCCGCGCCCTGCGTGACGAACGTGACGATCTTCACCCCCACCTTCAGCAAGCTGCGATCCCCCGGCGTCAGATTGACGATCGGCACGTCCTCCGGCACCAGGATCTTCTGCTGCCCGCCCTTGTAGTTGACGGTCAACACCCGGCCGTTACTCACCACCAGATCCCCGACACTGCCATTGGTCATGCTGCTGCCCTTGGCCAGGTCGAACGGGCGATGGCCGTCGCCGCTACCTGCAAGCTCCGGCGGGAATACGTGCACTTCCATTGCCTTGAGCGTGCCGTCCTCCTGCGGCATGGCCGCCGAGCCGATGTAGCTGCCGGGTTTGATGTCTTCGATATTGGCCAGGGTCACGGCGCGGACCTTGGTGTCCGGGTTCAACTGAATCACTACGTTCTCGCCGCTGTTGACGTGGACTTTCAACGAGTCGGCATTGACCCCGGTGATCTCGCCGCGCACACCGAGGCGCGTGCCCGGGGCGTCGGCGGCTTGCACCGCACTGGCGCCAAGCAGGCCGATCAAGGTAATCGTGGCGGTGTGACGCAGCAGCTGACGCAACATGGCAATCCTCCAGTGATGAACAGTAAGGGCGCAGCGGTAAACATAAGCACGCTATCGAAGAAGATGTAAGTGAATGTATCATCACCCCTCCCCGGCCGGACGCAAGGTTCGCCGATGGACGACATTGACCTTGAAGCCCATCATTCCGCAACGGAATAACTGATATCAACCGAAGGCTTCTTCTGCCACGACGATGCGTCCCTTAGCCTCACCGCATTCCCTTTCGCTGGATCGAGAAACCTTATGAACGCCACAACTCACGCAATGACCCGAGGCATGGTGCTGCTGTTCGCCTTCTGCTGCGGCGCCATCGTCGCCAACATCTACTACGCACAGCCAATCATCGGCCTGATCGCGCCAGACATCGGCCTCTCCGACACCATGGCCAGCTTCATCGTCTCGCTGACGCAGATCGGCTATGCGCTGGGCCTGTTTTTCCTGGTGCCGCTCGGCGACCTGCTGGAAAACCGCCGGCTGATGATCATCACCACGCTGGTGGCGATTGCCAGCCTGCTCGGCGCGGCGTTTACCAGTCAGCCAAATGTGTTTCTGCTGATCTCGTTGCTGGTGGGCTTCAGTTCGGTGTCGGTGCAGATCCTCATTCCGCTGGCCGCGCACCTGGCACCGGAAGAATCCCGGGGCCGGGTGGTCGGCGGGATCATGGGCGGTTTGTTGCTGGGCATCCTGCTGGCGCGACCGGTGTCGAGTGTGGTGGCCGACCATTTCGGCTGGCGCGCGATGTTCATGATTGCTGCGGCGTTGATGGCAGCGATCAGCGTGGTGCTGGCACTGACCGTGCCCAAGCGCCAACCGGATCATAGCGCCACATATGGCCAGTTGATCGGCTCGCTGTGGACCCTGCTGCGCCAGCAACCAGTGCTGCGTCAGCGCGCGTTTTATCAGGGCTGCATGTTCGCCACCTTCAGTCTGTTCTGGACCGCGGTGCCGCTGGAACTGGCGCGCAACCATGGCCTGTCGCAAAGCGAGATCGCGATCTTCGCCCTGGTCGGCGCCATCGGTGCCATCGCCGCGCCGATCAGCGGCCGCCTGGCTGACGCCGGTCACACCCGCATCGCTTCGCTGCTGGCCATGCTGTTCGCCAGCCTGAGCTTCCTGCCGGCCTTCATTCACCCGGCCTACAGCGTCATCGGCCTGGCCGTGACCGGCGTGGTACTGGACTTCTGCGTACAGATGAACATGGTCCTCGGCCAGCGCGCGGTGTACTCGCTGGACGCCAAAAGCCGTGGGCGCCTCAACGCGCTGTACATGACCAGCATCTTCATCGGCGGCGCCTTCGGCTCGTCGGTGGCCAGTGCGGTGTATGAGCATGGCGGCTGGTTGTGGATCGTGATTGTCGGTAGCGCGTTCCCGCTGCTGGCGCTGTTGCGGTTCTTGAGTGTTTCGCAGCGTGGCTCATTGGCAACGGCGTAATACGTCAAAAGCATCGCGCTCGCTCCCACAGGTTGCTCACTGCGCCTTTGGGAGCGATGACGCTTAATACCGAACCAGTTTCTCCATCGCCGCATCCGCCAGAAACGAAGAGCGGCTTTTGACATTGTGTTCACGCACATAGCGATCGATGCGCTGGATCACATAACCTGGCAACGTCACGTTGACCTTCTCGGTCTTGCCCATGTACGGCGAGATATCCAGCTCAAGCATCCCCCAGCCCATGTCGGCAAACTCCGGATTATTGCGATGAGCCGCTGCTGACGTCGGCATGGGAATCGACTCTCCGTCCGCCGCCATCTCCTGCAACATGAGGTGGGCTATTTCTACGGCTGCGTTGTAGGCGTCCTCGAAAGTATCCCCGGCCGTGACGGCGCCAGGAATGTCAGGTATCTGAATGCCGATGGCAGTGTTGTCGTCACCCCATTCGATGCAGATCGGATATTGCATTATGGATCTCCCTTGTAGCTGGCTGGCGGGGGGTACAACCCGGCACGCCTCCTGATGCTTTTGACCGTCCCCGGCGGCAAATCCTTTCTCGGGTGAGGAACGGGAATGGTGTACGGGTTGTAACGGTGAGTGAAGATATGATGACTGCCGGTGACTCGATCCAGCGTCCAGCCTGCCTCCTCCAGCTCCTTGATCAATAGCCTGCTTTGCACCTACCGCCTCCTTGCTCCGGCCGAGTAAAAGTAACTCTAGAGTTATCTTTACTCAAGCACATAAATCTGCAGAACGACGTTCGGTTGTTTTACAGCATGTGATTGAATGGACGCGGATTACACTCAGCACCCTATTCCCTGTGGGAGCGGGCTTGCTCGCGAAGGCGTCGGATCAGCCAATACCTGTGCTGAATGTCAGACCGCTTTCGCGAGCAAGCCCGCTCCCACAGGGGAATCACGATAATTTTCAGATTTGCAGGAAGACTGATGGACCGCCTCGCTGCCATGGAAACCTTCGTCTACGTGGTCGAAACCGGCTCGTTTTCCGCTGCCGCCCGACGCCTGAATATCGGTCAGCCCGCCGTGTCGAAAACCATTGCTCAGCTGGAAAAACGCCTGGCGGTCAGCCTGTTGCTGCGCTCGACTCGTGGCCTGACGCCAACCGAGGCGGGGCTGGCGTTTTTTGAGCGAGCCCGGCGCGCCATCGACGAAGCCAACGAAGCCGATAACGCCGCCCGTGGCAGCGCCAGCGGTTTAAGCGGCAACTTGCGCATCAGCGCGGCGGTGACTTTCGGTCGCCTGCACGTCGTGCCGCAGCTGGGGCCGTTTCTCGAGCAGCATCCGCAATTGAACATCGACCTGATGCTCGATGATCGCAACATCAATCTGGTCGAAGAAGGCATCGACGTGGCCCTGCGCATGGGCCCGCTCAGCGACTCCAGCCTCACCGCACGCAAAATCGCCGACTGCCGCCGTGTGGTGCTCGGCACCCCGGCCTACTTCGCCCGCCACGGCGAGCCGAGCTGCCCAGCCGATTTGAATCAGCACCAAGGCATCGTTTACAACCTCAGCGGCGGCGCCACCTGGACCTTTACCCAAGGCAGCGAACAGCAGACGCAATCCCTGACCGGCCGCCTGCGGGTCAGCGCCGCCGAGGGTTTGCGCGCGGCCGTGTTGGCCGATCAGGGCCTGACCATCGCCTCGCAATGGATGTTCGCCCCGGAGCTGGCGAGCGGTGCGGTCAGGGCGGTGATGGGTGATTGGGGTTTGCCGGATCAGGACTTGTGGGCGGTGTTTCCCACGGGGCGGATGGTCAGTGCGAAGGCGCGGGCGTTTGTGGAGTACATGGAAAATTTGCTGAAACACCCGACCTGAACCGGCCGCGTTTCGTTTATTGCGATTTTCGTTTAATTCGAATAATGTTTCAGCATCCTCTGTTCGGAATGCTGGAATCCATTATGTCGATTGTCGTTCACCCCTCTCTCAACCTGCCGGTGGAGCGCGAAGTCAAAGCCGCAATCGAAGGCAAACGCGCGCTTGCCGCCTACCTCGCGACCCAATTCGAAACCCAGCACATCCAGATTTTCGATGAGCAGAACCAGGCGCATCAGGTCGAGCTTCCGACGTCGGCACTGCGGCTACTGATGGATATTCTGGCGGAGCTGGCTGAAGGCAACGCCGTCAAAGTCGTACCGGTGCACGCCGAACTGACCACGCAAGAAGCCGCCGATCTGCTGAACGTCTCACGCCCGCACCTGATAAAACTGCTGGAAAGCGGCGAGTTGTCCTACCACAAAACCGGCAAGCACCGACGTGTGCGTTTCGCCGATTTGATGGACTATAAAACCCGGCGCGACACCGCCAGCGAGCAGGCAATGGCGCTTCTCGCGGAGCAGGCACAGGCGTTAAGGACAGGATACGAGTGAGGCATTCCCCTTTCACCGCTGTATACGATGCATGTGTTTTGTACCCTGCCCCACTGAGAGATTTTCTGACGTGGCTCGCGCTTTCGGGGAGATTTCGGGCCCGATGGACCAAGGAGATTCACGGCGAATGGAAACGCAATTTATTGAAGAACCGAACCGATCTGACGATGGAGCAACTGGACCGCACTTGCGAGCTTATGGACCGTGCGATCCCGGATGCCTGTGTCTACGACTTTGAAAACCTGATCACCGGACTGTCCTTACCCGATACCAACGACCGCCATGTACTGGCCGCGGCCATACGCTGTGGTGCAGGAGTGATCGTGACGTTCAACCTGAAAGATTTTCCCGATGCCTGCCTCGCCCCCTATGGCGTCGAGGCCCAACACCCTGATGAGTTTGTCGAAAACCTGTTTCACCTTGATCCGGCAGCCGTTATCGCTGCAGCGCAACGGCAGCGCCAACAACTGAAATTGCCGCCAATGGAGGTCGAGCCGTTTCTTGACCTTTTGCGGCGCCAAGGATTGGTCGAGTCAGTTCGGGAGCTGAGCACCTACCGTGCGATTCTCTGAATACTCGTTTTGGGAACACCAGATAAACAAACGGCGATCCAGAGATCGCCGTTTTTTCATCACTGCCCGAACTGTTTGCCCAACCCCGGCGGCACGCCGTGGATGTCGGTGTCTTCCCAGGGGCCGTTGGGGCTGACGGAGCGGGTCCAGCCGTTGTTCCAGCGGAAGTAGGTGCGCTGGCGGTAGAAGGTGTTGGGCTGGTCGTCGAGGACGTAGACGCCGAGCTTCTGGTCCCAGTGGCTGTTGCCGCCCGGTGGCGGGGCGAAGCTGGCCGAGGTGCGCGGGACTGGCTTGGACGGTTTGGCCGGGATGCTCTTGCCCGGCGTCGGCGAGGTCGACGGGGTCGGGCTCGGTTGTGCCGGCGGGATCGGCGGCAGGCTGGTGGTCGGTTCCGGTCGGTGCACCGCACAGGCGCTCATGCCCAAGGCCATTGTGATGACTGCGATTCGGGCGAGACTGTGCATGGCGGTGCTTTCCTGTGGGTGCCGGTGGTTATTGGTCCGGGCTGTCGATGGTCAGTGTTTGCTGCGCGGTGGTGCTGCTGGCCAGCGGGCCGCTGCGGCCTACCCACTCCCCGGCGGTCGGCTGACCGGCACGGGAGACGCGCGCAACCAGTTGGACTTCAGGAAAGTTCGACAGTTTCAACTGCGGCATCATCGCGTCGGCATCGCCCAGTTCGACAGTGACCGGCAAATCCGCCACGGTCAGGCGCTTGGCCGCCAACGGTGCCGGTGGGCCGGAAACGGCGCGGGCGAAGATGAACACGCTGTCACCCGGCTGCACCTTACCCTTGAGTTCGCTGGCCAGATCAACGCGCACCTTGAGCAGTGCGGCAACCTTCGCGGCCGGGCTGGCGGCGACTTTGCCACCGCTGGCCTGCAGACGTTCGGTGGCGCGCTCGATCCCGCCTTGCAGCGCGGCGCGGGAGTTGTCGTCCGCCGGCAGTTGCGCCAGCAGGCGGTTCCAGTAGTCGATCGCTTGCTGGTAACGCTCAGCCTCGAACGCAGCGATGCCGAGCAGGCCGAGGCTGGTGACTTCTTTCGGATCGGCTTTCAGCGCTTCGTCGGTCAGGGCCTGGATCTTGTCCGACCACTTCTTGCCATCGGCAAAGTACTGCGCCTGCGCCCACTGGCCGAGCAGTTCCGGCTGGCGACCGGCCAGGTTGGCGGCGCGTTCGAACATCTTCGCCGCGTCCGCCGGACGATCCTGGGCCATGTAGGTTCGACCGAGGAAGTACAGGCCTTCAGCGGAATCCGGTTGCGCGGCCACGGCGCGCTCCAGCCGCCGGGTCATCTCTTCCATCGACTGCGGCGCCTGAGCGAATTCGCGGGTCAGCTCGACTTTGTCGGCAGCACCGAAATGCAGATACAAACCCAGGCCCAACACCGGCACCAGCACCGCTGCCAGCAACGGCAACGGCTTGCCCAGTTTCGACACACGCGGTGCGGCAACGCCTTCGGTATCGGCGAGCAGTTCACGCGCCGCCTCGGCACGCCCACTGTCCATTTGCGCCGCGTCGAGTACGCCTTCAGCCTGCTGCGCTTGCAACTCGGCCACGCGCTCCTGATACAGCGCCACGTTCAGGGCAGTTCGATCCTCTTCACGCTGGGCGCGACGGCCACGCAAAACCGGGATCAGCAGAAAACTCAGGGCGACCAGAAGCAACAGCCCTGCGGCAAGCCAGAAATCAATCATTCTTGGTTTTTATCCAACAGTTGGTCGAGGCGCTGACGCTCTTCGGTGGACAGCGATGGCGGGGTCTCGGTGCGCTGTGCGCGACGCCGGCGAACGATCACCGCAATCACCACCACACCGCCGAACAACAGCCCGGCCGGGCCGAACCACAGCAGTGCGGTCTTGGCATTGAGCGCCGGTTTGTAGCGGACGAAATCACCGTAGCGATCGACCATGAAATCGATGATCTGCTGATTGTCCTTGCCCTCGCCGAGCATGCGGAAAATCTCTTTGCGCAGGTCGGCGGCAATCGGTGCGTTGGAGTCGGCGATGTCCTGGTTCTGGCACTTGGGGCAGCGCAGTTCCTTGGTCAGTTCACGGAAACGCTCGCGATCGCCGTCCTTGGCGAACTCGTAAGTGTCGATCGCGGCATGCGCCACACCGGCCAGACTCAAGCCCAACACCACGGCAGCGATAAAACGCTTCATGGCTTGGCCTCATCGACCAGCGCCTGATACTTGGCCGCGAGTTTTTCGCGCCAGACCTGCTCGTCGATCACCCCGACGTACTTGTCGCGGATGATGCCCTTGGCGTCGATAAAGAAGGTTTCCGGCGCGCCGTACACCCCGAGGTTCAGACCCAGCGAGCCTTCGTCGTCACGAATGTCCAGCAGGTACGGGTTGTGGAACTCGGCCAGCCACTTCAACGCATCGGCGTTGGTGTCCTTGTAGTTGATGCCGTAGATCACCACACCGCGCTCGGCCAGTTTGTTCAGCACCGGATGCTCGACCCGGCAGGAAATGCACCAGGTGCCCCAGACGTTGACCAGCGCCGGTTTGCCGAGAATGTCAGCCTTGGTCAGGGTCTTGTCGCCCTGCACGTTCGGCAGGCTGAATTCCGGGAAGGGCTTGTTGATCATTGCCGACGGCAGCTCCGCCGGATCAAGGTACAGACCGCGATACAGAAACACCGCCACCAGCAGGAAAATCGCCAGGGGTACCAGCATCAACCAACGTCTCATGCAGCCGCTCCTTGCAGGCCGAGGGCTTCACGCACCCGGGTTTTGACCTTGACGCGATAACGCCGATCCAGCGCTGCCAGCAATCCGCCCAGACCGGTCAGCAGACCGCCGAACCAGATCCAGCGCACGAACGGTTTGATGTGAACCCGCACCGCCCACGCGCCGTTTTCCAGCGGCTCGCCCAGTGCGACGTAGAGATCGCGAGTGAAACCGGCGTCGATCCCGGCCTCGGTCATCATCGAACTCTGTACGGTGTACAGGCGTTTTTCCGGGTGTAGCACGCTGACTTCCTTGCCGTCGCGGATCACCCGAATGGTGCCCCTGTCGGAAGTGAAGTTCGGCCCCTCGAAGTGCTTGGCGCCTTCGAAGATGAAGTGATAACCGGCCAGATCCATCGACTCGCCCGGCGCCAGACGCAGGTCGCGTTCGGCACTGTTCTGACTCGACAGCACCACACCGAGGGCGCACACGGCGATGCCGAGGTGCGCGACCTGCATGCCCCAGTAGCTGCGGGTCAGGGTCGGCAGACCTTTGATCAGGCCCTTGTGGCGAGTCTTGTCGAAGATGTCGCGTACACCGGCGAGCAACACCCACGCGGCGAGCAGGAAGGTCGCGATCACCGCCCAGTTGAAATCGCCGTAAGCGACACCGGCCACCACCGCCAACGCAACGCTGCCGAGCAGCACCGGGGTCAGCATGTTCGCCAGCCATTTCACCGGGGTGTCTTTCCAGCGCACGATCACGCCGACCGCCATCACCACCATCAGCAACGCCATCAACGGGATGAACAGCGCGTTGAAGTACGGCGGGCCGACCGACAGCTTGGCACCGCTGATCGCATCGAGAATCAGCGGATACAGGGTGCCGAGCAGAATCATCGACGCCGCCACCACCAGCACCAGGTTGTTGCCCAGCAACAGGGTTTCCCGCGACCACAGGTTGAAGCCGACCTGACTTTTGACCACCGGAGCGCGCAACGCAAACAGCGTCAGCGAACCGCCGACCACGAACAGCAGGAAGATCAGAATGAACACGCCGCGCTCAGGATCGGACGCGAACGCATGCACCGAAGTCAGCACGCCGGAACGCACGAGGAACGTCCCGAGCAGGCTCAACGAAAATGCGGCAATCGCCAGCAACACCGTCCAGCTCTTGAACACGCCACGTTTTTCCGTGACGGCCAGCGAGTGAATCAGCGCGGTGCCGACCAGCCATGGCATGAACGAGGCGTTTTCCACCGGATCCCAGAACCACCAGCCGCCCCAGCCGAGTTCGTAGTAAGCCCACCACGAACCGAGGGTGATGCCGATGCCGAGGAAGGCCCAGGCGACGATCGTCCACGGCCGCGACCAGCGTGCCCATGCCGCGTCGAGACGACCACCGAGCAGTGCAGCGATGGCGAAAGCGAACGCCACCGAGAAGCCGACGTAACCCATATAGAGCATCGGCGGATGTACGATCAGGCCGATGTCTTGCAGCAGCGGATTGAGGTCACGACCATCCGCCGGAATCTGCGGCAGAATCCGCGAGAACGGGTTGGAGGTGAGGATCAGAAACAACAGGAAACCGGTGCTGATCATGCCCATCACCGCCAGCACACGGGCGAGCATGACTTGCGGCAACTGCCGGGAGAACACCGACACGGCGAAGGTCCAGCCACCGAGGATCAGCGCCCACAGCAGCAGCGACCCTTCATGGGCGCCCCATACCGCGCTGAACTTGTAGTACCACGGCAAGGCGCTGTTGGAGTTCATCGCCACATAGCCGACCGAGAAATCGTCGGTCATGAACGCGTATGTCAGCGCGCCGAAGGCAAACAGCAAGAACGCAAACTGGCCCCACGCCGCCGGCTGGGCCAGGCTCATCCACAGACGGTCGCCACGCCACGCACCGAGCAACGGCACCACGGCCTGCACCAGCGCGAAACACAGCGCCAGAATCATCGCCAGATGACCGAGTTCAGGAATAAACAGTGCAGAAGTCATCGATCAACCCTCCTTCGCTTGGGTCGGTGCCGATTGACCACTGTCTTTCAGCGCTTTGGTCACTTCCGGCGGCATGTACTTCTCGTCGTGTTTGGCCAGCACTTCATCGGCCACCACCACACCGTCGGCGTTGAGTTTGCCCAGGGCGACGATGCCCTGCCCTTCGCGGAACAGATCCGGGAGGATCCCGCGATAGGTGATGGTCACGGCTTTGTTGAAGTCGGTAACGACAAATTTGACGTCCAGCGAGTCCGGCGAGCGCTGCAGCGAGCCCTTCTCGACCATGCCGCCGGCGCGGATGCGCGTGTCGTGCGGGGCTTCGCCGTTGGCGATCTGGGTCGGCGTGTAAAACAGGTTGATGTTTTCCTGCAGGGCGCTGAGGGCCAGGCCGACGGCGGCGCCGACCCCGACCAGGATCGCCAGAATGATGATCAGACGTTTCTTGCGCAGCGGATTCACTTGCCGTTCTCCCGGCGCAGACGACGCGCCTCTTGTTGCAGATAGCGCTTGCGGGCCGCGATCGGTGCGACCACGTTGAGGATCAGCACCGCCAGACAGATACCGTAGGCCGACCAGACATACAGGCCGTGATGGCCCATGGCGAGGAAGTCGCCGAATGAAGCGAAACTCATCGAGCGGCCTCCAGACTGTTCTGCACTTCTTCTTTCACCCAACTGGAGGCCGCTCGATGAGTTTCGCTTC
>NZ_JBIUVO010000046.1:0-24242 GCF_044742995.1 Pseudomonas sp. NPDC087803
AACGCGTGGGTAAAAAAGTGCGGCAAACTCTAACAACGACAGGGATTTTGGGCAAGGCGCCAATATGTTAAATTGGCCGCTTTTCTGTGCACCAAGCCCCACAATCGCGGCCTTATGACCGTAGAAGTGCGGTAGTGTTCCGACAATCTAACACACGGACGCCGTCCGTTCTGTTTTCCACTGGAGAATCCCGATGGCGCTAGAACGCTCCGACGTGGAAAAAATCGCACATCTGGCCTGCCTTGGCCTGAATGATGCCGATCTTCCGCACATTACTTCCGCCCTCAACAGCATTCTCGGGCTGGTCGACGAAATGCAGGCCGTTGATACCGACGGTATCGAGCCTTTGGCCCACCCGCTGGAAGCCAGTCAGCGCCTGCGCGCTGACGTCGTGACCGAGAGCAATCACCGCGAGGCCTATCAGTCCATCGCACCAGCGGTCGAAAACGGCCTGTATCTGGTTCCGAAAGTCATCGACTAAAGGGAAAGAGCCTGCAATGCATCAAATGACTCTGGCCGAGATCGCCCGCGGTCTCGCCGATAAAAAGTTTTCCTCCGAAGAGCTGACCAAAGTCCTGCTGGCGCGCATTACCCAGCTCGATCCGCAGCTCAACAGTTTCATCAGCCTCACCGAAGAGCTGGCACTCGAGCAGGCGAAAGCCGCCGACGCGCGCCGGGCCAACGGTGAGAGCGGCGCCCTGCTCGGTGCGCCGATCGCCCACAAGGACCTGTTCTGCACCCAGGGCATCCGCACCAGTTGCGGCTCGAAGATGCTCGACAACTTCAAAGCCCCGTACGACGCCACCGTGGTCGCGAAACTGGCCGCAGCCGGCGCCGTGACGCTGGGCAAGACCAACATGGACGAATTCGCCATGGGTTCGGCCAACGAGTCGAGCTGGTACGGCGCGGTGAAAAACCCGTGGAACCTGGAACACGTGCCGGGCGGTTCGTCCGGTGGTTCGGCCGCCGCGGTTGCCGCTCGTCTGTTGCCGGCGGCCACGGCCACCGACACCGGTGGTTCGATCCGTCAGCCCGCCGCGTTCACCAACCTCACCGGCCTGAAACCGACCTACGGTCGTGTTTCGCGCTGGGGCATGATCGCTTACGCCTCCAGCCTCGATCAGGGCGGCCCGTTGGCACGCACGGCCGAAGACTGCGCAATTTTGTTGCAAGGTATGGCTGGCTTCGACCAGAACGACTCCACCAGCATCGACGAGCCGGTTCCAGACTACGCCGCAGGCCTCAATGGCTCGCTGCAAGGCCTGCGCATCGGCGTGCCGAAGGAATACTTTGGCGCCGGTCTCGACCCGCGCATCGCCGATCTGATCCAGAACAGCATCCAGGAGTTGCAGAAGCTCGGTGCCGTAATCAAGGAAATCAGCCTGCCGAACATGCAGCACGCGATTCCTGCGTACTACGTGATCGCGCCAGCCGAGGCCTCCTCGAACCTGTCGCGTTTCGACGGCGTGCGTTTCGGCCATCGCTGCGAGAACCCGGAAAACCTGATCGACCTGTACAAGCGCTCCCGTGGCGAAGGCTTCGGGCCGGAAGTGCAGCGCCGGATCATGGTCGGTGCCTACGCGCTGTCCGCCGGTTACTACGACGCCTACTACCTGAAAGCGCAGAAGATCCGTCGTCTGGTGAAGAACGACTTCATGGCTGCCTTTAATGAAGTCGACATCATCCTCGGCCCAACCACGCCGAACCCGGCCTGGAAGCTCGGCGCGAAGAACAGCGACCCGGTCGCGGCCTATCTGGAAGACGTCTACACCATCACCGCCAACCTCGCGGGCCTGCCGGGCCTGTCGATGCCGGCCGGTTTTGTCGACGGTCTGCCGGTTGGCGTGCAGTTGCTCGCGCCGTATTTCCAGGAAGGTCGCCTGTTGAACGTTGCCCACCAGTATCAGCTCAACACTGACTGGCACACCCGCACCCCAACCGGCTTCTGAGGAGACACACATGCAATGGGAAGTCGTGATCGGGCTGGAGATTCACACTCAGCTCACTACCCGGTCGAAAATCTTTTCCGGTAGTTCCACCCAGTTCGGCTCCGAGCCGAACACCCAGGCCAGCCTGATCGACCTGGGCATGCCCGGCGTGTTGCCGGTGCTGAACCAGGAAGCGGTGCGCATGGCGGTGATGTTCGGTCTGGCGATTGACGCCGAGATCGGTCAACACAACGTGTTCGCCCGTAAAAACTACTTTTACCCGGATCTGCCGAAGGGCTACCAGATCAGCCAGATGGAATTGCCGATCGTCGGCAAGGGCCACCTGGACATCGCGCTGGAAGACGGCACCGTCAAACGTGTCGGCATTACTCGCGCACACCTGGAAGAAGACGCCGGCAAGAGCCTGCACGAAGAATTCAACGGTGCCACTGGCATTGACCTGAACCGTGCCGGCACGCCGCTGCTGGAGATCGTTTCCGAGCCGGACATGCGCAGCGCCAAGGAAGCCGTGGCTTACGTCAAGGCGATCCACGCGCTGGTGCGTTACCTGGGCATCTGCGACGGCAACATGGCTGAAGGCTCGCTGCGTTGCGACTGCAACGTGTCGGTACGGCCGAAAGGCCAGGTCGAGTTCGGCACCCGCTGCGAGATCAAGAACGTCAACTCGTTCCGCTTCATCGAGAAGGCGATCAACTCCGAAATCCAGCGGCAGATCGAGCTGATCGAAGACGGCGGCAAAGTGATCCAGCAGACCCGTCTGTACGATCCGAACAAGGACGAGACCCGTCCGATGCGCTCCAAAGAGGAAGCCAACGACTACCGTTACTTCCCCGATCCGGACCTGCTGCCGGTGGTCATCGAAGAGTCGTTCCTGGGCGAGGTGCGCGCCACCCTGCCGGAACTGCCACCGCAGAAACGCGAGCGCTTTCAGAGCCAGTTCGGTCTGTCGGCCTACGACGCCAACGTGCTGGCCACCAGCCGTGAGCAAGCGGACTACTTCGAGAAGGTCGCAGCCATCGGCGGCGACGCCAAACTGGCGGCGAACTGGGTGATGGTCGAGTTGGGCAGCCTGCTCAACAAGCAAGGCCTGGACATCGACGATTCGCCGGTCTCCGCCGAGCTGTTGGGCGGCATGCTGCAGCGCATCAAGGACAACACCATCTCCGGCAAGATCGCCAAAGTGGTCTTCGAAGCGATGGCCAACGGCGAAGGCACGGCAGACGAGATCATCGACAAGCGCGGTCTGAAGCAAGTGACCGACAGCGGCGCGATCTCCGCGGTGCTGGACGAAATGCTCGCGGCCAACGCCGAGCAGGTCGAGCAATACCGCGCGGCAGACGAAGCCAAACGCGGCAAGATGTTCGGCTTCTTCGTCGGTCAGGCCATGAAGGCTTCGAAAGGCAAAGCCAACCCGCAGCAAGTGAACGAACTGCTGAAAAGCAAGCTCGAAGGCTGATGCAAATGGAGCCAGACCTGAAGCCTGGCTCCATCCCCTGTGGGAACAATCTATGGCGGGAGGAGTTTTGTGGTGAGGGGATTTATTCCCGATGGGCTGCGAAGCGGCCCCAATTCTTCTGTACCTGGAATTTGGGGGCACTGCGCGCCCCATCGGGGATAAATCCCCTCGCCACAGAAGCTGATCTCCACATTGGGTTGTTTCCACATTTGTTTTGTGGAGCTTTCGAATGAAACGCCTGCTCGGCGCCTGCGCCCTGCTCTCCTTGCTCGCCGGTTGCGCCAGCAACGACATCATCGACCCGCACGGTTACGACCAGACCGGTGTCGCTTCTTACTACGGCGCCAAACACCATGGTAAACGCACCGCCAGCGGCGAAGCGTTCAACCTGAATTCCCTGACCGCCGCCCATCGCCAACTGCCGTTCGGCACGCGGGTGAAGGTCACCAACCTGAAAAACGATAAATCCTGCATTGTGCGTATCAACGATCGTGGCCCGCACACCCGTGGCCGCTTGATCGATGTTTCACGCGCAGCGGCCGAACGTCTCGGCATGCTCGGCAGCGGCACCGCGCGGGTTCGCCTGCAGGCCCTCGACGACTGATGGAGCGCAGACCATTTTTGCTCTTGCCGATTTACCGCTGATCAACCTGATCGAGTTGTTCAGCGGGCTGGTCCTGCTGATCCTCGGCGCCGAACTGATGGTGCGCGCCGCCGTGCGTCTGGCCGCGCGCCTGCATGTGCGGCCGCTGATCATCGGCCTGACCATCGTCGCCCTCGGCAGCAGCGCCCCGCAGATGGCGGTCAGCCTGCAAGCGACTCTGGCGCACAACCCCGACATCGCCGTCGGCAGCGTGATCGGCAGCAGCATCTTCAACATCCTCGTGACCCTCGGCCTGTCGGCGCTGATCATTCCGCTGCGGGTCTCGCGGCAACTGGTGCGTCTGGATATTCCGCTGATGATCGGCGCCAGTCTGCTGGTGTTCGTCCTCGCCTGGAATGAACAGATCGGCCGCTTCGACGGCGTCCTGCTGCTCGCGGCACTGGCGTTGTATCTGGGCCTGCTGCTGCGCCAGTCGCGGCACTCGGCGCGCCCGCATTCGGAATTGCCGCAAGCGCCGCAGGCACCGTGGTTCAGCAGTCTGCTGATGATCGCTGTCGGCCTGGCGCTGCTGGTGTTCGCCGGGCATTTGCTGCTCGGCGCAGCGGTGGCGGTGGCCACCGATCTGGGTTTCTCCGAACGGGTGATCGGCCTGACCGTGGTCGCGGTCGGCACCTCGCTGCCGGAACTCGCCACCTCGCTGATCGCGGCACTGCGCGGGCAACGCGATATCGCCGTGGGCAACGTGATCGGCGCCAACCTGTTCAACCTGCTCGGCGTGCTCGGGGTCACTGCGTTGATTGCGCCGACACCATTGTCGGTGTCACCGAACGCGCTGGATTTCGACTTGCCGGTGATGCTCGGCGTCGCTGCGCTGTGCCTGCCGGTGTTCTATTCCGGCTACCGCGTGACCCGTGCCGAAGGCTTGTTACTGCTCGGTTTGTACGCGGCTTACGGGCTGCACGTGGTGTCGTTCACCACCGGCATGCCACTGGCCGGCAAACTGGAAAAGCTGATGCTGTTTTACGTGCTGCCGACGCTGCTGGCGTTCCTGTTGTTCACGTCCGTACGCGCCTGGCGCCGCCAACACCACAAGAGGGATGTGCCATGACCGATTCGCAGAAAACCGGGGTTGAAATCCGCCGTCAGGTAATGGGCGATGCGTTCGTTGATCGCGCGCTGGGCAACGCCACCGAGTTCACTCAGCCGTTGCAGGATTTCGTCAATGAACATGCCTGGGGCGGGGTGTGGAATCGCGAAGGTCTGCCGCTGAAAACCCGCAGCCTGATCACCCTTGCGGCGCTGACAGCGTTGAAGTGTCCGCAGGAATTGAAGGGCCACGTGCGGGGTGCACTGAACAATGGTTGTACGGTCGAGGAGATCCGCGAGGCGCTGCTGCATTGCGCGGTGTACGCCGGAGTACCGGCGGCAATTGATGCGTTTCGCGCGGCGCAGGAAGTGATCGACAGTTATCAGAAAAGCTAAAAGATCGCAGCCTGCGGCAGCTCCTACAGGAGAACGCATTCCCATGTAGGAGCTGCCGCAGGCTGCGATCTTTTGATCTTGCCCTTCAGATCCACCCACCCCACTGCAACAGAAAGATCCCGACATTGGTGGTCACCGCCGCCATCAGTGTGGTCAGCACAATGATCGCCGCTGCCAGCTCATGATTGCCCTGCGCCGCCCGGGCCATGACGAAACTGGCCGCCGCCGTCGGGCTGCCGAAGTACAGGAACAGAATCCCCAGCTCCGCCCCGCGAAAGCCCCACAGCCATGCGCCGAGCGTGGCCAGCAGCGGCAGGCCGATCATCTTCACCAGACTGGAACTGAGCGCCATGCTGCCACTCTTGCGCAGTGCCGCCAGCGACAGCGTGCCGCCGATGCAGATCAGCGCCAGCGGCAAAGTGGTTTGCGCCAGATACTGGCCGGAGGTTTCCAGCCAGCCCGGCAGGCCGATCTGGAAATACGCGAACGGCGCGGCGGTAATCACGCTGATGATCAGCGGGTTGCTGAACACGCTTTTACAGATACTCCACGGATCGGACTTGATCACCGGGCTGTACACCGCGAGCACGATGGTCGACAGCGTGTTGTAGAACAGGATCACCAGCGCCGCGAGAATCGCCCCGAGGGAAATCCCGTAGTCGCCGTACATGCTCGCCGCCAGCGCCAGACCAATCACCCCGTTGTTGCCGCGAAACGCGCCCTGGGTGTAGATGCCGCGATCTTCACGCGGGCACTTGATGATCGCCCAGCCCCAGGCCAGAGCAAAACTGGCCAGCGTGGCGACGGCGAAGTAGATCAACAGCGCCGGTTGCAGCGCGGCGTGCAGATCCGCATGCAGGATCCCGAGAAACAGCAGCGCCGGCATGCTGACGTTAAACACCAGCGCCGAGGCGGTGTGGATGAAGTTGTCGTTGATCCAGTCGATGCGCTTGAGCAACACCCCGAGGAACAGCATGGCGAACACAGGCGCGGTGATGTTCAGGGTTTCAAGGAAGATTGCCAGCATGCCGGGGAGCCTTGGAGGTGAGCGTCGTTAGGGGGCTAATGATAAGCCAAAACCTTCAAAAGCCCCTCACCCTAACCCTCTCCCGGAGGGAGAGGGAACCGATCGGGGGATCTTCAAGAGATCCGCCGACCTGAACTGACATGGCTGAATCCATAATCAACTCGGTATTGCAGGTCGATGTATGACGCAAGACAACTCGGTCGGCCCCCTCTCCCCCCGGGAGAGGGCTGGGGTGAGGGCATAGCCGGTGCCGACACCCCATCCCTCAGGCTGAACACGCAACGATCAAGTAATCGGCGCCGGATTGAACAACGTAATGTCGTTATGCAGCTTGTGCTTCTCTGCCCACGTCTGCTGTTTGCCGCTCGCCACCTCCAGGTAGTAGTGGAACAACTCCCAGCCCAACTCCTCAATCGACGCGCGCCCGGTGGCAATCCGTCCGGCATCGATGTCGATCAGGTCCGGCCAGCGCTGCGCCAGTTCGGTACGGGTCGAGACCTTGACCACCGGCGCCATTGCCAGCCCATACGGCGTACCGCGTCCGGTGGTGAACACGTGCAGGTTCATCCCCGCTGCCAGCTGCAAAGTGCCGCAGACAAAATCACTGGCCGGGGTCGCACAGAAAATCAAACCCTTGCGCTTGAAACGCTCGCCCGGGCCGAGCACGCCGTTGATCGCGCTGCTGCCGGATTTGACGATCGAACCCAGCGACTTCTCGACAATGTTCGACAACCCGCCCTTCTTGTTACCCGGCGTGGTGTTGGCGCTGCGATCCGCTTCGCCCTTGGCCAGATAGCGGTCGTACCAATCCATTTCGCGCACCAGTTCCTGCGCCACGGTCTTGGTCTCGGCACGGGAGGTCAGCAGGTAGATCGCATCGCGCACTTCGGTGACTTCGGAAAACATCACCGTCGCCCCGGCGCGCAGCAGCAGATCCGAGGCATAACCCAGCGCCGGGTTGGCGGTGATTCCGGAGAACGCATCGCTGCCGCCGCACTGCATGCCGAGGATCAGCTCGGAGGCCGGCACGGTTTCGCGACGGCGCTGGTCGAGCTTCTTCAAACGTGTCTCGGCCAGCACCATGATCTGCTCAATCATCTCGGTGAAACCGTGACTGGAATCCTGCAGGCGATACAGCCAAGGTTCGCTGAGGTCCACCGAGGCATCGTCCTCATGCATCACCTGCCCGGCCTGCAATTTCTCGCAGCCCAGACTGATCACCAGCGCCTCGCCACCGAGGTTCGGGTTGCGCGCCAGGTTGCGCACTGTACGGATCGGGATGTAGGCGTCGGTGGCGGTGATCGCCACGCCGCAGCCGTAACTGTGGGTCAGCGCCACCACGTCATCGACGTGCGGGTATTTCGGCAGCAACTCGTCCTTGATGCGTTTCACCGCGTGATCGAGCACGCCGGTCACGCACTGCACGGTGGTAGTGATCCCGAGGATATTGCGCGTGCCGACGGTGCCGTCGGCATTGCGATAACCCTCGAACGTGAAGCCTTCCAGCGGTGCCTGCGCGGCCGGTACTTCGGTGGACAACGGCAGACTGTCCAGCGGCGGTGCGGTCGGCATGCGCAGTTGATCTTCCTTGACCCAGCTGCCACGCGGGATCGGCTGCAACGCGTAGCCGATGGTCTGGCCGTAGCGAATCACCTGACCGCCCTCGGGAATGTCCTCGAGGGTGACCTTGTGGCTCTGCGGCACAAAATCCACGGTCACCAGACCGTCCGGGAATTCAGTGCCGGCCGGTACACCCTGGTCGTTGACCACAATCACTACGTTGTCCCGCTCGTGCAGGCGGATGTAGCGCGGCGAGTCGGAATGTTCAATCAACTGCATGACGCCGCTCCTCAGGAATGCGCTTGAGACAATTTGCCGGTGATTTCAGAACCACCGTTGGTTGGCGGCTCTTTGAGCACCACACGTTTGATCGGGCCGACGATCACCAGATAGCTGAACACCGCCACCAGAGCGTTGGCGCCGACGAACACCAGCGCCCACTTGAACGAACCGGTGGAGCTGATGATGTAGCCAATCACGATCGGCGTGGTAATCGAAGCGATGTTGCCGAAGGTATTGAACAGGCCACCGCTCAGACCGGCGATCTGTTTCGGCGAAGTGTCGGAGACCACCGCCCAACCCAGTGCGCCCACGCCTTTGCCGAAGAATGCCAGGGCCATGAAGCCGACCACCATCCATTCCACGTCAACATAGTTGCAGGCGACGATACTGCTGGACACCAGCAGTCCGGCGATAATCGGCGCCTTGCGGGCGAAGGTCAGCGAATGGCCCTTGCGCAGCAGGTAATCGGAAATCACCCCGCCGAGCACACCACCGATAAAGCCGCAGATGGCCGGCAACGAGGCGATGAAACCGGCCTTGAGAATGGTCATGCCGCGCTCCTGCACCAGGTACACCGGGAACCAGGTCAGGAAGAAATAGGTGATGCCGTTGATGCAGTACTGGCCCAGGTACACGCCGAGCATCATGCGATTGGTCAGCAACTGGCGGATGTAATCCCATTTCGGCCCGTCGGCTTTCTTGCCTTGCTTGACGTCCATGTCGACCATGCCGCCGTTGTCGGCGATGAACTGCACTTCCGCTTCGTTGGCCAGCGGATGTTGGCGCGGGCTGTGGATAACCTTGAGCCAGATCCCCGAGAAGACGATGCCGAACACGCCCATGACGATGAACACGTGTTCCCAGCCGAAGGTGTAGACGATCCAGCCCATCAGCGGTGCAAACAGCACGGTGGCGAAGTATTGCGCCGAGTTGAAGATCGCCGAGGCGGTACCGCGTTCAGCGGTCGGGAACCACGCGGCCACGATGCGTGCGTTGCCGGGGAACGATGGCGCCTCGGCCAAACCCACCAGAAAGCGCAGCATGAACAGCGCAACAATCGCCGTGGACATGCCGAACTCACCGACAAAGCCTTGCAGCACGGTGAACAGCGACCAGGTGAAAATGCTCAGGGCATAGACTTTTTTCGAGCCGAAGCGATCGAGCAGCCAGCCACCGGGAATCTGCCCGGCGACGTAGGCCCAACCGAAAGCGGAGAAGATATAACCGAGGGTGACCGCGTCGATGCCGAGGTCTTTTTGCAGGCTGGAACCGGCGATGGCGATGGTCGCGCGGTCGGCGTAGTTGATCGTGGTCACCAGGAACAGCATGAGCAGGATCAAATAGCGGACGTGAGTCGGCTTGGACGATTGCATGTAGATGTACTCCCACTGATTATTTTTATGCGCGGGTGAATCTGTTGTGCTGCATGTATTCCCTGTAGGAGCTGCCGCAGGCTGCGATCTTTTGATCTTGCTTTGAAGATCAGGATCAAAAGATCGCAGCCTTCGGCAGCTCCTACAGGGGGGCGGTGTCAGGGTCGACACCGCATGTTTCTTCAGGAGCCGATGTAGCTGGTTTTCACCACGGTGTAGAACTCTTGCGCATAGCGGCCTTGCTCACGTGAGCCATAGGATGAACCCTTACGGCCACCGAACGGAACGTGATAATCGACACCGGCGGTCGGCAGGTTGACCATCACCATCCCGGCCTGCGAATGGCGCTTGAAGTGGTTGGCGTACTTCAGCGAGGTGGTGGCGATACCGGCCGACAGACCGAACTCGGTGTCGTTGGCCATCGCCAGCGCCGCCTCGTAATCGGCGACGCGAACGATGTTGGCCACCGGGCCGAAGATCTCTTCACGGCTGATGCGCATCGACGCTTCGCTGTCGGCAAACAGCGTTGGCGCGAGGAAGTAGCCTTCGGTGTCGCAGGTCACCAGACCACCGCCGCTGACCACACGCGCACCTTCGCTCTGGCCGATGTCGATGTATTTCAAGTCCTGTTCCAGCTGCGCCTGGGAAACCACCGGGCCGATGTCGGTGCCGGATTTCAGCGCGTGGCCGACCTTGATCGACTTCATGCGCTCGGCCATCGCTTCAACGAACTGGTCGTGAATCCCGGCGGTGACGATCAGGCGGCTCGACGCCGTGCAACGCTGGCCGGTGGAGTAGAACGCGCTCTGCACCGACAGCTCGACCGCTTGTTTGAGGTCGGCGTCGTCGAGAATGATCTGCGGGTTCTTGCCGCCCATTTCCAGCTGCACCTTGGCTTGGCGCGACACGCAATTAACAGCGATCTGCCGACCGACGCCGACCGAACCGGTGAAGCTGATGCCATCGATTTTCGGGCTGTTGACCAGTGCTTCGCCGACGACCCGACCGCTGCCCATCACCAGGTTGAACACGCCGGCAGGGAAGCCTGCGCGGGAGATGATTTCCGCCAGCGCCCAGGCACAACCCGGCACCAGATCCGCCGGTTTCAGGACTACGCAGTTGCCGTAGGCCAGCGCCGGAGCAATCTTCCACGCCGGGATCGCAATCGGGAAGTTCCACGGGGTGATCAGACCGACCACGCCGAGGGCTTCGCGGGTCACTTCGACGTTGACGCCCGGGCGCACCGACGGCACGTAATCGCCGGACAGCCGCAGGCATTCACCGGCGAAGAACTTGAAGATGTTGCCGGCGCGGGTCACTTCGCCGATGGCTTCGGGCAGGGTCTTGCCCTCTTCCCGGGCCAGCAGGGTGCCGAGTTCTTCGCGACGGGCGAGGATTTCCGTGCCGACTTTATCCAGCGAATCATGACGAGCCTGAATGCCCGAAGTCGACCAGGCCGGGAACGCGGTGCGGGCCGCATCAATGGCGGCGTGAACCTGAGTCAGGTCAGCCTTGGCGTAATCGCCGATGGTGTCGCTCAACTCGGACGGGTTGATGTTCGCCGAGTAGTCGGCACCGGCGACCCATTCACCGTTGATGTAGTTGTCGTAACGCTTGGAATCAGCCACAGAAAATTCTCCTCTCTACGCAAAAGCCGCTGATTGCTCAGCGGCCTTGTGGGTCGGTGTTATTGCGCGCCTTGCTTGTCGATCAGCGCGGCGAGCATTTCGAATTCTTCGCCGGTCAGGTCGGTCAGCGGCGCCCGCACCGGGCCTGCGTCATAGCCGGCAATCTTGGCGCCGGCCTTGACGATGCTCACGGCGTAACCGGCTTTGCGGTTGCGGATGTCGAGGTATGGCAGGAAGAAGTCGTCGATGATCTTGCCGACGGTGGCGTGATCTTCGCGAGCAATCGCGTGGTAGAAGTCCATCGCGGTTTTCGGGATGAAGTTGAACACCGCCGACGAGTAAACCGGCACGCCCAGCGCCTTGTAGGCAGCGGCGTAGACTTCGGCGGTCGGCAGGCCGCCGAGGTAGCTGAAGCGATCGCCGAGGCGACGACGGATCGACACCATCAGCTCGATATCGCCCAGACCGTCCTTGTAGCCGATCAGGTTCGGGCAGCGCTCGGCCAGACGTTCCAGCAACGGCGCGGTCAGGCGGCAGACGTTGCGGTTGTAGACCACCACGCCGATGTTCACCGATTTGCACACCGCCTCAACGTGGGCGGCGACGCCGTCCTGGCTGGCTTCGGTCAGGTAGTGCGGCAGCAGCAACAGACCTTTGGCGCCCAGACGCTCGGCTTCCTGGGCGTACTCGATGGCCTGACGGGTCGAGCCGCCGACACCGGCCAGAATCGGCACGCTGGTGGCGCAGGTATCGACTGCAGTCTTGATGATTTCCGAATATTCGCTGGCTGCCAGGGAGAAGAACTCGCCGGTGCCACCGGCGGCGAACAGGGCCGAGGCGCCGTACGGGGCCAACCATTCCAGACGCTTGATGTAACCGGCGCGATTGAAATCGCCCTGAGCATTGAAATCGGTGACCGGGAATGACAGCAGACCGGCGGAGAGGATGGACTTCAGTTCTTGTGGATTCATTTTTCGAACACCCTGGGTAGCAACATTTTTTGTGAGTTTTATGATTCAGCCAGCGCTGAAGTTGTAGGTCATCGTACAACTTAAAAGACAACCGTCAACAGCATTTCATCGTCGCCCGGCGCTTTTTGTCGGACAAGATTGCTTCTTGACGTAGGAAAAATCTGGTCTAGGCTCGTTTTGACTGTATATCCATACAGTTAAAAATAAATCCACCGATGACATATCAAGGAGCCAGAAATGTCCGGACTGCATCCAGATCCACAGGAAAGACCCAAACCGCTGATCGCTCGTTTCGATGATCTTTTTACGGAAAACGGCATCCACTTCAGCGCCGACAATCCGCATCTGGTGTTGCACATCGCCGACGCCCACAACGATGTCGAACCGCTAAGCGCCCTGCCCGGCACCCCCCTCAAAGGCAAGCCCAAACTACGCTTTGAAGGTGGCGAACACACGGCCATCGGCGACAAAACCCTGCTGCGCCTTGCTGAAAACGCTGAACCGATCCGCGCGCAAAACGTGCCCTTGCATCTGCCCAACGGCCTCGCGCTGACCTACGGTCAGGTGCTGGCGCTGGGTGGTGATTTCTACGGCGTGGTTGATCGACCGATCAACGAAGGTGCGACCCCGGCCGATCGCCTGAACCGGTTCAATGCCGCATTCGACTCCCTCGCGGTGCTCCCGGCCTCGCGCACCGAGGCGCCGCAGATTCTCGCGGTCATGCAAAAAGAGATCGACGCGGTTAAACAGGCGATCAAGGACGGCAAATCACCGCACGAAGCCTACGATGCGCTCGGAGATACGTTGTCTGAAGAGTGGAACAAGCTCACCGGCGGCGGCAGTTTCGTCTCGGCGCTGTTCCCGCTCGGGCGTTATCTGAAACTGGCGGCGAACAACGCCGACCACTTCGGCGAATGGGCAAAACTGGCCTACATCGCCGGACACACTGCTGCGCTGCAAACCGCGGTCGCGGCCCGCGCCACTCACGATGAACAACAATTGGAACGGGCCTACGCGATGAACGCGTTTGCCGACCACTTCCTCACCGACCTGTTCTCATCCGGCCACTTGCGAGTACCGCGCAAGGAGCTTGCCGCGGTGGTCACCCCGAGCGATCTGGGTTCACTGATCACCCGCTTCATGCACGACGAGGACAGCAAATTCGGCCTCAAGGTGCGTAACGCCCATGGCGATCAATGGCGTGCGTACGGCGACAAGCGCTACTTCGAAACCAGCGACGCGGACAACCGCACCCAGGTCAATCTGGCGGTTCAGGCCTCGGCGGATGAGGTGTTTGCCGCTTACTTGAGCGGCACGCTGCCCGCCCCGTCCACATTCGCCGCACTGCGACGCGTGCCCGACCTGACGGCGGTGCTGAATATTTCGAACAACTTCGCGCCGCTGTTCCGCGTCGAGGGCGGCAAAGTCTTGCGCCGCAAAGATGTGAACAACCTCAACGACACCGCCACCGTCGACAACTGGTGGGGCTGGAGCACGTACCTGCTGCTCAAGGACTACCACCCGACTGGCAACGTCAATCAAGGAGCATCAGCATGACGATCACATTGAAACTGGAACTGGCGTCCGGGCAATCGCTGCAAGGTGCGCCGCTGGAGTTGCTGGCGGACGGCAAGCCGATTGCGCGGGGGGTTGTGGATAAGGGCGGTTTGGCGACATTTGCTGTGTCGCCGGGGAAAGCGAACTTGGCAGTGAGGGTGGACCGCTCGATATTGCCGCGCTGAATTCACAGGCCCCTTCGCGAGCAAGCCCGCTCCCACACTTGAAATGCATTCCAGGGTGGGAGCGGGCTTGCTCGCGAAAGCGGTAGATCAATCAACACAGGAATCAAACCTGCAAAATCAGCCGCGCTGCGCCTGCGCCTCTTCATGCGCCTGACGCAACCGCTCACGGCTGTTGGTCAAATGCAGGCGCATCGCCGCCCGCGCCGCATCGGCATCCTGGCGGGCGATCGCCTCGTAGATTTCCTCGTGCTCACGGCTCAGGCGCTGCATGTAGTGCTGCTGATCATCGTGGGCCAGCCGTGCCGAATTCAGCCGCGTCCGCGGAATGATGCTGGTGCCCAGGTGGGTCATGATGTCGGTGAAATAGCGGTTGCCGGTGGATAACGCGATTTCCAGATGGAAGGCGAAGTCCGAGGCCACCGCGTCGCTGGCGTGGGCCACGCTGTCGTTCAGCGCATCGAGGGCGGCGCGCATGGTTGCCAGTTGTTCGGGGCTGCGGCGTTGCGCGGCAAGGCCGGCGGACTCGACTTCCAGGCTGATGCGCAATTCAAGAATCGCCAGCACATCACGCAGGGTGACGACCGTCGCCGGGTCGATGCGAAAACCGCTCGGACTCGGCGTATCCAGCACGAAGGTGCCGATGCCGTGGCGGGTTTCCACCTGGCCTGCGGCCTGCAAACGGGAAATCGCTTCGCGCACCACGGTGCGGCTGACGCCATGTTCCTGCATGATCGCCGACTCGGTGGGCAACTTGTCGCCGCGCTTGAGCAGACCGTCGCGGATCTGCTCGCTCAGCACCGTCACCAGCTCCTGAGCGAGGCTGCGGCGCTTGCGCGGGAGGCGCGGGGTGTCGATCGGGTTTTCCATGGTTAACGTCGGTTCTCGAAAATTCGGCTTGGTGGGCATCATAGCGCAGGCGAGTTGTACGATCACTCGTCACAGTCCTCCCTGTAGGAGCTGCCGCAGGCTGCGATCTTTTGATCTTCAAAACAACATCGAAAGATCGCAGCCTGCGGCAGCTCCTACAGGGGCATTGTGGGGGTTAAGCGGTCACGGCCTGTTCCACCAGATGCCCGCTGTCGATCCGCACATGCCGTGGATGGAAGCGTTTCAGGCTGCTGCGGTGGCCGACGCTGACGATGCTCAGCCCCGGCAACTGATCAATCAGCGCCTGATAGAGCGTCGCCTCATCCTCTTCATCCATCGCCGACGTCGCTTCGTCCATGTACAGCCATTGCGGTGCGTAGAGCATGGCGCGGGCGAAGGCCAGACGTTGCTGCTCACCCGGCGACAGCATGCGCTGCCAGTGATTGGCTTCGTCCAGACGTGCGACCAGATGCGGCAGACGGCAGGTTTCCAGCACTTGCGCATAGCGCTCCGGCGCGTAGGTATCGCCCGGTTGTGGATAACTCAATGCCTCGCGCAGAGTGCCGATCGGCAGATAGGGTTTCTGCGGCAGGAACAGGTAACGCGCGGCCGGCAGACGAATATTGCCGTGCCCCGCCGGCCACAGATGCCCCATCGCCCGCAGCAACGTCGACTTGCCGCTGCCGGAACGGCCGCTGAGCATCACCCGCTCGCCCGGCTCCACCGTCATGTCGGCATGGGTCAGCAGGTGACGACCATCGGCCAGGTCAAGACCGAGGTTATGCACCTTCAATTCACTGCCCTGATTCTGCACATCAATGGCCGGAACGCGCTCTTCGTTATCGGTCATGGCCTGCCGGAAACTCAGCAGACGATCACAGGTAGCGCGCCAGGATGCGAGGCTCTGATAGGCGCTGATGAACCAGCTGAAGCTCTCCTGGACGTTGCCGAATGCCGAGCTGATCTGCATCAGCTCGCCCAGTTCGATCTTGCCGGCGAGGTAACGCGGCGACGCAACGATAAACGGGAAAATGATCGCAGCCTGGCTGTAACCGGCAGTGAAGAACGTCAGGCGCTTGGACACTTTCATGATGTCCCAGAAGTTGTGCCAGACATTGCCGAAGCGCCCGCTCAAACGACGATTTTCGTTCGGCTCGCCGTTGTACAACGCGATGCTCTCGGCATTTTCACGAATCCGCACCATGGAAAAACGCAGGTCGGCTTCGAAGCGTTGTTGTTGGTTGTTCAGGCCGATCAAGCGACGACCGATCAAATGCGTCAGCCAGCTGCCCACCACGGCGTAGACCAGCACGCACCAGAACATGTAGCCGGGAATGGTGATGCCATAGACTTCGATGCTGCCCGACACGCCCCACAGAATGATCGAGAACGACACCAGGCTGACAATATTGCGCAGCAGGCCGATCCCCAGCTCAAGGGTATTGGAGGTGAAGTTATTGAGGTCTTCGGAAATCCGCTGGTCCGGGTTATCGGTATAACCGCCCTGCTCCAGCTGGTAGTAATTCTTGTCGGCAAGCCAACGGGAGAAATGCTTTTCGGTGAGCCAGGCCCGCCAGCGAATCGTCAGCATCTGGGTCAGATAAAGCCGGTACACGGCACCGACAATCGCCACGGCCGCAATGCCGCAAAAATACAGAATCAAGCGCCAGAACGCCGCTTCATCCTTCTTTTGCAGGGCGTTGTAGAAATCCTTGTACCAGGTGTTGAACCACACCGAGATGCCCACGCTCAGCAACGAGAGCGCGATCACCGCAATCAGCAGTGTCCAGGCCTTGCCCTTCTCTTCACTGCGCCAGTAAGGCGTGATGATCGCCCACACCTTGCGAAAAAACTGCCCGCGCACAGCATCGTTGACCGCGGAATATTCAGCGTTCTGATTCATGGAAAAGGCTCGATAAAGAAAAGAACAGACACGCACCGATCATAGTTGATCGGTGCGCGTTATCGCGAGAGCTGGCGATGGCCGTTCAGCGCAGGTTCAGCGACGAACCGGGCGCTTCTGCAGTTTGCGCTGCAGGGTGCGGCGGTGCATGCCCAGGGCGCGGGCAGTGGCGGAGATGTTGCCTTCGTGTTCGGTCAGCACACGCTGGATGTGCTCCCATTGCAGACGGTCAACCGACATCGGGTTTTCCGGCACCAGACTGTCGAGGTCGGCGTGCTCGGAGAGCAGCGCGGCCAGTACGTCGTCGGCATCGGCCGGTTTGCACAGGTAGTTGCAGGCACCGCGCTTGATCGCTTCGACCGCCGTGGCAATGCTCGAATAACCGGTGAGGATCACCACGCGCATTTCCGGGTCCAGCTCCAGCAGCTTGGGCAGCAGCACCAGACCGGAGTCGCCGTCCATTTTCAGGTCCAGCGCGGCGTAGTCCGGCAGATCGGCCTGGGCGATGGTCAGGCCTTCTTCGGCGGAACCGGCGGTGCTGACGCGAAAGCCACGGCGGGCCATGGCACGGGCCATCACTCGGGTGAAGGTCGCGTCGTCGTCGACCAGCAGCAAATGCGGCAGTTCTTCGCCTTCGACTTGGATTTCGTCACTCATGTTGGTCTCCTCGGGCGCCGTGGGGCAGGCGCAGCTCGGTGAGCGTGCCGCCATCCAAATGACTATAGAGTTTCACTGAGCCGCCGGCGCGTGTCACGCTGGCCTTGCTCAAAAACAGGCCCAGGCCGAAACCTTTGCCCTTGGTGGTAAAAAACGGTTTGCCGATCTGCTCGGCGATGGCCAGCGGCACACCGGCGCCGTGGTCACGAATGCTGATAGTCACCGTTTCCGCATCCCAGTCCAGCGTCACCTGGAGATTTTCCGGGCAGGCGTCGGCGGCATTGTTCAGCAGATTGAGCAGCGCCTGGGTCAGATCCGGCGGCGGCGCCATGCGCGGCACTGTGCCCTGGCCGAGACGCTGAAAACGGTAACTGGCTTCCGGACGCATCAGGTGCCAGCGGTTCAGCGCTTCGTCGAGCCATTGGGTGACGTCCTGCATCTCCACGGCCATACGCCGATTGGCTTCGGCGGCGCGCACCAGTTGTTGCAGGGTCTCTTTGCACAGTTTGACCTGATCCTGCAGCACCTTCAGATCGTCCTGCAACATCGCGTCGGGGTGATCTTGCTGCATTTCCTTGAGCAACACGCTCATGGTTGCCAGCGGTGTGCCGAGTTCATGCGCGGCGCCGGCCGCCTGTGTGGCGACCGCCAGCAACTGCTGATCGCGCAGGCCTTCTTCGCGACGAATCGCCCGTAACTCCTCCTGACGGCGCAGCTCTTCAGCCATGCGCGCAGCGAAAAACGTGATGACCGCAGCCGCCAGCGCAAAGCTCAGCCACATGCCGTAGATCTGCAGGTTCTCGCGGGCCACCGGCAGGGTTTCCAGCGGATAGAAACGTGTGAGCATCACGGTGTACAGCGCCAGCGCGATGCCCGACAGAATCACCGAATAGCGCCACGGCAGCGTCACCGCCGCGATGGTCAGCGGCACCAGGTAATAGGAAACGAACGGGTTGGTCGAACCGCCGGAGAAATACAGCAGCGCACTGTGGATCACCAGATCACAGGCCAGTTGCAGGGCGTATTCGAGTTCAGTCACCGGCCATGAAGTACGCAGGCGCACGGCGGTGAACACACACAGCAGAATCGAGCAGCCGAGGGTCATCGCCAGTTGCACCCACGGCAACGGCAGCAGTTGCAGCCAGTAAGCCAGGCCTACGGAGCCGGCCTGCGCGGCGAGCACCAGGGTGCGGATGAACGTCAGCCGCCAGAGGTTCTGGCGAGTGGCGGAAGTCAGTTGTACGGGGGCGAGCATGAGCTCTCCTGATGAGCGCTCCAGGCGAATCGCACGGAGTATAACCAAGCCACGGCTTTGAGAGGCGAAAGTGCGGCAAATGACCACATGGCATTGCCAGAAAATTGGTCTACCCCGCACGGCTGCCACAGATCAACTGTGGCGAGGGAGCTTGCTCCCGCTCGGCTGCGAAGCAGTCGTAAATCCGGTATCTCCGGTATTTCTGGCAGATCACGGTTGCCGGGGTTGGGACTGCTTCGCAGCCCAGCGGGAGCAAGCTCCCTCGCCACAAGAGCGCACTCGACTCAGGATCTGCGGTGAGCCCGGCGCATCTGTATAGAAGTTGTAACTGGGCGAACCGGATCGCAGAAGTTAGAGTCTGATGGTTTCACGCAGGCCCCCGAACCAGCACCTGCGCCCCCATCAAGGAGCTTTCATGCACACATTTCGCCGCAGCGCCGCCCTTCTCGCCCTGACCGTCGGCAGCGTCGCCAGCCTTCCGGCGCTGGCCGCCGATGAGCTGCACTACAACCAGATCTCCCTGCGTGCCGAAGTCAGCCAGGAAGTGGCCCGCGACCTGATGATCGTGACGCTCTACACCGAAGAGCAAAACACCGACCCGGCCAAACTCGCCGCCGATGTCAGCACCACCATGAACAAGGCACTGGCCCAGGCCAAGCAGGTCAAAGACATCACCCTGCGCCAGGGCAGCCGCAACAGCTACCCGAACTACGACACCAAAGGCCAGAAAATCACCGGCTGGCTCGAACGCGCCGAACAGCGCCTGGACAGCGCCGACTTCGCCGCCCTGTCCAAACTCACCGGCGAACTGCTGACCGACCTGAAAATGGGCGGCATGGACTTCGCCATCGCCGAGCCGACCCGCAAGGCCAGCGAAGACCAACTGCTCAAAGAAGCCGTCAGCGCCTTCAAGGCCCGCGCGCAACTGGCCACCGATGCACTGGGCGGCAAGGGCTACAAAATCGTCAACCTGAACCTCAACAGCAATGGCTTCCCGCAACCTTACATGCGCGCCCCGATGATGATGAAAGCCGCCGGCATGGCGGATTCGGCACCGGTGACACCGGAAGTTGAAGCCGGCACCAGCCAGGTCAGCCTGACCGCCGATGGCTCGATTGAAGTGCTGATGCAGTGAGTTGATGTGGGCTGAATGAAAAACCGGCGATCAGTGAATGATCGCCGGTTTTTTTGTGCCCGGGTTTGTAGTGATGAGCTGCCATTGCAGGCACCCCGTATTTTTCCACACATCAGTCGAAACCTTGAACGGAAGATCAATGGTTGTATTGGTCTGCATTAATCAGATCTATCGCGCGCGCCCACGCTTCAGCCTCCGTCCCAAACTCTTGATCATCAAATAACCGTCCTGCCCGATAAACCTGCCAAAAGGACCCTCGATTCCCTTTGGCGACCAGCATGACTTCATAGCCGCGTTTTTTTGCATCCGTGATGTCCATAGCTTCACCTCAATAGTTTTTGCTTGGATACACAACTCGCCCGGCAAGACAAAACCAGGCGAGCCGCTTGCAATCATGTTCATCCCAATCGCGCGGTATATCTACTGTCAGATCTGACAGGTATCAAGCCTGCGGATCAACCCGATCCAGCGCCCGATTCACCGCCAGTTCAGCCAGCATGATGATCTGCTGAATCGCCAGCGCTGTATTGCGCTGCGGGCGACTGAGCTGATCGGCGAAATCACTGGCCATGGTGTTGGCCGAGGCCAGGGATTCACAGGCGTGCGCCAGCAGGCTTTCCGTGTCGATGTCCGGATCGATGACGAACATCGAGCTGGGTGGGCGGGGTTTTGCGGATTCGGGACTGAGGTAGAAATCGAGGGCGCGTTTGATCGCTTCGCGGTTCTTCGCGAGGTCTTCGGCGTGGAGGGCTTCGGCGAGTGGGGTTGTTTCTTGGGGTGGATCGGGGACAGGCTTGGACATTGATAGCGTTCCTAATCAATAGCCATTCACGCGCCGTTTCTCACGCGGCGGAGTGGTGGCAGCAATGTGCGGGGTGAGAAACCGGTAGGAACAAGCCCGGCCGGACCGAAGCCCGCCCGCACACAGCCGCCATAGAACATTGCAGCAGCAGAAATGCCGGCGGCAATTATGGTGGTACTGATTGTGGATTAACAGTTCCTACGGGTTCTCACACCCGATCGCTGAGTTTTCAGCGACAGCTCAAGGCTAGAGAGCTGACGTCCGAGGGACAACCTGAAAACCTTGTGGGAAGCTTCTGGTTTTCTCACACATTCTTAAACACAACCCCACTCACTGTAGGAGCTGCCGAAGGCTCGGGCCGCGTTCGGACGATCTTTTGACTTTGACTTTCACAATTCAAAAGCAAGATCAAAAGATCGCAGCCTTCGGCAGCTCCTACAGGGGGATCGGGTTTATTCAGTTAGAGACCGGTCGGCTGTCAGGCCGCCATCGCTGGCAAGCCAGCTCCCACAAAATCAAGATCAAAAGATCGCAGCCTTCGGCAGCTCCTACAGCGGGACTGGGTCCAGTCAATTAGAGACCGGTCGGCTGTCAGGCCGCCATCGCTGGCAAGCCAGCTCCCACAAAATCAAGATCAAAAGATCGCAGCCTGCGGCAGCTCCTACAGGGGGACTGGGTTTATTCAGTTAGAGACCGGTCGGCTATCAGGCCGCCATCGCTGGCAAGCCAGCTCCCACAAAATCAAGATCAAAAGATCGCAGCCTGCGGCAGCTCCTACAGGGAAGATAAGTACAACCCGCACGCGGCGCATGCCGCCCCACTCCAGGATGAGCGCAAGCTCGGCTGCAGCTCGTGATCTTGATCCACGGGCGACGTCGGAAGGCTGAGCGGAGGGATTGATCCGGGGGTGGGAGCGCAGCGACCGTTTGGCGCAGCCAAATACAGCGAGAGGAGGTGCAGCGAAGCAAACCGTAGGCGCTGCGCCCGGATCAATCCCGCAGCGAAGGGACCCCGAGCTTTAGCGAGCGGGCCGAACGTAGGAGCAAGCGTTTTTGGTTACTTTTTAGGCGTTTGTAAAAAGTGACCCGCCGTAAGGGCGGAACCATAAGCCGCAGCCCCCGAAGAAACGGATATGCCCAAACAGCGCTGGATATACCGAGATAGACGCACCCCCTCAAAAAACGATATTTCCGAACACCCCCGAATCCCCGCTAACCTCAAGGAACAATCACCTCCAGACCCACGGGCCAGACATGCAAAGATCCACCCTCAAACCACTCCTGATCACACTGGCCCTGACCGCCATAACCCCAATCGCAAACGCAGCAACAACCCTGGTCTACTGCTCCGAAGCCAGCCCCGCAGGCTTCGACCCCAGCCAATACACCAGCGGCACCGACTTCGACGCCTCCGCCGAAACCGTCTTCAACCGCCTCACCCAATTCAAACGCGGCGGCACCGAAGTCGAACCCGGCCTGGCAACCAACTGGGACGTAAGCCCGGACGGCCTCCAGTACACCTTCCACCTGCGCCAAAACGTAAAATTCCACACCACCGACTACTTCAAACCCACCCGCGATTTCAACGCCGACGACGTGCTGTTCACCTTCCAGCGCCTGCTCGACCCGGACAACGCCTTCCGCAAGGCCTACCCCGCCGAGTCCCCATATTTCACCGACATGGGCCTGAACACCACGATCAAATCGGTGGAAAAACTCGACGACAACACCGTGCGTTTCAACCTCAACAACGTCGACGCCGCCTTCGTGCAAAACCTCGCCATGAGCTTCGCCTCGGTGCAATCGGCCGAATACGCTGCCCAGCTATTAAAGGAAGGCAAAGCCGCCGACCTCAACCAGAAACCCGTCGGCACCGGCCCGTTCGTATTCAAGCGTTACCAGAAGGACTCGCAGATCCGCTACGCCGCCAATCCGACCTATTGGAAACCCGAGGACGTGAAGATCGACAACCTGATCTTCTCGATCACCCCCGACGCCGCCGTCCGCCTGCAAAAACTCAAAACCGGCGAATGCCAGGTCAGCGGCTACCCGCGCCCGGCCGACATCGAAGTGATGGAACAAGACCCGAACCTGCGTGTACTCAAGCAGGCCGGTTTCAACCTCGGCTTCCTCGCCTACAACACCACTCACCCGCCACTGGATCAGCTCAAGGTCCGCCAGGCGCTGGACATGGCCATCGACAAACCGGCGATCATCAAAGCCGTCTACCAGAGTGCCGGCCAACTGGCGCAGAACGCCTTGCCACCGGCGCAATGGTCGTATGACCCGAACATCAAGGACGCACCGTACGACCCGGTCAAAGCCAAGGCGCTACTCAAGGAAGCCGGGGTTGCACCGGGCACCACCATCAACTTGTGGGCGATGACCGTGCAGCGCGCCTCCAACCCGAACGCGCGGATGTCGGCGCAGATGATCCAGCAGGACTGGGACAAGATCGGCATCAAGGCCAACATCGTCAGCTATGAATGGGGCGAGTACATCAAGCGTGCGAAAAATGGCGAACACGACGCGATGATCTATGGTTGGACAGGTGACAACGGCGACCCCGACAACTGGCTCGGCGTGCTCTACAGCTGCGCGGCGGTCAAGGGCAGCAACTACGCCAAGTGGTGTGACCCGGCCTACGACAAACTGGTGCAGCAGGCCAAGGTGACCACCGACAAGGCGCAACGGGTAAAACTGTATCAACAGGCGCAACTGATCCTTAAACAGCAGGTGCCGATCACCCCGATCGCCAACTCCACGGTGTTCCAGCCGCTGCGCAAGGAAGTGACCGACTTCAAGATCAGTCCGTTTGGCCTGACGCCCTTCTACGGCGTGGGTATAAATAAGTAACACCAAGCCCCAAGGCGGCGCGCACAACGTGACCAATGCACCGTTTTGGGGCTCCATTTGCACCGTAAAAAACGGCCGCAAACGGTCAAATGCGTCAACTCTTATACAAATGCGACATTAAGGTACGTTCGTGCCACGCTTTGAGGCCGGCAGTCGCTCTGGATCTTGCATTGGGTATGGCCCCTGCATAAGTATCCGCAGGCACGACTCACGAGGTCGTACCTCAATATTAAAAAATGACAACAAATCATGAGGCCAACATGCTTAAACACGCGGTCATTCCGTTTTTAGTCGGCCTTGTTAGCCTCCGCACCTTTCGCATCCGCTGCGACTAACCTGGTGTTCTGCTCCGAAGGGAGCCCGGCCGGTTTTGATCCAGGCCAGTACACCACCGGAACCGACTTCGACGCCTCAGCCGAAACCATGTTCAACCGCCTGAGCCAGTTCGAGCGCGGCGGCACCGCCGTTGTTCCTGGCCTGGCCACCAGTTGGGACATTTCCACGGACGGCCTGACTTACACCTTCCACCTGCGTGAAGGCGTCAAGTTCCACACCACCCCGTATTTCAAGCCGACTCGTGAGTTCAACGCCGACGACGTGCTGTTCACCTTCAATCGCATGATTAACAAGGATGACCCGTTCCGTAAGGCGTACCCGACCGAATTCCCGAGTCGGCTTGAAATACGGGGTGGTG
>NZ_JBIUVO010000046.1:24252-38838 GCF_044742995.1 Pseudomonas sp. NPDC087803
CGACCGAATTCCAGTACTTCACCGACATGGGGATGGACACCAACATCACCAAGATCGATAAAGTCGACGACCACACCGTCAAGTTCACCCTGAAAGAAGTCGATGCCGCGTTCATCCAGAACATGGCCATGAGCTTCGCCTCGATCCAGTCCGCCGAGTACGCTGCCCAGCTGCTCAAGGAAGGCAAGGCTGCCGACATCAACCAGAAGCCGATCGGCACCGGCCCGTTCGTGTTCAAGAGCTACCAGAAAGACTCGAACATCCGTTACACCGGCAACAAGGACTACTGGAAGCCTGAAGACGTGAAGATCGACAACCTGATCTTCGCCATCACCACCGACCCGTCGGTCCGTATCCAGAAGCTGAAAAAGAACGAGTGCCAGGTCACCCTGTTCCCGCGTCCGGCAGATCTCGCGGCGCTCAAGGCCGACAAGACCCTGAAGATGCCTGACCAGGCCGGTTTCAACCTGGGCTACATCGCCTACAACGTGATGGACAAGGTCAAGGGCAGCAACGAGGCTAACCCGCTGGCTGACCTGCGCGTGCGTCAGGCGCTGGACATGGCGGTGAACAAGCCGCAGATCATTGATTCGGTTTACCAGGGCGCGGGCCAGCTGGCCGTCAACGCCATGCCGCCGACCCAGTGGTCCTACGACACCACCATCAAAGACACCAAGTACGATCCTGAAAAAGCCAAGCAACTGCTCAAGGAAGCTGGCGTCAAGGAAGGTACCGAGATCGTTCTGTGGGCGATGCCGGTACAGCGTCCGTACAACCCGAACGCCAAGCTGATGGCTGAAATGCTCCAGTCCGACTGGAAGAAAATCGGCCTGAACGTGAAGATCACCAGCTACGAGTGGGGCGAGTACATCAAGCGTTCCAAAGGTGGCGAGAACCAGGCCATGATCATTGGCTGGAGCGGTGACAATGGTGACCCGGACAACTGGCTGAACGTGCTGTTCGGCTGCGACTCGCTCAGCGGCAACAACTTCTCCAAGTGGTGTGACAAGAAGTTCGACGGCCTCGTGAAAGAAGCCAAGCGCACTACCGATCAGGCCAAGCGCACCGAACTGTACAAACAGGCGCAACACGTCCTCAAAGATGCAGTCCCGATGACACCTATCGCTCACTCGACGGTGTACCAACCCATGCGCGCCAACGTGCAGGACTTCAAGATCAGCCCATTCGGCTTGAACTCCTTCTACGGCGTCAGCGTCAGCAATTAAGCCATTGCAACGGCGACGTTCATGACGTCGCCGTTGTTTTAGCTGCCGGGAAATCAGGAATTAGCCTACAGCCAATTCCGCTGCGGATGATTGTCTGCAGCGGCAGAGAATGTATCGACTTTTCCTACGAGTATTCAGGCAATTACGCATTTACTGCCAGACCCACGGCCCCTACCGTCGGGTTCTGACCAGTTTCTGCGTGGGCCACCGGCTTGCCGTACGTACTGGATTGAGCTCAATGCAACCACAACATCCCTGGACGGGGTCGCGGTGCATTGAACAACACTACAAAAAGAGGGAGCGTCATGCGCCATACCTTGGTTTTTTCCGCATTGCTGGGCGCCGGCCTGTTGGCCGCCACGTCCGTCAGCTACGCCGCCAGCAACAGCCTGGTGTTCTGCTCCGAAGGCAGCCCGGCGGGTTTCGATACCGCGCAATACACGACGGCGACCGATAACGACGCCGCCGAGCCGCTGTACAACCGTCTGGTCGAATTCGAAAAAGGCGCGACCAACGTCGTACCGGGCCTCGCAACCAAGTGGGATATTTCCGAGGATGGACTCAAGTACACCTTTCACCTGCGTGAGGGTGTGAAATTTCATACAACGCCGTACTTCAAACCGACCCGCGACTTCAACGCCGACGACGTGCTGTTCACGTTTAACCGCATGCTCGATCCCGCGCAGCCATTCCGTAAGGCTTATCCGACCGAATTCCCGTACTTCAACGGGATGAGCCTGAACAAGAACATCGCCAAGGTCGAAAAGACCGGGCCACTGACCGTGGAATTCACGCTCAACAGCGTCGACGCCGCGTTCATCCAGAACATCGCCATGAGCTTCGCTGCCATCCTGTCCGCCGAATACGCCGACAAGCTGCTGGCCGAAGGCAAACCGAGCGACATCAACCAGAAGCCGATCGGCACCGGGCCGTTCGTGTTCAAGAGCTACCAGAAAGACTCGAACATCCGTTACACCGGTAACGAGCACTACTGGGACCCGAGCCGGGTCAAGCTGAAGAACCTGATCTTCGCGATCAACACCGATGCTTCAGTGCGCGTGCAGAAGCTCAAGGCCGGTGAATGCCAGATCACCCTGCACCCACGCCCGGCCGACGTTGAAGCGCTGAAGGCCGACCCGAAACTGCAGCTGATTTCCAAGCCCGGCTTCAACCTCGGTTACATCGCCTACAACGTGCGTCACAAGCCCTTCGACCAGCTCGAAGTGCGTCAGGCGCTGGACATGGCGGTGAATAAACAGGGGATTCTCAACGCCGTTTATCAAGGCGCCGGACAACTGGCGGTCAACGCCATGCCGCCAACTCAGTGGTCCTACGACGAGACCATCAAGGACGCCGCCTACAACCCGGAAAAAGCCCGCGAGCTGCTCAAGGCTGCCGGCGTCAAGGAAGGCACCGAAATCACCCTGTGGGCGATGCCGGTGCAGCGCCCGTACAACCCCAACGCCAAACTGATGGCCGAAATGCTCCAGGCTGACTGGGCGAAGATCGGTCTGAAAGTGAAGATCGTCAGCTACGAATGGGGCGAGTACATCAAGCGCACCAAGAATGGCGAGCATGACATCAGCCTGATCGGCTGGACCGGCGACAACGGTGACCCGGACAACTGGCTGGGCACCCTGTACAGCTGCGACGCGATTGGCGGCAACAACTATTCCATGTGGTGCGACCCGGCTTACGACAAGTTGATCAAAGAGGCCAAGGTCGTCACCGACCGCGACCAGCGCACCACGCTCTACAAACAGGCGCAGCAGTTGCTCAAGCAGCAAGTGCCGATCACGCCTGTGGCCCACTCGACGGTCAACCAGCCGTTAAGCGCCCGGGTTGAAGGCTTCAAGGTCAGCCCCTTCGGTCGCAATGTGTTCTCGGGCGTCAGTATCGATTAACCCAACCGATTAGCCGCAACGCTGAGGGGGCTGTCTATCCCCCTCACGCAAGCGCTTTGCCGAAATTCGCCAATCAGGCCTTTGGCAATCGTTTGCGATGTGTGAATGAGTTCTAAACCAATAACCGGCCAACCCAAAAAAGCCGGCATAAAAAGAAAGTAAAGGAGCTTCACCCATGAAACTGAGCAGCACCGCGATACTGGCCCTGGCCATAAGCAGCATCACCGCCACCGCTTATGCCGATGAGCAGAGCCAGGCGTTCACCCCGGTGACCGTTAACGAGAAGAGTGCCCAGGCTGACGCCACGGGTTTCCTCGAAGGCAGTTCGATCAAGGGCACCACGCGTAACTGGTACGCCAACGAGCAACTCAAGCGCGGCGGCAAGTTCACTTACCGCAAGGATGGCGTCGCCACCCCGACCGATCGTCGTATCAACTGGGTGCAGGGCACCATCGTCAATTTCAGCTCCGGCTTCACTGAGGGTACCGTCGGTGTCAGTACTGAAATTGCCGCTTACAACGCTGTAGCGCTGGAGCGTAGTCGCAAGGACCTGGCCTCCAACAACGGTGGCGCACCGGGTACGCGTCCAGGCGCGGGCAACAACCGTACGCTGACCAAAGAAGGCGGCGACGCTGAAGGCCAGTGGAGCAAACTGGGCCTGGCCAACGTCAAGTTCCGCGTCTCGAACACCACGCTCACCGCCGGTCGTCAGAACTTCAGCACGCCGATCGTCGACACCATCGGCAACCGTGCGCTGCCTTCGAGCTTTGAAGGTGTCAGCCTGCACAGCGAAGAACTGAACAACCTGTCGTTCGACGCCGGCAGCTTCGACCGCGTATCGCCGCGTACCGAAGAAAGCCTGTCGAAGTTCCGCACCGAGTACAGCGCCAATGGCGCCGAGACCGATCGCGTCAGCATCGTCGGCCTGAACTATCAGCCGCTGCAAAGCCTGAAGACCAGCCTGTACGCCTCCAAGGCTGAAGACTTCTGGAACCAGTACTACTTCGGCGCCACCCACGAACTGGGTGACAGTAATGTCGTGAGCCTGACCACCGGCCTGAACTACTACAAGACCGTCGATACCGGCAAGAAAGAGATGGGTGAAATCGACAACGACACCTACTCCCTGTCGTTTGGCCTGACGCACCAGGCCCACAGCCTGACCTTCTCGTACCAGGCCATTAATGGTAACGAGTACTTCGACTACCTGCACGAAACCAACGGCATCTACCTGGCCAACTCCCTGCTGTCGGACTTCAACGGCCCGAACGAGAAGTCCTTCCAGGTTGCCTACGGTCTGAACATGGCCGAATACGGCGTGCCAGGCCTGAAATTCAACATCTACCAGGCGCGCGGCTGGGGCATCGACGGTACTCATTACACCGGCACTGCGTACGACGTACGCGGCATGGACGGCGAGCACCACTATGAATACGGCATCGGTGCCACCTACGCGGTACAGAGCGGCCCACTCAAGGCGACCACCATTCGTGGCACCTACACCGCTCACCGCGCCAGCGAAAACCAGGCTGACGGCAGCATCAACGAGTTCCGTCTCGTGACCACTGTTCCATTCAACATCCTGTAAAAAAACGCCAACCGACGGCTGACTCATGATGAGTCGGCCGTTCGGTTTTTTGTCTTCAACCGATTGCAGAGGGTTAACGATGAAAATGCTTCCCCTACGTGCGGCCGTTGCTGCCGCGTTGTTGAGCGCCGCCATCGGCGTCTCGGCCAAACCCTTGGTGGTCTGCACCGAAGCCAGCCCGGAAGGCTTCGATATGGTCCAGTACACAACTGCAGTCACTGCCGATGCGGTGGCCGAAACCATTTTCAACCGTCTGGCCGACTTCAAGCCCGGCACCACCGAAGTGATTCCGGCACTGGCCGAATCCTGGGACATCAGTGAAGACGGCCTGACATACACGTTCCACTTGCGTAAAGGCGTCAAGTTTCACACCACCGAATACTTCAAGCCGACCCGCGACATGAACGCCGACGACGTGGTCTGGAGCTTCCAGCGTCAGCTGGACCCGAATCACCCGTGGCACAAACTGTCGAGCGTGGGCTTCCCGTACTTTGAAAGCATGGGCTTCAAGGAACTGCTCAAAAGCGTAGAAAAAGTCGACGACAACACGGTCAAGTTCACCCTGACCCGCCGCGAAGCGCCGTTCCTGGCCGACATCGCGATGGCGTTCTCCTCGATCTACCCGGCCGAATACGCCGACCAGTTGCTCAAGTCCGGCAAGACCGGCGACCTCAACAACAAGCCTGTCGGCACCGGCCCGTTCATCTTCCAGCGTTACGCCAAGGATGCGCAGGTGCGCTTCAAGGCCAACCCGGACTACTTCCGTGGCAAGGCACCGGCCGACGCGCTGATCCTGGCGATCGCCACCGACAACAACGTGCGTCTGCAAAAGCTCAAGGCCAACGAGTGCCAGATCGCGCTGTATCCGAAACCGGATGACATCCCGAGCATCAAGAAAGACAGCAACCTGAAAGTCGACGAGATGGACGCGATGACCGTTTCGTACATCGCCATGAACACCCAGCACAAATACATCAGCGACGTGCGTGTGCGTAAAGCGATCGACATCGCCTTCGACAAGGAAGCCTACGTCAACGCGCTGTTCGGCAAGGGCAACGCCTCGGTCGCGGTCAACCCGTACCCGCCGACGCTGCTGGGCTACAACCACGACCTGAAAAACCCGCCACGCGATCTGGACAAGGCGCGCGCCCTGCTCAAGGAAGCCGGGGTTCCGGAAGGCACCGTGTTTACCCTGTTTACCCGTAACGGCGGCGGCCCGACCAACCCGAACCCGATGCTCGGCGCACAGATGATGCAGGCTGACCTGGCGAAAGTCGGGATCAAGATCGACATCCGCGTCATGGAATGGGGCGAAATGCTCAAACGCGCCAAGGCCGGCGAGCACGACATGGTGTCGGCCGGATGGGCGGGCGACAACGGCGACCCGGATAACTTCCTGACGCCTATGCTCAGTTGCGAAGCGGCCAAGAACGGCGAAAACTACGCGCGCTGGTGCAACGAGAAATTCCAGGGGCTGCTGGACGAAGCACGGGCTAAAGTAGATCCGGCCGAACGCGCGAAGCTCTACGAACAGGCCCAGGTGTTGTTTAATCAGGACCAACCGTGGATCAGCATGGCCCACACCCGAATGTTCACCGCAATGCGCAACAACGTAGAGGGTTATCACATCAGCCCTCTCACCACTAATAACTTCGCCACCACCCAGGTGAAGTAGATAAGAAACTCCCGGCCTCCCTGATCCCAGGGTCGCCGGGCACGCCTAACCGGCTGATGAGGTACCACACAAGATGTTTAGTTTTATTGCCCGCCGACTGGGGTTGTTGATCCCCACGTTTTTCGGCATCACCCTGCTGACTTTCGCGTTGATTCGCATGATCCCTGGCGACCCCGTGGAAGTGATGATGGGCGAACGTCGGGTCGACCCCGAAATGCACGCTCAGGCAATGGAACGCCTATGTCTGAACAAACCGCTGTATGCCCAGTACCTGGACTACATCGGCAAACTGGCCCACGGCGATCTCGGCGAATCCCTGCGTACGCGTGAAAGCGTATGGACCGAGTTCACCTCCCTCTTCCCGGCGACCCTGGAACTGTCCATGGCCGCCCTGCTGTTCGCCGGCATCCTGGGCCTGCTGGCCGGGGTGATCGCGGCACTCAAGCGAGGATCCCTGTTCGACCACGGGGTGATGGGCATCTCCCTGGCGGGGTATTCGATGCCGATCTTCTGGTGGGGCCTGATCCTGATCATGTTCTTTTCGGTGAGCCTGGGCTGGACCCCGGTGTCCGGGCGGATCGACCTGCTCTACGACATCGAGCCACGCACCGGTTTCATGCTGATCGACACGCTGCTGGCCGATGACATGGGCGCGTTTCTCGATGCGCTGCATCACCTGATCCTGCCGGCCATCGTGCTCGGCACCATTCCGCTGGCGGTGATCGCGCGGATGACTCGTTCGTCGATGCTCGAAGTGCTGCGTGAAGACTACATCCGTACCGCCCGGGCCAAAGGCTTGTCGCCGGCGCGCGTGGTGTTCGTGCACGGCCTGCGCAACGCACTGATTCCGGTACTGACCGTGGTCGGCCTGCAAGTCGGCACGCTGCTGGCCGGTGCAGTTCTGACCGAAACCATCTTCTCCTGGCCCGGCATCGGTAAATGGCTGATCGAAGCCATCGGCGCCCGGGACTACCCGGTTGTGCAAAACGGCATCCTGTTAATCGCCTGCCTGGTGATTCTGGTCAACTTCGTAGTGGACATCCTCTACGGCTTTGCCAACCCACGCATCCGTCATCAGCGCTGAGGTCCATACCATGAGCACTCCAACATCCTCAGTAGCCACTTCCGCGCCGAACGCGGATCAAAGCCTGCTGTACCCGTCACCGTACAAAGAATTCTGGCAAGCCTTCTCCAAGAACAAGGGTGCGGTTGCCGGCCTGCTGTTCATGCTGCTGGTGATTTTCTGCGCGATCTTCGCGCCATGGGTCGCCCCGCATAACCCGAGCGAGCAATACCGTGACTTCCTGCTGACGCCACCGGCGTGGCTTGAAGGCGGGCAGATGCAGTTCCTGCTCGGTACCGATGAACTGGGTCGCGACCTGCTGTCGCGCCTGATCCAGGGTTCGCGCCTGTCGCTGCTGATCGGTCTGTCGTCGGTGGTGATGTCGCTGATCCCGGGGATCCTGCTGGGTCTGTTCGCCGGTTTTTTCCCGAAAATGATCGGCCCGACCATCATGCGTCTGATGGACATCATGCTGGCCCTGCCGTCGCTGCTGCTGGCTGTGGCGATTGTCGCCATCCTCGGCCCTGGCCTGATCAACACCGTGATCGCCATTGCCGTGGTATCGCTGCCGTCCTACGTGCGCCTGACCCGTGCTGCGGTGATGGGCGAACTGAACCGCGACTACGTGACCGCCGCGCGCCTGGCCGGTGCCGGTCTGCCACGCCTGATGTTCATCACCGTGCTGCCCAACTGCATGGCACCGCTGATCGTTCAAGCGACCTTGAGCTTCTCCTCGGCGATTCTCGATGCTGCGGCACTGGGCTTCCTCGGCCTTGGCGTACAACCGCCAACCCCTGAGTGGGGCACCATGCTGGCCTCGGCCCGTGACTACATCGAACGCGCCTGGTGGGTCGTCAGTCTGCCTGGTTTGACCATTTTGCTCAGCGTGCTGGCAATCAACTTGATGGGCGACGGCCTGCGCGATGCGCTGGACCCGAAACTCAAGAACGCCGCCTGAGGAGATTCCCATGTCACTGCTAGAAATCAAGAATCTCAATGTTCGCTTCGGCGACAAGAACGCCGTTCCGGTGGTCGACGGCCTCGATCTGAAAGTCGACAAGGGCGAAGTCCTGGCGATCGTCGGCGAATCCGGTTCGGGCAAGTCCGTGACCATGATGGCGCTGATGGGCCTGATCGAGCACCCGGGGATCGTCACTGCCGACGCCCTGAGCTTCGACGGCAAGAACATGCTCAAGCTGAGCAACCGCCAGCGTCGGCAGATCGTCGGCAAAGACCTGGCGATGGTGTTCCAGGACCCGATGACCGCGCTCAACCCGAGCTACACCGTCGGTTTCCAGATTGAAGAAGTGCTGCGCCTGCACCTGAAAATGTCCGGCAAGCAAGCGCGCAAACGTGCCATCGAACTGCTGGAAAAAGTTGAAATCCCGGGCGCCGCCAGCCGTATGGACGCCTATCCGCACCAACTGTCCGGTGGTATGAGCCAGCGGGTGGCGATTGCCATGGCGATTGCCGGCGAGCCGAAACTGCTGATCGCCGACGAACCGACCACGGCACTGGACGTGACGATTCAGGCACAGATCATGGATCTGCTGCTGGCGTTGCAGAAAGAACAGAACATGGGTCTGGTGTTGATCACTCACGACCTCGCGGTCGTGGCTGAAACCGCCCAGCGCGTCTGTGTGATGTACGCCGGCCAAGCGGTTGAAGTCGGTCAGGTGCCACAACTGTTCGACATCCCGGCGCACCCGTACAGCGAAGCGCTGCTCAAGGCGATTCCCGAGCACAGCCTCGGCGCCTCGCGCCTGTCGACCCTGCCGGGTATCGTTCCGGGGCGTTACGACCGGCCGCAGGGTTGCCTGCTGTCGCCACGCTGCCCGTACGTGCAGGACAGCTGCCGCGCGCAGCGTCCGGCCCTTGATCCGAAAAGCAACAGCCTCGCGCGCTGCTTCTTCCCGCTGAACCAGGAGGTGGCGTAATGGCCGTCGTACTTACCGCCCGCGACCTGACCCGTCACTACGAAGTCTCCCGTGGCCTGTTCAAGGGCCACGCGACCGTGCGCGCGCTCAATGGCGTGTCGTTCGAACTGGAAGCCGGCAAGACCCTCGCCGTGGTTGGCGAGTCGGGCTGCGGCAAATCCACCCTCGCCCGTGCCCTGACCCTGATTGAAGAGCCGTCGTCCGGCTCGCTGAAAATCGCCGGCCAGGAAGTCGCCGGCGCCGACAAGGCCCAGCGCAAGCAACTGCGCAAAGACGTGCAGATGGTGTTCCAGAGCCCGTACGCGTCGTTGAACCCACGGCAGAAAATCGGTGATCAACTGGCCGAGCCGCTGCTGATCAACACCAACCTGAGTGCCGCCGAACGTCGCGAGAAAGTCCAGGCGATGATGAAGCAGGTCGGCTTGCGTCCTGAGCATTACCAGCGTTATCCGCACATGTTCTCCGGCGGTCAGCGTCAGCGGATCGCCCTGGCGCGGGCGATGATGCTGCAACCGAAAGTGCTGGTGGCGGACGAACCGACCTCGGCGCTGGACGTGTCGATTCAGGCACAGGTGCTGAACCTGTTCATGGACCTGCAGCAGGAATTCAACACCGCCTACGTGTTCATCTCGCACAACCTGGCGGTGGTGCGTCACGTCGCTGATTCGGTGTTGGTGATGTACCTCGGCCGGCCAGTGGAAATGGGCCCGAAAGAGGACATCTACACCCGTCCTCTGCACCCGTACACCCAGGCCTTGTTGTCGGCGACGCCTACGATCCACCCGGATCCGGACAAGCCGAAAATCAAGATCGTCGGCGAACTGCCCAACCCGCTGAACCCGCCATCGGGCTGCGCGTTCCACAAGCGTTGCCCATACGCCACCGAGCGTTGCAGCAGCGAAGAGCCGGCCCTGCGCCAGCTCGACAACCGGCAGGTGGCTTGCCACTACGCCGAGCAGTTCCTCGACGGCGCCGCCTGATCACGCCGGACAACATTGTGGGAGCGGGCTTGCTCGCGAATGCGGTGTGACAGTCGATGATGCTGGTGACTGATCCACCGCTTTCGGGAGCAAGCCCCCTCCCACAAAGGATTTGAGTTGTACCAGAAGGGTTAACCAAACCCCTTCTCCCCCGATTGCGCATCAGTCGGGGAAGAAGGGGTTTTCTTTTGCCGGCGATTTACGACTGGCTGTCGCCGTCGTCATCGTCAGTGTCCGGCTCATCAGTGGTGGAGTCGTCATCATCCTTGCTGCCACCCTGATCCTGATCGCCTGGTTCTGACTCGGACTTGGCCAGCATGACCACACCGGCCTGTCCGTGGGCTGCATTAAAACCATGAGATGGCGTGGCAGAACTGGCCCACGCCGCCGTGGTGCCAAGCGTCAACATCACCAAAACCTTAAGCAACAGCACAACGCGTTGAAAAATGCTCATAGCCATTTCCATCCTTTCGTGGTTGAAGCCTGGGGTGCCGATCCGGCGCTGAATGAAATCTAGTTCCGATCAGCGAGGTTCACCAGATAGGACGCTAACGAGCCAGCGGAAATGCCCCGGTCGGGAAGATCACTTGTGAATAACGGCTATAACCGAATCAGCTAAGCGAGGTGGCGCGCGGGTCGGCTGCTTGCGCCTTGGTCGGGCTCGATGAGCGTGTTGCAAGGCAGATCAGCGGCACGGTCAACAACGCCAATGTCGCGCTCGCGAGCCATACGCTGTGCCCTCCGAAGTGCCCATACAGCTGACCACTCAGCACCGGCGACAGCAACGCACTGGCGCTCCAGCTCATGAAGAACAGACCAAAATACTGGCCGCTTTTGCCACCCTGCGCATGCCGCATGACCAGCACATTCATTGGCGGCATGAAAAAAGCTTCACCCAATGTCCAGATCACCGTCGACAGACACACATAAAACAACCCCGAGCCAAACGGCAACATCCCCAACCCGACCGCCAGCAACACACAGCCCGCCAGCAGTTGTCGACGCAAGCCCCAGCGCTCGCCCCAGTGCGTCAGAGGGATCTGCAAAGCCACCACCAGCATCGCGTTAAGCCCGAACTGCCAGCCGATGGCCTCAGTGCTCAAGTGGTAGTAGTCACGCAGATAATTGCCCAGCGTGCTGTAAACCGTGTCGAACGCCATCCCCAGCAATACCGCCGCGCCGAGTAACCAGAGGAACGCCGTATCGCGAAAGGGCACGCCTGTACCGGGGCCTGTGTCGGCAGCCTCTTCAGACCTGAGCACCGGCCGCCGCCAAGTGGTGCGGACAAACCACAGCAGCGCGAGCAACGTCATCGCCGCACTGACAAAAAACACCCAACGGAAATCCGTCTGCGCCAACACGCCGCCGGCAATACCGGCAGCCGCCATGCCAAGGTTTCTTGCAACCCGGCTCAAGGCCTGGGCGCGCGAACGCTGCGCAGGCTCGCAATACTCCATGATCAGCCGCTGATGCAGGGTTCGAATCGCCCCGTCGAGGGTACCGCTGAGCAACAGCAACCCGGCCAGCAGTGGCACCTGCGTCACCAGCCCCAGCAGGATCAACACCCACACGGAGACGAAGAACAACGCTGCCGTCAGCCGCGCCGTCCGCACATGGTCACTGAGCAGCCCACCGACCATCGAACCGATCAACAACCCCGCGCCGTAAGCCGACAACAGCCAGCCAACCGTCTCGATCGCCAGCCCCAACTCCTGACGCAGGTACAGCGCCATGAACAGCTTGACCATGCTGCTCAGACGATTGATGAACAGCAATGCCGCAAGTACCCAGGCCATCAGACTGAAATAGCCATTGGGGCGCAGCAGATGGACGAGGTTGCGCGTCATTCCCTTGACCTCTCAAAACGACTGGCATGGACCTGAAACACTAACGCCCGGCACGCCGGTTGTCGCGCTCAAGAACATCGAGAACTCAAAATACGGACTCGCCCTACAGTCCCAGCAGGAGCTGCCGTAGGCTGCAGTCTTTTGACTTCGCTTTTTTGAGTCCTGAAGATCGCAGCCTACGGTCGCTCAGTTCGATTAGAAAATGGTCGGTTGTGAAACCGCCTTCGCGAGCAAGCCCGCTTCTACATTGGGATTGGGTGTGGTCTGTTGGAGATTGGTCGGCTGCCAGGCCGCCATCGCTGGCAGGCCAGCTCCCACAGTTGGATTGGGTGCGGTCAGTTGGAGAGTGGTCGGCTGTGAAACCGCCTTCGCGAGCAAGCCCGCTCCCACAGTAGGAATGGGTGTGGTCTGTTGGAGATTGGTCGGCTGCCAGGCCGCCATCGCTGGCAGGCCAGCTCCCACAGTTGGAATGGATGTGGTCTGTTGGAGATTGGTCGGCTCGGAGGCCGCCATCGCTGGCAAGCCAGCTCCCACAGTTGGAATGGGTGTGGGCTGTTGGAGATTGGTCGGCTCGGAGGCCGCCATCGCTGGCAGGCCAGCTCCCACAGTTGGAATGGGTGTGGTCTGTTGGAGATTGGTCGGCTGTCAGGCCGCCATCGCTGGCAAGCCAGCTCCCACAATTGGAATGGGTGTGGGCTGTTGGAGATTGGTCGGCTCAGAGGCCGCCATCGCTGGCAGGCCAGCTCCCACAGTTGGAATGGGTGGGGTTTGTTGGAGATTGGTCGGCTGTCAGGCCGCCATCGCCAGCAGGCTGGCTCCTACAGGAAAGCAAAAGCCTAGCGCATGCTCTTCACCACTCAAATGGCCGAGTGTCAGCTCGCCGAAAGCTCTTGATCTTGATCCACGGGCGACGTCGGAAGGCTGAGTGGAGGGATTGATCCGGGGGTGGGAGCGCAGCGACCGTTTGGCGCAGCCAAACACAGCGAGAGGAGGTGCAGCGAAGCAAACCGGAGGCGCTGCCCCCGGATCGATCCCGGAGCGAAGGAACCCCGAGCCCCAGCGAGCGGGCCGAACGTAGGAGCAAGCGTTTTTTTGCTTACTTTTTTGAGGCGTTTGTCAAAAAAGTGAGTCGCCGTAAGGGCGAAACCCTAAGTAGCCGTTACCGAAAAAACGGATATACACCCAAAACCACCCAAAGTCTGGTCGGCCCAAAGGCCGCCAAGACCAAAGCCCCAAAAAAAAGCCCCCAAGGCCTACACCTCAGGGGCTTTCGAACAAACCAGCTCAACGCTTAATGATGCTCACGCGTCGCACGGAATTTAACATCCGGCCACCGCTCTTCCATCAACGCCAGGTTAACCCGCGTCGGCGCCAGGTAGGTCAGGTGCCCACCGCCATCCAGTGCCAGGTTCTCCACAGCCTTGTTGGAAAACTCCTCAAGCTTCTTCTTGTCGCTGCACTCAATCCAGCGCGCGGAGTAAACAGTGATCGGCTCATAAGAGCACTCAACCTTGTACTCCTCCTTCAAACGGCTGGCGACCACATCAAACTGCAGCACACCGACGGCGCCAAGAATGATGTCGTTACTGCGCTCCGGGAAGAACACCTGAGTCGCGCCCTCTTCAGCCAGCTGCTGCAGGCCCTGACGCAACTGCTTGGACTTCAACGGATCACGCAAACGCACGCGACGGAACAGTTCCGGGGCGAAGTGCGGGATGCCGGTGAAACCGAGGACTTCACCTTCGCTGAAGGTGTCGCCGATCTGGATGGTGCCGTGGTTATGCAGACCGATGATGTCGCCGGCGTACGCCTCTTCCAGCTGTTCACGCTCGGAGGAGAAGAACGTCAGGGCGTCGCCGATGCGCACGTCCTTGCCGGTACGCACATGGCGCATCTTCATACCTTTCTCGTACTTGCCGGAGCAGATACGCATGAAGGCGATGCGGTCGCGGTGTTTCGGGTCCATGTTCGCCTGGATCTTGAAGATGAAGCCCGAGAACTTCTCTTCCACCGGCTCCACAGTACGCTCGTTGGCGACCCGGGCCAGCGGACGCGGTGCCCAGTCAACCACTGCATCGAGCACGTGGTCGACACCAAAGTTGCCCAATGCAGTACCGAAGAACACCGGGGTCAGTTGACCGTCGAGGAATTCCTGCTGGTTGAACTCATGGCAAGCGCCCTGCACCAATTCCAGCTGTTCGAGGAAGCGATCGTACTCGTCGCCCAGGTGCGCGCGCGCCTCGTCGGAGTCGAGTTTCTCGATGATCTTGGTTTCGGTGCGTTCGTGACCGTGACCGGCGGTGTAGACAATGATGTAGTCGTCGGCCAGGTGGTACACGCCCTTGAAGTCGCGGTAGCAACCGATC
>NZ_JBIUVO010000046.1:38848-42212 GCF_044742995.1 Pseudomonas sp. NPDC087803
GCGGACGGCTTCGATTTCGTCGAGCAGTTCGATCGGGTCGCGGATGTCACGGTCGAGTTTGTTGATGAAGCTGACGATCGGCGTGTCACGCAGACGGCAGACATCCATCAGCGCGATGGTCCGTGGCTCAACGCCTTTACCGCCGTCGAGGACCATCAGCGCCGAGTCGACCGCCGTCAGGGTGCGGTAGGTGTCTTCGGAGAAGTCTTCGTGGCCCGGGGTGTCGAGCAGGTTGATCATGTGCTCGCGATACGGGAACTGCATGACCGACGTGGTAATGGAAATACCCCGCTGCTTCTCCATCTCCATCCAGTCGGATGTCGCATGGCGATCGGATTTACGGGATTTCACCGTGCCGGCCACAGCAATCGCCTTGCCCATCAACAGGAGCTTTTCGGTGATCGTGGTTTTACCGGCATCGGGGTGGGAAATAATGGCGAAAGTGCGGCGTTTCGCGACTTCGGCGGCCTGGTTGGTCATGGGAAATCGCCTGGCGGTGATTCAAAAAAGGGCGGCGAGTATAGCTTAAAAAGTGATCGCCAGACCACCGTCCCTCGGACCCGCAAATCCCTGTAGGAGCTGCCAAAGGCTGCGATCTTTTGATCCTGCGCTTAACAACAAAATCAAAAGATCGCAGCCTGCGACAGCTCCTACAGGTGGCCAGATGGCATCTGATGTGGGAACCTTTTGAAGCACGGAGACGTCCATCCCCTGTTACGACATTTCGTCAGGGGCTGAAAAATCAGCAAGTTAGCCTGACGAGGCTGCGCTCATGGCTCGCTTTCAGACCGCTTGTTGCCGGTGCTGAGGGAGCTGCTTCTCGCGAACGTTTATTTCCCGGCAGCCAGGCATGGCATGCCACTCGGGACGGCGTTCGCCGACTATAAAAAAGGAGTCCGCCTGTGGCTATCCGCTATGGCAAAGGGCTGATGGGAGGTGCGGTGGTTATCGCGCTCCTGGCCCTGCTGGTCCACTGGATCGGCATCAACACGATCGAACACTACCGCGACGATTTGTTGTTTTACCTGCAAGCTCATCTGATTCTCGTCCTCGCTTCAATGCTGGCCGCCCTGGTCGTGGGCATCCCCGCCGGTATCTTCCTCAGTCGCCCGACCATGGTCGGCCGCGCTGAACGCTTCATGCAGATCTTCAATATCGGCAACACCGTGCCACCGCTGGCCGTACTGGCGATTGCCCTGGGGATTCTCGGCATCGGCAGTGGTCCGGCGATCTTCGCCTTGTTCCTCGCCTCCTTGTTGCCGATTGTGCGCAACACCTATGAAGGCCTGAAAAACGTCCAGGGCTCGCTGAAAGAAGCCGCCGTCGGCATCGGCATGACCCCGCGTCAGGTGCTGTGGAAAGTCGAATTGCCCAACGCCGTACCGATCATCATCGGTGGCGTGCGCGTGGCACTGGCGATCAACGTCGGCACCGCGCCGCTGGCCTTCCTGATCGGCGCCAACAGCCTCGGCAGCCTGATCTTCCCTGGCATCGCCCTGAACAATCAGCCGCAACTGCTGCTCGGCGCCGCGTGCACCGCGCTGCTGGCCCTGCTGCTCGATGGCGTGGTCACCCTCGCCAGCCGTCTCTGGCTGGAACGCGGTTTGCGCCCGTCTTAAGGCTCTTGCGAAGGAATATTTATGAAACGATTTAGCTTGATCTTGAGCTGCCTCCTGCTGTTTGCAGGATTGGCCCAAGCCGCCGAAAAACCGGTGATCCGCCTCGGCGCCCGGGTGTTCACCGAGCAAACCCTGCTCGCGGAAATCACCGCGCAATACCTGCGCAGCAAAGGCTACGACGCGCAGATCACCGGCGGTCTGGGCAGCAACCTCGCCCGCAGCGCTCACGAAAGCGGGCAGCTGGACATGCTCTGGGAATACACCGGCGTGTCGCTGGTGGCATACAACCATGTCACCGAGAAACTCGACAGCGAACAGTCTTACGCGCGGGTCAAAGAACTCGACGCGAAAAAAGGCCTGGTCTGGCTGAGCCCGTCGAAATTCAGCAACACCTACGCCCTCGCCCTGCCGAAAAAAGTCGCCGAGCAATATCCGCAGATCAACACCATCAGTGACCTGAACAAGGTGCTGCGCGATGAAGCGAAGACCAATCATCTGGTGGCGCTGGACACCGAGTTTGCCAACCGCTCCGACGGTCTCGACGGCATGGTCAAGCTCTACGACATGAACCTGACCCGCAACAACATCCGCCAGATGGACGCAGGGCTGGTCTACACCGCGCTGCGCAACGGTCAGGTGTTTGCCGGTCTGGTCTACACCACCGACGGCCGCTTAAACGCCTTTGGCCTGAAACTGCTGGAAGACGACAAGCACTATTTCCCCGACTACACCGCCGCGCCGGTGGTGCGTCAGGCCTACCTCGATGCGCACCCGCAACTGGCCGAGCAACTCAAGCCGCTGGCGCAATTGTTCGACGACGAAACCATGCGCCAGCTCAACGCGCGGGTCGACGTCGATCACGAAAGCCCGTCGAAAGTGGCCGCGGATTTCCTGCGCCAGCACCCACTCAACTAAGGAGGAAAAGTCATGGAATTTCTGAACGCCTTTTCCCACCTCGACTGGCAGCAGGTGATGCACCTGACCTGGCAGCACATCACCCTGGTCGGCATCGCCGTGACACTGGCGATCCTCATCGGTGTGCCACTGGGCATTCTGATGACGCGCTTCCCGAGCCTCGCCGGTCCCTTGCAGGCCAGCGCCACGGTGTTGCTGACCGTGCCGTCGATTGCCCTGTTCGGTCTGCTGCTGCCGTTCTACTCCAAGTTCGGCCAGGGCCTCGGGCCGATGCCGGCGATCACCGCGGTGTTCCTCTATTCACTGCTGCCGATCATGCGCAACACCTACCTCGCCCTGACCGGCGTCGAGCCGGGTATCCGTGAAGCCGCACGCGGCATCGGCATGACCTTCGGCCAGCGCCTGCGCATGGTCGAGTTGCCGATTGCGGTGCCGGTGATCCTCGCCGGGGTGCGCACTGCGGTGGTGATGAACATCGGTGTGATGACCATCGCCGCGACCATCGGCGCCGGGGGCCTCGGTGTGCTGATCCTCGCCTCCATCAGCCGCAGCGACATGTCGATGCTGATCGTCGGCGCGCTGCTGGTCAGTCTTCTGGCGATCTTCGCCGACCTTCTCCTGCAGTGGCTGCAACGTACGCTGACTCCAAAAGGACTCCTCAAATGATCGAACTTCAAAACCTCAGCAAGACCTTCCAGAGCAACGGCAAAGATGTCAAAGCCGTGGACTCGGTAAGCCTGACCGTCAATGAAGGCGAAATCTGTTTTTTGCTCGGGCAATCGGGTTTAGTCAATTGAACGAAGATGATATTGTTTTACGTCTTGTTCTTG
>NZ_JBIUVO010000047.1:0-40430 GCF_044742995.1 Pseudomonas sp. NPDC087803
ATCGCTCGGAATGCAAAGCCTCTGATCGAAAACCGCTAGTCGGGGCATCGCATGGCGACTATTATGCGCGCCTTCGAATTCAGCCTAAACAAGGCGCAAACCCATGCTAGTACTGGGATTAGAAACTTCCTGCGACGAAACCGGCGTCGCATTATACGACAGCGAACGCGGCCTGCTGGCCGACGCGCTGTTCAGCCAGATCGACCTGCACCGCGTCTATGGCGGTGTAGTGCCGGAGCTGGCCTCGCGTGACCACGTCAAGCGCATGCTGCCCTTGATTCGTCAGGTGTTGGCCGAGGCTGACTGCGTGCCGACCGAGATCGATGCGATCGCCTACACCGCGGGCCCGGGCCTGGTCGGGGCGCTGCTGGTCGGGGCCTCGTGCGCTCAGGCGCTGGCGTTTGCCTGGGGCATTCCGGCACTCGGTGTGCACCACATGGAAGGCCACTTGCTGGCGCCGATGCTGGAGCCAAAACCGCCGCAATTCCCGTTCGTCGCTTTGTTGGTTTCCGGTGGTCATACGCAGTTGGTTCAGGTCGATGGCATCGGCCAATACAGCCTGCTTGGCGAAACCCTCGACGATGCCGCCGGCGAAGCGTTCGACAAAACCGCAAAAATGATGGGGCTCAATTATCCGGGCGGACCGGAAATCGCCAAGCTGGCCGAGAAGGGCGTCGCAGGACGTTTCACCTTCCCGCGTCCGATGTGTGATCGTCCCGGTCTGGATTTCAGCTTCAGCGGCTTGAAAACCTTTGCTCTCAATACCTGGCAGCAGTGCGTCAGCGCCGGGGACGACAGCGAGCAAGCCCGTTGCGACATCGCGCTGGCGTTCCAGCAGGCCGTGGTGGAGACTTTGACCATCAAGTGCAAGCGTGCCCTGAAACACGCGGGCATGAAGCGCCTGGTGATCGCTGGCGGCGTCAGCGCCAACAAGGCCTTGCGCGCGTCTCTGGAAAAGATGCTCGGTGACATGCAGGGCGAGGTGTTCTACGCCCGTCCCGAGTTCTGCACCGACAATGGCGCGATGATCGCGTTTGCCGGTTGCCAGCGTTTGCAGGCCGGTCAGCAGGAAAGTCTGGCGATCAGCGTACAGGCGCGCTGGCCGATGGAGCAGTTGTCGGCGCTGTGATGGGCGGTGTGGCTGAGCGGTATTTAAAAATGCCGTTCGCGCCCGGCAAACAGGTCGCGTAGATTGCCGCGGTGGCGCCAGACGATCAGTAGCGTCAACGCGCTCATCGGCAGCAGCGCCTCCGGTTCCTGCCAGGCCAGCAAGGGCAGGGTCAGGGGCGTGGCGATCAGTGCCGCCAGCGAGCTGGTGCGGGTCAGGTAGAACGTCAGCAGCCAGGCGCACACCGCCAGCAGTGCGGCGGGTGGATACAGGCCCAGCAGCATGCCGGCAGCCGTGGCGACGCCTTTGCCGCCGCGAAAACGGAAATACAGCGGGAACAGGTGACCGATCACGGCGCACACGCCGATCCAGGCCTGGTCCTGCAGCGAAAGGCCGGCGGCCGCTGCGATCAGCACCGGTACCAGGCCTTTGCACAGATCACCCAGCAGGGTCAGGATCGCCAGTTTGCGACCGACCAGGCGCAGCATGTTGGTGGCGCCGGCATTGCCCGAGCCACTCATTCGCGGGTCCGGATTTCCGGTCAGGCGGCTGAGCAAAATGGCGAAGGACAGAGAGCCGAGCAGGTAGGCGAGGGTCGCCAGTAACCAAAACATGCTAACTATTCCGGGCGAGGACGCCCTGATTCTAACGGCGCATTGCGCCCTTGTCGTGCAGCGGAGAGAAGTGCTTGGACAGAGTGTTTATCGAGGGCCTGGAAGTCGACACCGTGATCGGTGCCTACGACTGGGAGCGTGGCATCCGACAGTGCCTGCGTCTTGATCTGAGCTTCGCCTGGGACAATCGCCCGGCCGCAGCCGGCGACGACCTGACCCTGGCGCTCGATTACGCCAGCGTTTCCACGCGCATCCAGGCTTTTGCCGAGCAATCTCAGTATCAACTGGTCGAGACCTTTGCCGAGCGTCTGGTTGAAGTGCTGATGGCCGAATTCAAGATCACTTGGGTGCGCCTGAAACTGACCAAACCGGGTGCCGTGCCGGCCGCCAAGGGTGGCGTGGGCGTGGAGATCGAGCGCGGATGTCGCTGACTCAGGTGTACCTCGGGCTCGGTAGCAATATCGAGCGCGAAACCCATTTGCACGCGGGACTCGACGCTTTGGCGACGTTTCTCGTCGATATCCGCTGTTCGGCGGTGTTCGAGAGCCAGCCGGTGGGGATCAAGAGCGGGCCGTTCTTCAATTTCGTGGTGTCGGCGTTTACCGATCTGCCGTTGATCGAACTGGATCGGCGCCTGAAATTCATCGAGGCCGATAACGGTCGCTATGCCCCGGATCGCAAGGGGCTGCCGCTGGATATCGACGTGCTGTTGTACGGCGATCTGACCGGCAACTTCGACGGCTTGATTCTGCCGCGCGCCGAAATTCTGAAAAACGCCTTTGTGCTGTGGCCGCTGTCGCTGATTGCGCCGGATCGGCTGCATCCTGGCGTGGGAAAAAGCTTCGCGACGCTGTGGGCAGAGGCGCAGATTGATCAGGTGTTGGCACCGGTGGCCTTTGAGTGGCGTGGGCAGCAGCTCACGTCTTCGGATTTGCGTTGAATTAACTGCCGCTTTCGCGAGCAAGCCCGCTCCCACATTTGGAATGCATTCCCCTTGTGGGAGCGGGCTTGCTCGCGAAGCTTTTCAGGCTGACGCCTCGTCTTTGTAGGCTTTTAGCGCCTTCAGTCGTTCTCGCTTCAGCGCTTCCCCCAGTTCCGGGCCTTTAAAACCCTTCTCCAGCAGCGGCTGCACCGCCACCCCGCGTGCCACATTGGCTGCCCCACGCAGATAATCGGCTTGGGGATAACTGCGCTGTTCCAGCCCCTTGCGTCCGCGCGCATCCATCTCGCACGCGACGATGAACTCCTCGAAACGCTGCGGTCGGCGATACACGTCAAAACTCTGCAGCAGCTCCAGCAAGGTCGATGCCTTCAGCTCCAGAGCGCGATGGCTGTGGGTGTGGTACTTGCCGACCAGAAGCGCCAACTCCTGACAATCCTTCGGTACCTTGAAGCGTTCGTTGACCGCTTTGATCAGCTTCAACCCAGTGTGCTCATGGGCGATATGTCGTGGCCACTCTTCTTCCGGCGTCAGGCCTTTGCCGAGGTCATGCAGCAGGCAGGCCCAGCGCACCGTCAGCGGTTGTTCGTGCAGCGCTGATTGCTCCAGAACGCTGAGAGTGTGCAGGCCGGTGTCGATTTCCGGATGATGAGCCTCTGGTTGCGGTACGCCGAACAACGCGTCGACTTCCGGCATCAATACTTTCAAGGCGCCACAGTCGCGAAGCACCTGAATGAACACCTGCGGTTGATCTTCCATAAGCGCCCGGGAGATTTCCTTCCAGCTGCGTTCGGCGGTCAAGGCCTGCAGTTCGCCCGATTCACTGAGCTGACGCATCAACTCCAGCGTTTCCTCCGCGACCGTAAAGCCAAGTCCGGCATAACGCGCTGCAAATCGGGCAACGCGCAGCACTCGGAGCGGATCTTCGGCGAATGCGGGGGAAACATGACGCAAGATGCGCGCTTCAAGATCGCGCTGGCCATGATACGGATCGGTCAGATGGTGCTGGTCGTCCTCGGCCATGGCATTGATGGTCAGGTCACGACGGATCAGATCTTCTTCAAGGGTGACTTCGGGGCTGGCGTGAAAAGTGAACCCGCCATAACCGCGACCGCTTTTGCGTTCGGTGCGGGCAAGGGCGTATTCCTCGCCGGTCTTGGGGTGAAGGAATACCGGAAAATCCGCGCCAACCGGACGATAACCCTGAGCAAGCATCTCCTGCGCCGTGGCGCCGACCACTACCCAGTCAATATCGGTCACCGGTAACCCGAGCAAGCGATCACGCACTGCACCGCCAACCTTGAAAATCTGCATAAAAAACCTCCGTTAGCCCGACAGGATAACCCTTGCGCCGAACTTTCGGAGGCCAGAGCTGCAGCTAAAGGTGAATCACGGCCAGGTCGAGCCGACCATAATCGCCTTCGCTGTGGTCGCTGCGCGGCGGTACGTGGTGGGTTTTCATGATCTGGTCGCCCTGCAGGGTTTCCAGATGAATGTCGAAGCCCCACAACCGGTGCAGGTGTTTCAGTACTTCTTCGGTGGAGTCGCCCAAGGGTTTGCGGTCATGTTGCTGGTGACGCAGGGTCAACGAGCGGTCGCCGCGCCGGTCGATGCTGTAGATCTGCACGTTGGGCTCACGGTTGCCGAGGTTGTACTGCGCGGCCAGGGTTTCACGAATGATCCGGTAACCGGTTTCGTCATGGATCGCCGGTACCAGTAGGTCGTCCTTTTGATCGTCATCGAGGATGCTGAACAGCTTCAGGTCGCGAATGACCTTGGGCGACAGGTACTGCAGGATGAAACTCTCGTCCTTGAAGCTGCTCATGGCGAACTTGATGGTCGACAGCCAGTCGGAACCGGCAATGTCCGGGAACCAGCGCCGATCTTCCTCGGTGGGTTCCTCGCACATGCGGCGGATGTCGCGATACATCGCGAACCCCAGTGCGTAGGGGTTGATCCCGTTGTAGTAAGGGCTGTCGAAGCCGGGCTGGAACACTACGCTGGTGTGCGAGGTGAGGAATTCCATCATGAACCCGTCAGTCACCAGGCCCTCGTCGTACAGGTCGTTCATCAGCGTGTAGTGCCAGAACGTGGCCCAGCCTTCGTTCATCACCTGAGTCTGGCGTTGTGGATAGAAATACTGGGCAATCTTGCGCACGATCCGCACGATTTCCCGCTGCCACGGCTCCAGCAGCGGGGCGTGTTTCTCGATGAAATAGAGGATGTTTTCCTGCGGCTCGGCCGGGAAGCGCGCGTTGTCCTTGTCGCTGTATTTGTCTGCTCCTTTGGGAATGGTGCGCCACAGATCGTTGATCTGCTTCTGCAAGTGTTCTTCGCGGTCTTTCTGGCGCCGGCGTTCTTCCTCGGCGGAAATCGGATACGGACGTTTGTAGCGGTCGACGCCGTAGTTCATCAGCGCATGGCAGGAATCGAGCAGGTCCTCGACCGCGTCGATACCGTGGCGCTCCTCGCATTGCATGATGTACTGCTTGGCGAACACCAGGTAGTCGATGATCGAGCTGGCATCGGTCCAGGTGCGGAACAGATAGTTGCCCTTGAAGAAACTGTTGTGTCCGTAGCACGCGTGCGCCACCACCAGCGCCTGCATGCAGATGGTGTTCTCCTCCATCAGGTAGGCGATGCACGGGTCCGAGTTGATCACGATCTCGTAGGCCAGCCCCATCTGCCCGCGACTGTAGGATTTCTCCGTGCTGAGGAAGTGCTTGCCGTAGGACCAGTGGTGATAGCCCAGTGGCATGCCGACCGAGGCATAGGCATCCATCATCTGTTCGGCGGTGATCACTTCGATCTGGTTGGGATAAGTGTCCAGGGCATAGCCGGCCGCGATCCGGGCAATCTCGCGGTCGTAGGCCTGGATCAGCTCGAACGTCCATTCGGAGCCGGTGGAGATGGGTTGGCGTTTCTGCTCTTTGGCGGTCATGTCACTAACCTGCGCTGGAAGAGTTCACGGAAGACCGGATAGATATCCCCGGCCGAGACCAGCTGCTGCTGGGCAAACGTGTCGGAAAAGGCTTCGGCGATGCGCTCATATTCGTACCAGAGGGCCTGGTGTTCGCGCGGGGTGATCTCCACATAAGTGTAGTACTGCACAAACGGCATGATCTGGTTGATCAGAATGTCCCGGCAGATCGGCGAGTCATCGTTCCAGTTGTCGCCGTCGGAAGCCTGGGCGGCGTAGATGTTCCACTCGTTGCTCGGGTAGCGCTCGGCCATGATCTCCTGCATCAGTTTCAGGGCGCTGGAAACGATGGTGCCGCCGGTTTCTCGCGAGTAGAAAAACTCTTCCTCGTCCACTTCCCGGGCGCTGGTGTGGTGGCGGATGAACACCACATCAATCTTGTCGTAGTTACGCTTGAGGAACAGGTACAACAGGATGAAAAAGCGCTTGGCGATGTCCTTGGTCGCCTGGGTCATGGAGCCGGAGACGTCCATCAGGCAGAACATCACCGCTTTCGAGCTGGGGTTGGGTTGTTTGATCAGCAGGTTGTACTTGAGGTCGAACGTATCGAGAAACGGCACCCGGTGGATGCGCGCGCTGAGTTTTTCGATTTCCGCTTCGAGTTCCTGAATATCGCCGAAGTTATCCGGCTCTTCACGCTTCAATCGCGCCAGTTCCTCCTTGGCTTCGCGCAGTTTGGCGCGGCTGCTGCCGGACAGCGCAATGCGCCGGGCGTGGGCCGAGCGCAGGGTGCGGATGATGTTGATCCGCGACGGGTTGCCCTCGTTGCTGATCCCCGCGCGTACGGTCTTGAAGGTGTCGGTGCCGCTCAGGTTGCGTTTGACCAGATTCGGCAGTTCGAGGTCTTCGAACATGAACTCGAGGAATTCTTCCTGAGTAATCTGGAAGACGAACTCGTCCATGCCCTCACCGGAATTACCGGCCTTGCCCGGACCGCGTCCGCCGCCACCACCCGGTGGACGGGCGATATGTTCGCCGGCAGTGAATTCCTTGTTGCCGGGATGAACCACGGTCTGCTTGCCGCCACGGCCATGGTGAAGCACCGGTTCGTCGATGTCGCGACCGGGGATGCTGATCTGTTCGCCGTGTTCCATGTCGGTGATGGAACGACGGCTGACCGCCTCTTCGACAGCCTTCTTGATGTGATCACGGTAACGCCGCAGGAAGCGCTGGCGGTTCACCGTGCTCTTGTTCTTGCCATTGAGACGTCGGTCGATCACATAGCTCATAGACCCCTCCGGGGAGCTTCAAGTCATAAGCTTCAAGCTACAAGAGAAAGCTCCCGCCGCTCTCGAGACCGGTCTTTGCTTTTCTCTTGCAGCTTGTCGCTGAAAGCTTGCAGCTGCTTTATTGCGATTTGCGGACCCGTAGGTACCATTCGGACAGCAGTCGTACCTGTTTGTCGGTGTAACCGCGCTCGACCATTCGAGTAACGAAGTCGTTGTGTTTCTGTTGATCCTCTTTGCTGGCCTTGGCGTTGAAGCTGATGACCGGCAGCAAGTCCTCGGTGTTCGAGAACATTTTCTTCTCGATGACCACCCGCAGTTTTTCGTAGCTGAGCCAGGTCGGGTTCTTGCCGTTGTTGTTGGCCCGGGCGCGCAATACGAAGTTGACGATCTCGTTGCGGAAATCCTTCGGATTGCTGATGCCGGCCGGTTTCTCGATTTTCTCCAGTTCTTCGTTCAGGGCGACGCGGTTGAGAATCTCGCCGGTTTCCGGATCGCGGTATTCCTGATCCTGAATCCAGAAGTCGGCATACAGCACGTAGCGGTCGAAGATGTTTTGCCCGTACTCGCTGTAAGACTCGAGATAGGCAGTCTGAATCTCCTTGCCGATGAACTCGATATAACGCGGCGCCAGGTACTCCTTGAGGTAGCGCAGGTAGCGTTCGCGGGTTTCGGCCTGGAACTGTTCCTGCTCGATCTGCTGTTCCAGCACGTACAGCAGGTGCACCGGGTTGGCGGCGATTTCATGCGGATCGAAGTTGAACACCTTGGACAGGATCTTGAACGCGAAGCGGGTCGACAGACCGTTCATGCCCTCGTCGACGCCCGCCGAGTCGCGGTACTCCTGAATCGACTTGGCCTTCGGATCGGTGTCCTTGAGGTTTTCCCCGTCATAGACACGCATCTTCGAATAGATGTTGGAGTTTTCCGGCTCCTTGAGGCGCGACAGCACGGTGAACTGCGCCAGCATCTTCAGGGTGTCGGGTGCGCAATGCGCCTTGGCCAGCGAGCTGTTGAACAGCAATTTGTCGTAGATCTTCACTTCGTCGCTGACCCGCAGGCAGTACGGCACTTTGACGATGTAGATCCGGTCGATGAAGGCTTCGTTGTTCTTGTTGTTGCGGAAGGTGTGCCACTCCGATTCGTTGGAGTGCGCGAGCAGGATCCCGGTGAACGGTATCGCCCCCAGACCTTCGGTACTGTTGTAGTTGCCTTCCTGGGTGGCGGTCAGCAATGGGTGCAGCACCTTGATCGGTGCCTTGAACATTTCGACGAATTCCATCAGACCCTGGTTGGCCCGGCACAGCGCGCCGGAGTAGCTGTAGGCGTCGGCGTCGTTCTGTGGGTATTCCTCGAGTTTGCGGATGTCGACCTTGCCCACCAGCGCCGAGATGTCCTGGTTGTTCTCGTCGCCCGGTTCGGTCTTGGCCACGGCGATCTGATTGAGGATCGACGGGTACAGCTTGACCACACGGAACTGGCTGATGTCGCCGCCAAATTCGGCCAGGCGTTTGGTCGCCCACGGCGACATGATGGTGTTCAGGTAGCGGCGGGGGATGCCGAAGTCTTCCTCGAGGATCGCGCCATCTTCGGTGGCGTTGAACAGACCCAGGGGCGATTCGAATACCGGCGAGCCCTTGATCGCGTAGAAGGGCACTTTTTCCATCAATTGTTTCAGCTTCTCGGCCAGGGACGATTTACCGCCACCGACAGGGCCGAGCAGGTAGAGAATCTGTTTCTTCTCTTCCAGGCCTTGGGCGGCATGGCGGAAATACGAGACGATCTGGTCGATGCATTCTTCCATCCCGTGGAAGTCTTCAAAGGCCGGATAGCGACGAATCACCTTGTTGGAGAAGATCCGCGACAGCCGCGAGTTGGTCGACGTATCGAGCAGCTCGGGTTCGCCGATGGCCATCAATAGACGCTCGGCGGCGGAAACGTAAGCGCTGCGGTCCTTTTTGCACAGCTCCAGGTACTCCTGCAGCGAGAGTTCTTCCTGGCGTGTGGACTCGAAGCGTTGTTGGAAGTGGCTAAAGATACTCATGACGTCACCTCGCTCGATACGTGGAGCCGACGCCGGATCACTCAGTCGATGCTGGCAAGCAGCCGCGGTGGCCGCTTGTTTACCCCCCAGAACACTTTCGCGGTCGACAACCTTGAAAGTCACTCCCGATGACCCGTGCGCCGGTGTACCGGCTCTCCCCTGTTTTGGATGGCCTGGGCTTAAGGATAGTTGGGAATTCGAGAGGTAAAGGCGAGATACGTAATTATGTGTGGCAGACCGTTCGTCTGCCACGCGCAGGCCCGCGTGAGCCGGGGCCTGCGTGCTGCAAAAAAATTATTCGGGTGTGCCTTGCGCGGTTTCCGCAGGATAAGTCGTACGCCACAACTCAAAGCCGCCGTCCATGCTGTAGACCTCGGAGAAGCCCTGACTGATCAGGTACGCGGCGGCACCCTGGCTGGAATTGCCGTGATAGCAAACGACGACAGTCGGCGCATCAAGGTCGGCGCCCTGGATAAAAGCGTGCAAGGAATGATTGTCCAAATGCTTCGAGCCACTGATATGCAGTGCGGCAAAGGTGGCGGGATCACGGACATCAACCACGACTGCGCCTTGTTCACGCAGGGCCTGGGCCTGTTCCGGGGGGATTCGTTTGAATTCGCTCATGGCGGGTTCCTGTAGCTCGGCAGAATGCGCAGTCTAACGCGGCGCGCTGACTGGCGACGTTTCGGGGATAAGTGGTGCGACTGATGGTGCAAGGCCGCCGTGTTCATCGCATTTGCATGACACGCGCTCGCCGCTGTCGACATTCATCAGGGTCAGGCTGCCGCCCCAGACGCAACCGGTGTCCAGCGCCGAGATGCCGGGCTCGTGAACATCGCCTTCCAGCGCGGCCCAGTGGCCGAAGATGATCCGCTGGCCGTGCGTCTTGCGCTCCTTGTGCTGGAACCAGGGTTTATAGCCCGGAGGTGCGGTGTCGAGACCTTCCTTGCTTTTAAGGTCGAGCTTGCCTTCGGCGGTGCAGAAACGCATGCGGGTGAAGTAGTTGGTGATGACGCGCAGGCGGGTCACGCCTTTGAGGTCGTTGTCCCATTTCGCCGGTTCATTGCCGTACATGCCGTCAAGGAAGGCAGGAAACAGATTGTCATCGCGCAATGCGGTTTCGACTTCGGCGGCGCACTTCAAGGCGCGACGCAGCGACCACTGTGGTGGAACGCCGGCATGGACCATGACCACGTCACGCTGCTCGTCGTAATGCATCAGCTTTTGCTGACGCAGCCACTCAAGCAGCTCAGCCGCATCGGGTGCCTCGAGAATTTCGCGCAACGTGTCGGACTTTTTCAGGCGCTCGATGTGCCGGCTGACGGCCAGCAGATGCAAGTCGTGATTACCCAGCACACAGACCAGCGATTCGCGCATGCCATAAAGGAAGCGCAGGGTCTCCAGTGACTGCGGGCCGCGGTTGACCAGATCGCCGACCAGCCACAGCCGATCAAGCCTGGGGTCGAACGCGACCTGCTTGAGCAGGCACTTGAGTGGTTCCAGGCAGCCTTGCAGGTCGCCGACGGCGTACGTCGTCATCAGTGCAAGGCTCCGGGTACGGCGAGGCGGAAGGGTTTGATGATTGCGTCAAAATGCTTGCCGTCGTCGGCGACCATTTCGTAAGTGCCCTGCATGGTGCCGACCTTGGTGGTCATCACCGTGCCGCTGCTGTAGGTGTGACTTTTGCCAACGTCGATCAGCGGTTGCTGGCCGACGACGCCGGCGCCGCGCACTTCTTCTTTATGCCCGTCGCCGTCGGTGATCACCCAGTGCCGCGACATCAGCCGGGCAGGGCGCTCGCCATTGTTGTGCACGGTGATGGTGTAGGCGAAGGCGAAGCGGTCGTGCTCGGGTTGCGATTGGTCTGCCAGATAGCGGGTAACGACGCTGACATCGACCTGATAACGAGGATCGGACATGCAAAAGGGCCTTAAGCAAAGCGGAACGCGAGGCGTAGCTGATGGGGAATCAGTCTAGGCAAGTATCGGGCAGTAAACCAGAGTGGCGGCCTGCCCGATAGCGTTCATCGCCGGTCAGTCGGCGGCGGGGGCTTGCGGGGCTTGTTCGCTGAGCTTGTCGGCCAGGCGCACGAATGCGGCCAGATCCAGTTGCTCGGGGCGCAGGCTGCCATCGACGCCGGCGGCTTCGATCTCGGCTGCGGTCATCAATTGCTTGAGGGTGTTGCGCAGGGTCTTGCGGCGCTGGTTGAACGCTTCGCGCACCACGCGCTCGAGCAGACGATGATCCTTGGCCGGGTGTGGCAGGACGGCGTGCGGCACCAGACGAACGATCGCCGAGTCGACCTTCGGCGGCGGGTTGAACGCGCCCGGGCCGACGTTGAACAGGTGTTCCACGCGGCAGTGGTACTGAACCATGATCGACAGACGACCCCAGTCACCGCCACCCGGACCAGCGGCCAGACGTTCGACCACTTCCTTCTGCAGCATGAAGTGCATGTCGCGAATGATGCCGGCGTTGTTCAGCAGGTGAAAAATCAGCGGCGTGGAGATGTTGTATGGCAGGTTGCCGACCACGCGCAGGCTGTTCGGCGCAGCGTTGAGGGTATTGAAGTCGAACTTCAGCGCATCGCCCTGATGCAGGTTGAAATTGCTCTTGCCGGCAAACTGCTGGTTGAGGATCGGGATCAGATCCTTGTCCAGTTCCACCACGTCGAGTTGCGCACCGGAGTTGAGCAGGCCAGCGGTCAGTGCGCCCTGGCCCGGGCCGATTTCCAGCATGCGGTCGCCGGATTTGGCGCTGATGGAGCGCAGGATGCGGTCGATGACGCCGGCATCGTGCAGGAAGTTCTGGCCAAAGCGTTTGCGCGCCTTGTGTTGGTATTGCTCGGTCATAAACGGGTCTCGGCCATCTGGTAGGCGGTTTCCAGGGCGACCTGCAGGCTGCCGGTGTCAATCTTGCCGCTGCCGGCCAGATCCAGGGCTGTGCCGTGGTCGACCGAGGTGCGGATGATCGGCAGGCCAAGGGTGATGTTGACTGCGGCGCCGAAGCCTTTGTACTTCAGCACGGGCAGGCCCTGGTCGTGGTACATCGCCAGCACTGCGTCGCAGTGCTCCAGATATTTTGGGGTAAACAGAGTGTCGGCAGGCAGCGGGCCACGAAGGTCCATGCCCTCGCCGCGCAGGCGCTCTAATGTAGGTTCGATGATGTCGATTTCTTCATGGCCCAGATGGCCGCCTTCACCGGCGTGCGGGTTGAGCCCGCAAACCAGGATGCGTGGCCGGGCGATGCCGAATTTGTCTTGCAGGTCGGCGTGCAGAATCCGCGTGACCCGCTCCAGCCGCTCCGGGGTGATCGCATCGGCAATCTCGCGCAGGGGCAGGTGGGTGGTGACCAGTGCCACGCGCAAACCGCGGGTGGCGAGCATCATCACCACTTGGGCGGTATGGGTCAGGTCGGCGAGGAATTCCGTGTGTCCTGAGAAGGCGATACCCGACTCGTTGATCACACCCTTGTGCACCGGTGCGGTGATCATCCCGGCGAAGTCGCCGTTCAGGCAGCCATTGCCGGCGCGGGTCAGGGCTTCCAGAACGAAGGCGGCGTTGGCCTTGTCCAGTTGCCCGGCGACTACCGGGGCGCTGAGCGGGGTATCCCAGACATACAGGCTACCGGCGGGCGCTGGCGCATTCGGCCAGCGACCTGGCGCGACCCCCAGCAAAGTGACGGCCAGCCCCAGCTGCGCGGCCCGCTCAGTGAGCAGGTCGCGGCTGGTGATGGCAATCAGGGGGTGTGGCTGGGCTTGCGAGGCGAGCAGCAGGCACAGGTCGGGACCGATGCCGGCTGGTTCGCCGGGTGTCAACGCGAAACGCTGGGGTTTCACTGCGCTGCCTGGTCTGCACCAGGGAGTTTGATTTCTACGTAGGCTTCTTCACGAATCTGACGCAGCCAGTTTTGCAGCTCTTCATCGTATTTTTTGTTACGCAGAACAGTCATTGCCTGTTGCTCGCGGGCCGACTCGGTGCTATCCGTGGCGCGGCGGCCAAGGACTTCCAGGACGTGCCAGCCGTACTGGGTCTGGAACGGCTTGGACAGCTGACCTTGTGGGGTCTTGGCCATCACTTCGCGGAATTCCGGTACCAGTGCGTTAGGGTCGATCCAGTTCAGGTCGCCACCGTTGAGTGCCGAACCCGGGTCTTCGGAGTAGTTCTTCGCCAGTTCAGCGAAGTCTTCGCCAGCCAGGATACGGTCGTACAGCGATTGCACCAGGGCTTTGGTCTTGGCTTCGTCGCGGATCGGGCTTGGCTTGACCAGGATGTGGCGCACGTGCACCTCATCGCGCATCTGGGTTTCACCGCCGCGTTTTGCCAGCAACTTGAGGATGATGAAACCACCCGGGGTGCGTGCAGGCTGGGTGATGTCGCCGACGGCCATGCTGCTCAGCTCGCGGTCGAACGGCGGTGGCAGTTGCGCGGCTTTGCGCCAGCCCATGTCGCCGCCTTCCAGAGCGTTGTCGCTGCCGGACTTGGCTACGGCCAACTGACCGAAGTCAGCGCCTTGCTTGAGTTGCTGGTAAACGTCCATGGCCTGACGGTAAGCGCTCTGAATCGCTTCAGAACTGGCGCTTTCCGGCGTAGGAATCAGGATGTTCGCCAGGTGCAGCTCTTCGGACAGCTGCATCTTGCCCAGGTCGGAGGCGAGGAAGTTTTTCACTTCCTGCTCGGAGACCTGGATGCGTTCTGCCACGCGACGCTGACGCACACGGCTGATGATCATTTCGCGCTTGATCTGGTCACGGGCGTCGTCATAGTTCAGACCATCGTGAGCCAGGGCTGCGCGGAATTGATCCACGGTCATGTTGTTGCGCTGAGCGATAGTGCCGACCGCCTGGTTCAACTCTTCATCGGTAATGCGGATGCCGGAACGCTCGCCGATCTGCAGTTGCAGGTTTTCGACGATCAGGCGCTCAAGCACCTGCTGATCCAGCACGCCCGGCGGCGGCATGCCGCCGCCACGCTTGGCGATGGTCTGCTGAACTTCGTGGACACGCTGGTCCAGTTGGCTCTGCATGACCACATCGTTATCAACGATCGCGACCACTTTATCGATGGACTGTACTGCAGCGTTGGCTGCAGTACCCAGGAACAGCGCGCCCAGCAGCAGCGGGCGCAGACAATCAGAAAGCTTGGTCTTCACGTTGACGATAACCTTGGATGCCTTTGTCGAGGAAGCTCTCTACCTTGGCGCCAGTCAGGCCGCCGAGTCCCTTCAGAACAATTTGGAGGAAGACGCCGTGGTCGCCTTTTTCGTTTTGCGGAGCTTCCTGACTGAATTCGTCGTAGGAAACCCAGTAACGGTTGATCAGGCGCAGTTTCCAGCAGCAGTTGTCGTACTCGAAACCACCAAAGGCTTCCAGTGTACGGTTGCGGTTGTAGTCGTACTGCCAGCGGCTGATCGCGCTCCATTGTGGAACGATCGGCCAGATGACCGAGAAGTCATGCTGCTGGATCTTGTAGTAGTCCTTCACGTAGCCAGGCTGGCCCGGGGTGCCATAGTCACCGCCACCCACCGCCCACTTACCGGTGTTCTGGTCGTAACGGATCTGGTCGTTACGATAGCGATAACCGACGTTGACCACCTTGTTCGGGTTGTCTTCGGGCTGGTAATGGAACATCGCACTGCCGGAACGCGGGCTGCGGCTGTCCGGGTCCCAGTTGTAATCGGCGGTGGTGCGCCAATCGCGGTTCCAGCGGTATTCGTATTCCAGCGCGTATGGCGAAACATTGGAGTGCGCGTCGTCACGGGTTTTGGCGTCGATACCTGGCAACTGGACTTCACGATCTTTGAAGTACAGGGCCTGACCTACACTGATGCGTTGACGTTCGAAACCGTTGTCTTCGATCCAGCGACTGGTTATACCCAGTGACAGTTTGTTCTCATCGCCGACCCGGTCGGAGCCAGAGAAGCGGTTGTCACGGAACAGCGAAGCATAGTTGAAGGTATATTCGCCCGTATCGAATACCGGAATGTCTTGCTGGTCGACTTCAGGCACATAAAGGTAGAACAGGCGTGGTTCCAGGGTCTGGCGATAGTTTTTACCGAAGAAAGACGTGTTGCGGTCGAAGTACAGGCCGCCGTCGATACTGGCAATTGGTACGCCACGGTTCTGGTTGCTATCGAATTTGCCATTGAGCTTTTGCGCATCCGGACTCAAGGAGTCAATCTGCGACTTGCCGGTACTGTCCAGATCAAGCTGGTACTGAGTGTACTGATATTTGAGCGATGGCTTGAGGAAGCCATAGGTCCAGTTCAATGGCAGGCTGACGCCCGGTTTCAGGTTCAAGCGGTCGCCATTGGCGCGAGCGAGCCCGAAGACGTTGTTATCGAGGCGCGGCTCAACGGTGCCATCTTCGTTAACAAAGTCGCCGCTTTTCAGATCACGATCAAACCGCACAATCTCGGTCTCGTAATCGAAGTTCAAACCTTTCGGATGATATGGCAGCTGACCATTGAAGGTGACCTGCGGCAAACGACCATACGGTGTGATGTTGGAAACTGTAGCTAGCTGGTACTGCTGGACATTCAAGCGCGCGGTATAGCTGTCGCCCCGGTAAGTCACCGAACCCTGCTGGTTCACGTAGTCAGCGCTCTTCACGCCGATCTGATCAGTGGTCAGATCCTGGAAGTAATACGGATCGCTGATCTTGGTGTAGTCAACCTGGGTGAACACGCGGGAGTCGAGACCGCCCTTGTGCTGCCAGTTGTACATGTAGCGATTTTTTTCGTAATCGGACTGCTTGCTGCGATCGGTATCTTCGTCGTTCAGATACGCCGCACCGAACTGGCCTTCGCTGGACTTGGTCAGGTAGCGGAACTCGCCTTCGACCAGCATGCCGCGCTTGCTCATGTAACGCGGGTACAACGTGGCATCGTAGTTCGGCGCCAGGTTGAAGTAGTACGGGGTCACCAGCATGAAGCCGGTGTCGCTGCCGGTGCCGATGGTCGGCGGCAGGAAACCCGATTGGCGACGATCGTCGATCGGGAAGTAGATGTACGGCGTGTACAGGATCGGAATGTCCTTGACCCGCAGTGTCACGTTGGTCGCGGTACCGAAGCCGGTGGCAGGGTTCAGGGTGATGTTGTTGCCCTTGAGCTGCCAGGCGTTGCTGTTCGGTTCGCACGTGGTGTACGTGCCGTCCTTCAAACGGATGATCGCGTTCTCGGCACGCTTGGCGTACAGCGCGTTACCGCGGATGCGCGATTTGTGCATCACGTATTCGGCGTTGTCGACCTTGGCTTCACCGGTGTCGAGCTGCACATCGGCGTGGTCGCCGACGATCAGCGCACCGTTGTCGCGGATGCGCACGTCGCCATTGAGTTCGGCGCGGCTCTCGGCTTGATACAGGCTGGCCTCATCGGACTCGACCTGCATGCTGCCCTGACGCAGGACCACGTCGCCGGCCAGCGTACCCACCTGATCTTCGGTGTTGTAGCGCGAGGCCTTGGCGCCGATAAAGGTCGGTGCGTCACTTTTATTCGTCTTGTCATTCATGCCAGGACGAATCGGTTCGATATAGGAACCAGAGCAGTAAGGACCGGTCTCGGCCAATTGGGCGGCGGTGAGCTTCTCGCGCGGAACCCAGTCGAGGTGACTGTAGTCTTCGCTACGGGATTTCAGGCCACGGCCCTTGGCTTCGGTGACGAGCGCTGGTTTGGCGCCTGCGGCCTCGGTGGTACCTGGCGCTGCCGGTGTTTCACCGGTGGCGCTGACGGCACTGCCGTCATGCACCGGACGCGGCGGCAATGCAGCTGCCGGCGTCTTGGGCGCACAGGCCCAGCCTCCCGTTGCCGAGACGGCGCAGTCATACTGCTCGGCGGCAACAACGAATTGGCTGGCCAGAGGTTGCATAGCCAGCAGACTGCCGGTTACCAACAACGGAAATTTTTTACGAAACGCGGGGGATTTCAATGCCATCTTATTAGTCCGGGCTTCCTGCGTGCCATCTGCCCGCGGTGTGGGCCGCACGCCTCTCGATGGTCTGAAAAAGATGCTGGATAATAAAGCATGACCCGCTTGACGGCTAGCGCCGTCGGAGACCCTTGCAATGCCTGACCAAGATGTACGCTTGCAACACCTGAAAGTTTGGCTCGATGAGCAGTTGGCAATCCTGTTTGCAGATCAGGGCTGGGGCACCGTACCCCCGGCCACGTTGACCGCGGCCAGCAGCGACGCGAGTTTCCGGCGGTATTTCCGTTGGGAAGGCGCGGGTCGCAGCTTCGTCGTGATGGACGCGCCACCGCCCCAGGAAAACTGCAAACCGTTCGTGGATATCGCCTTTTTGCTGGCGAAATCCGGAATTAACGTGCCGAAAATTTATGCAGAAGACCTCGAACGCGGATTTCTTTTGCTCAACGACCTGGGCAACAAGACCTATCTCGACGTAATCGACAGCGAAAATGCCGACGCTTTGTTCAACGATGCCCTACAGGCACTGTTGGCTTTTCAGCAATTGCCGATGGTTGCACCGCTGCCGAGTTACGACGTGGCTCTGCTGCGCCGCGAGCTGGAATTGTTCCCCGAGTGGTACGTGAAGCGCGAACTCGGCATCGAGTTCGACGCGGCACAGCAGCAACAATGGCAAGCCGTCAGCGAGCTGCTGATCGACAGCGCCCTGGCCCAGCCGAAAGTGCTGGTACACCGCGACTACATGCCGCGCAATCTGATGCTCAGCGAGCCGAATCCCGGCGTACTCGACTTTCAGGACGCGGTCTACGGCCCGGTCACCTACGACGTGACCTGCCTGTTCAAGGACGCCTTCCTCAGTTGGCCTGAAGAGCGCGTGCGTGGCTGGCTGCAAAGCTACTGGCAGCAAGCCGCGGCGCTGGACATCCCGGTGCAGGCCGACTTCGAAGACTTCCTGCGTGCCAGCGACTTGATGGGCGTACAGCGCCACCTGAAAGTCATCGGCATTTTCGCCCGCATCTGCCATCGCGATGGCAAGCCGCGTTACCTGACCGACGTGCCGCGTTTCTTCGCCTATATAGAAGCGGTGATTGCGCGTCGTCCGGAACTGGCGGATCTGCAGGCGTTGCTCGCCAGTCTGCGTGGCGGAGCGACGGCATGAAGGCGATGATTCTGGCGGCAGGCAAAGGCGAGCGCATGCGCCCGCTGACCCTGACCACCCCCAAGCCGCTGGTGCGTGCCGGCGGCGTGCCGTTGATCGAATATCACCTGCGCGCGCTGGCAGCGGCCGGTTTCAGCGAGATCGTGATCAACCATGCCTGGCTCGGTCAGCAGATCGAGGATTATCTGGGCGACGGTGCGCAGTTCGGCGTGAGCATCCAGTACTCGCCGGAAGGTGAGCCGCTGGAAACCGGCGGCGGGATTTTCCGCGCCTTGCCATTGCTCGGTGACGATGCGTTTCTGGTGGTCAACGGTGACATCTGGACCGATTACGACTTCAGCGTGTTGCATCAACCGATCAACGGTCTGGCGCATCTCGTACTGGCGGACAACCCGGCCCATCATCCGACGGGCGATTTCACCCTGACTGACGGTCGGGTCAGCGATGGCCAGCCGGATGCGCCAACCCTGACCTACAGCGGCATCGCCGTCCTGCATCCGCAGTTGTTCGATGGCTGCGCGGACGGCGCATTCAAGCTCGCACCGTTGCTGCGCAAAGCCATGGCAGACGGGCAGGTCAGCGGTGAGCGTCTGAAAGGTCACTGGGTGGATGTCGGTACGCATGAGCGTCTGGCCGACGCTGAAGCATTGATAGAAGCGAGTCGTTGATATGTTGTGGCCAGGGACTCTGATTGGAGCCGGAGCGGGTTTTGCGATCGCCAGCATTCCGGGGGCCATGCTTGGGGCATTGTTGGGGCAGGCGCTGGATCGGCGCCTGCACTTGCAGAGCTGGGGGCACTTGCGGGAAAAGCTCGGCGGCCGGCCGATGTTGCGCAACGACGAATTGCTGTTTGTGTTGCTCGGGCGTCTGGCCAAGAGTGACGGGCGGGTGACGGACGGCCATATCCAGCAGGCGCGCCATGAAATGAACGCGCTGGAAATGAGCGAGCCGGCACGGCGGCGGGCGATTGCTGCGTTCAATCGCGGCAAGTCCGGCGGTGACCGCCTGCGCGGGTATCTGCGCCGCCTGAGTGCTCAGCCGCATGCCGCCGAAGGCGTGTTGCGCGCCTGCTGGCGGATGGTCTGGGCCGATGGTCGCGCGGGCGTCAGTGAGCGTGAGTTGTTGGCGCAGTGGGGCAAGTGGCTGGGCTGGACGACGCACCAGATCCAGGCGCTGGCTAATGATTACGAGCCGAACAAACGGCCGATTGTCAGCGCCGCGGTGAGCTATCAGGAAGCGATGCGTCTGCTCGGGGTCTCGGCGACCAGCGAACCGGCGCAGATCAAACGCGCCTATCGACGGCTGCTCAGCCGTCATCACCCGGACAAGATCGCCGGCAGCGGCGCGACGCCGGAGCAGGTGCGTGACGCGACCGAGAAAACCCGTGAGCTGCACAATGCGTTTACGCTGATTCGGGCGCGGCGCGATTTTCGCTGATCGTTAGAGTTGAGTTGTTGATGAGGGCCTCTTCGCGAGCAAGCCCGCTCCCACCTTGATCACATTCCAACTGAAGGAACGCGATCAGGGTGGGAGCGGGCTTGCTCGCGAATGGGGCGACTCGGTCTATCAGTCAGTCTTCTGCGGATTCAACCAGCCACGCACCCGCCGGAACAACTGTTCCTGCTCAGCCTTTTTATCCGGCAACGCCTTGAGCGCCACCTGGCTGAACGCTGAAGTCTTCAGGCGCTTGCTGGCCTGCATGCGTTCCAGTGCCGCGGTGCGATCCAACGCCTTGTCCATGTAGAAAATGTCTGCGGTCGGCAGCTTCAAAGTCGGCGTCAGTTCCGCCAGCGGCGGCTTGGCCCTGCTCGGCGTTTGCGCATCGACCAGCACCAGTTTCTCGACCTGCGAACTCTGCCGCTCACTGAGGAAACGCGCCGCCCAGTACGCGCCCGTACCGTGGCCGAGGACCACGACCCGGCGAGCGCTTTGTTGTTCGGCGTAGGCAATCGCCGCGTCGATCCGCGCGAAAATTCGCTCGGCATCCGCCTTGGATTGTTCTTCAGTGGTTTCGGCGACCACCTGATCCGCCACTTCCGCCTCACCGCCCGCCGCCTGTTCGATCGGTTGCGCGGTGGTGGAATCCTTGCTGCCACTTTCCGGCGCTTTCGGCGCGGCGGCGGGCGCAATCACTCGCGGGGCGATAGCATCGCTTTGCAGATCCGGCAGGGTGATACTCAGGCTGCTCCACTCGACGTCGGGCAATTTGCTGCGCAACGGGCCGATCACTTGGGGCCAGTCAGCGGTTTCGCCGGCGCCGGGGACAATAATCACTGCACCTTTGGGTTCGGCGGTGTTGGCCGGTTTCCACAGGGCGAGGAACGTGTCGGCGCCGGCCTGCAATTGCTGCTGTTCTTGTGCCGGGACTTTGCGTTCGAGTGCCGCGGCTTCTTCCTGACTACGCTCAAGCAGTGGCTGGCGTTCGGCCGGTTTTTCGGCGGCCGGTTGCTCGGCAGTGGAGGCAGGCGCCGGGTCGGCGGCTTCGACGGAAAACGCACAAGGCAGGATCAGCGACAGGCACAATGCTGGCATTGCCAGGCGGTAGACAGAGGGCATCGGTTATTCCAGGCCAGAAAAGTATCCCGGCAGCCTAATGGGTTGGTCAGAATTTGTCAGTGTACGAGACTTCAATGATGCGTTTTTGCTGCCTGTGGGTTATCGGCTGGTTGTGTTTTCCCTTGATGGGCTGGGCGGCGTCTGCGCCAGCGGCGCATGCAGCGTTGTTGACGCCCGGCGAGCAGCAATGGCTGGCGCAGCACCGTGAGCTGCGCGTCGGTCTGGTGTTGCAGGCACCGTACGCGCAATACGACCGGCGTTTGCAGCGACTGTCAGGGGCCAACGTCGAACTGATGAAGGCGCTGGCCAAGACCCTGAATGTCGAGTTGAGCTGGCGCAACTTTCAGGATCTGGCGCAACTGGAAGACGCCGCCCGCGACGGCGAAATCGACATCGCCCCGGGCCTGACCCAGACCCCGGGTGCGCTGCGCCTGTGGTTGTTTTCCGATCCCTACATGCGTGTGCCGCAACTGGTGGTCAGCGACCAGAAGAGCGGCGGCGTGGTCGAGCTGGAAAAACTCGACAGCCTGTCTCGCGTCGCCGTGCGCATGCCCAGCGTCACCGCCGATTATTTGCGCAGCAATTATCCCCATCTCAATCTGCAAGGCGTGCCGCTGGAGCGCCAGGCGCTGCAACTGTTGTTGACTCAACAAGCGTCCTACGCCGTGGTGGATGAAGCGCAACTCGGGCGCTTGTCTGCCGAGCCGGAGTTCGCCGGGCTGGTGGTGGTCGGCGATATCGGTTTGCCGCAGCTGTTGCGGGTTGCCACGCGGCGCGACTGGCCGCAGTTGGCCGGGATTATCGAAAGCGCCTTGCGAGCGATCCCGGCCAAGGATCTGGAGCGCCTGCACAACCAATGGCTGCAACCCAAGTACCCGCGGCTCACGGAATCGCCGGGGTTCTGGCAGAACCTCAGCCTGTTGTTTGCGGTGTTGCTGCTCAGTTGTGCGGCCATCGTCATCTGGCAACGGCGCCAGCAACACAACCTCGAGCAGCGTCTGCTTGCCGCCCGCGAAGACATCGCCCTGCGCGCAGCGAGCGAAGAGGCCTTGCGCCTGACCCAGTTCTCCATCGACCAGAGCACCGTCGGCATTCTCTGGGTCAACTGGGACAGCCATGTGCGCTACGCCAACCGTGCGGCGGAACACATGCTCGGTTATCCACAGGGCGCGCTGATCGAGCGGCCGCTGATCGACTTCGAACCCGGTCTGCACATGGATCGCTGGCTCAACCTGTGGAAACGCGCGCGGGCCAGTGAAGAGGGGCCGCTGAGCTTTGAAACCAGTTGCGTGCGCGCCGATGGCAGCATCCTGCCGGCGGACGTTTCGTTGAGTTTTCTGCGCTTTCGCGACAGTGAGTATCTGGTGGTTTATCTCACCGACGTCACCGAGCGTCGTCGCGCCTTGGCCGCGTTGCAGGAAAGTGAAGCGCGCCTGCAAGGCATCGCCGCCAACGTGCCGGGGCTGGTGTTCCGTCTGGAGCGGGCGCCGGTGACCGGGCAGATTGATTTCGCCTACATCAGTGAGGGCAGCGAGAGTCTGGTCGGTTACGCGCCAGCCGCCATCGCGCACCGTGACATGGGTTTGCGCAGTCTGGTGCATCCGGACGACAAGGCCAGTTACCACCAGACCCAGGATCAGGCACTGGACACCGACAGTGACTGGTCGTGGCAGGGTCGCATCCTCACCCGTCAGGGCGAACAGCGCTGGGCCGAGATCAAGGCGATCACCCGCCAACTGGAGGATGGCGCCTATGTCTGGGACGGCATCGTCTGGGACATCAGCGAAAGCAAACGCATTGAACTGGAGCTGGCCGCCTCCCGTGAGCAACTGCGCGAGCTGTCGGCGCACCTTGAGAGCGTGCGCGAAGAAGAGAAGGCGCGGATCGCCCGGGAAGTGCACGATGAACTGGGGCAGATGCTCACGGTGCTGAAACTGGAAACCTCGATGTGCGAGCTGGCCTACGCGCAACTCGATCCGGGGCTGAACGAGCGCTTGAACAGCATGAAACGCCTGATCGCCCAGTTGTTCCAGCTGGTGCGCGATGTGGCGACGGCGCTGCGCCCGCCGATTCTCGATGCCGGGATTGCCTCGGCGATTGAGTGGCAGGCGCGGCGATTCGAAGCGCGTACGCAGATTCCGTGTCTGGTGCAGGTGCCGGACAATCTGCCGGCGCTCAGCGATGCCAAGGCGATTGGCCTGTTCCGCATCCTGCAAGAGGCACTGACCAACGTCATGCGCCATGCCCGGGCGCATACTGTGGAACTGACGCTGGCGCTGGACGGCGATGAATTGTGTCTGACGGTCAGCGATGATGGCGTAGGCTTTGTCGCCGCTGCGGATCGGCCGACGTCCTTCGGTTTGGTCGGCATGCGCGAGCGGGTGCTGATCATGGGCGGGCGCTTGCAACTTGAGAGTGAGCCGGGGGAGGGCACCAGTCTGCATGTGTGGGTGCCGGTGAGTGAGGTTTGAAGGTTTGTGGTGTTTGAGCTGACGCTATCGCGAGCAGGCTCGCTCCCACAGGATTTGGTGTGTACCTGAAATCTGGAGAAAAACGTGATCCGTGTACTGGTAGCCGAAGACCACACCATCGTCCGTGAAGGCATCAAGCAATTGATCGGCCTGGCCAAGGATCTGCAAGTGGTGGGGGAGGCGAGCAATGGCGAACAGCTCCTCGAAACCTTGCGCAGCGTGCCGTGCGAGGTGGTGCTGCTGGACATCTCGATGCCAGGGGTCAACGGGCTGGAGGCGATTCCGCGGATCCGTGCGCTGAACAACCCGCCGGCGATTCTGGTGTTGTCGATGCACGACGAAGCGCAAATGGCTGCCCGTGCGCTGAAGGTCGGCGCCGCTGGCTATGCGACCAAGGACAGTGATCCGGCATTGTTGCTGACAGCGATTCGCAAAGTCGCGGCCGGCGGGCGTTACATCGACCCGGAGCTGGCCGACCGGATGGTCTTCGAGGTCGGCCTGACCGACACGCGTCCGTTGCATTCGCTGTTGTCCGAACGCGAGTTCTCGGTATTCGAGCGCCTGGCCCAGGGCGCCAACGTCAACGACATCGCCCAGCAACTGGCCCTGAGCAGCAAGACCATCAGCACGCACAAGGCGCGGCTGATGCAGAAGCTCAACATCACCTCGCTGGCCGAGCTGGTCAAATACGCGATGGAACACAAACTCCTCTGACCTTGGCACAAAAAACTGTGGGAGCTGGCTTGCCAGCGATGAGGGAGTGTCAGTCACATCCATGCAAGCTGAACCACCGCTATCGCTGGCAAGCCAGCTCCCACAGGTTTCTCTGTGTAGCCTGAGAATGTGGGCATATCCGTTAGCGACACGCGCTTTTGCTTGTTCTTGCGGCTTGCAGCTCAACGCTCGCCACTGCTCTATCTATTAGCGCCATCCTTGTAGGGCAATCCCTACCCCCAACCTTCCATCCGGCTGAGGCGATTCTCTCCTGCGCCCCGATTTGCGTGACTGGCGCCAGCCACTAGGCTTAATCCACAGCAGTTACCAATAACAAAGGTGTGGGTATGAGCCAGGTCGATTCAAACGCAGGGGCCAGTGACGTGCTGGTCAGCTTTCGTGGAGTGCAGAAGAGCTACGACGGCGAGAACCTGATCGTCAAAGACCTCAACCTGGACATTCGCAAGGGCGAGTTCCTGACCCTGCTCGGGCCGTCCGGCTCGGGCAAGACCACCAGCCTGATGATGCTCGCCGGGTTCGAAACCCCGACCGCCGGCGAGATCCTCCTGGCCGGCCGTGCAATCAACAACGTGCCGCCGCACAAGCGCGACATCGGCATGGTGTTCCAGAACTACGCGTTGTTCCCGCACATGACCGTGGCCGAGAACCTGGCTTTCCCGCTGACCGTGCGCGGCCTGAACAAGAGCGACGTCAGCGACAAGGTCAAGAAAGTCCTGAGCATGGTCCAGCTCGACGCCTTCGCTTCGCGCTATCCGGCGCAACTCTCCGGCGGTCAGCAGCAGCGTGTGGCGCTGGCGCGGGCGCTGGTGTTCGAACCGCAACTGGTATTGATGGACGAACCGCTGGGCGCACTCGACAAGCAACTGCGCGAACACATGCAGATGGAGATCAAGCACCTGCACCAGCGCCTCGGCGTGACCGTGGTCTACGTGACCCACGATCAGGGTGAAGCGCTGACCATGTCCGACCGCGTCGCCGTGTTTCATCAGGGCGAAATCCAGCAGATCGCCCCGCCGCGCACCCTTTACGAAGAACCGAAAAACACTTTCGTCGCCAACTTCATCGGCGAGAACAACCGCCTCAACGGCCGTCTGCTCAGCCAGAGCGGCGAGCGCTGCGTGGTCGAGTTGGGCCGTGGCGAGAAGGTCGAGGCGCTGGCGGTCAACGTCGGCCAGACCGGCGAGCCGGTGACCCTGTCGATCCGTCCGGAGCGCGTCAGCCTCAATGGCTCGAGCGACCAATGCGTCAACCGCTTCTCAGGGAGGGTGGCGGAATTCATCTATCTGGGCGACCACGTCCGGGTGCGCCTGGAAGTCTGCGGCAAGACCGACTTCTTCGTGAAACAGCCGATTGCCGAGCTCGATCCAGCGCTCGCGGTCGGGGACGTGGTTCCGCTTGGCTGGCAGGTCGAGCACGTTCGTGCACTCGATCCGCTGTTAGAGGCGAACTGATCGCCCCCCGCAATACCAACACCAACCCTGCACGTGGAGAGAACAATAAATGTTGAGATCCCTGAAGTTCACCGCCCTGACCCTGGGCCTGATGGGTGCGGCCAGCGCCATGGCCGCCGGTCCCGATCTGACTGTGGTGTCGTTTGGCGGGGCGAACAAGGCGGCGCAAGTCAAAGCCTTCTATGCACCGTGGGAAGCGGCGGGCAACGGCAAGATCGTTGCCGGCGAGTACAACGGCGAAATGGCCAAGGTCAAAGCCATGGTCGACACCAAGAGCGTGTCGTGGGATCTGGTCGAAGTCGAATCGCCAGAGCTGTCCCGTGGTTGCGATGAAGACATGTTCGAACAACTCGATCCGGCACTGTTCGGCAAGACCGAGGATTACGTCAAAGGCGCGATTCAGCCATGCGGCGTGGGCTTCTTCGTCTGGTCGACCGTGCTCGCGTACAACGCCGACAAGCTGAAAACCGCGCCAACCAGTTGGGCTGATTTCTGGGACACCAAGAAATTCCCGGGCAAACGCGGCCTGCGCAAAGGCGCCAAGTACACCCTCGAATTCGCGCTGATGGCCGACGGTGTCGCACCGAAAGACGTCTACAAAGAGCTGGCGAGCAAGGGCGGTCAGGATCGCGCGTTCAAGAAGCTCGATGAGCTGAAACCGAACATCCAGTGGTGGGAAGCCGGCGCCCAACCGCCGCAATACCTCGCTTCCGGTGACGTGGTGATGAGCTCGGCCTACAACGGTCGCATCGCTGCCGTGCAGAAAGAATCCAACCTGAAAGTGGTGTGGAACGGCGGCATCTACGACTTCGATGCATGGGCCATCCCGAAAGGCCTGGACGCCAAGCGCGCCGAAGCGGCGAAGAAATTCATCGCCTACTCGGTGCAGCCGCAGCAGCAGAAGACCTACTCGGAAAACATCGCCTACGGCCCGGCCAACACCCAAGCAGTCCCGCTGCTGAGCAAGGACGTGCTGAAAGACATGCCGACCACCCCGGAAAACATCGCCAATCAGGTGCAGATCGACGTCAGCTTCTGGGCTGACAACGGCGAGCAACTGGAGCAGCGCTTCAATTCCTGGGCTGCGAAATAACCATCGCTCCCACTATGGGGGCTCCTGTGGCGAGGGAGCTTGCTCCCGCTTGAGTGCGCAGCACTCACAAAATTGGCACTGCCAACACAATTTTGGGGCCGCTTCGCAGCCCAGCGCGAGCAAGCTCGCTCGCCACAGGGAATCGCCATCCTCAGGCATGGTGTTTCAACACAACAGAGGTGGTTCGCCACCTCTGTAACGATCAAAGATTTGCGGAGTACGTCATGGCCATCGCCGTTCCCCTGAACGAGGGCGCCAGCCCCACCTTGAAGCAGAAGCTCAAGCGCGCCGAGCGGGTCAACCGCTGGAAGGCCCAGGCGTTGATTGCGCCGCTGGTGCTGTTTCTGTTGCTGGTGTTCCTGGTGCCGATCGTGGCGCTGCTCTATAAAAGCGTCGGCAACCCGGAAGTGGTCGGCGGCATGCCGCGCACCGTGGCGGCCATCGCCAGTTGGGACGGCCGTGGCCTGCCCGCTGAGCCGGTGTACAAAGCGGCCGGCGAAGACCTCGCCGAAGCGCGCAAAAACCAGACGCTGGGCGATCTGTCCAAGCGCTTGAACATGGAGTTGGCCGGCTATCGCAGCCTGCTGACCAAAACTGCCCGGGCGCTGCCATTTGCCGGCGAACCGGCCTCCTATAAAGAAGCTCTCGAAGCGCTTGATGAGCGTTGGGGCGATCCGGCCTACTGGCAAGCGGTCAAACGCAACACCAGCAGCATCACGCCTTACTACTTGCTGGCGGCGGTCGATCACCGCATCGACGATCTCGGTGAGCTGGCCCCGGCCACGCCGGATCAGGCGATCTACCTCGACATCTTCGCCCGGACTTTCTGGATGGGCCTGGTCATCACCGTGATCTGCCTGTTCCTCGCCTATCCACTGGCTTACCTGCTGGCGAATCTGCCATCGCGGCAGAGCAACCTGCTGATGATTCTGGTGCTGCTGCCGTTCTGGACCTCGATTCTGGTGCGGGTCGCGGCGTGGATCGTGTTGCTGCAATCGGGCGGGCTGATCAACAGCGCGCTGATGGCGATGGGCATCATCGATAAACCGCTGGAACTGGTGTTCAACCGCACCGGGGTCTACATCTCGATGGTGCACATTCTGCTGCCGTTCATGATTCTGCCCATCTACAGCGTGATGAAAGGCATCTCGCCGACCTACATGCGCGCTGCGATTTCGCTGGGTTGCCATCCGTTCGCCAGTTTCTGGCGGGTGTACTTCCCGCAGACTTATGCCGGCGTTGGCGCCGGTTGCCTGTTGGTGTTCATCCTCGCTATCGGCTACTACATCACCCCGGCGCTGCTCGGCAGCCCGAACGATCAGATGGTCAGCTACTTCGTCGCGTTCTACACCAACACCAGCATCAACTGGGGCATGGCCACTGCGTTGGGCGGCTTGCTGCTGCTCGCGACCGTGGTGCTTTATCTGATCTACAGCTGGCTGGTGGGCGCCAGTCGCCTGCGCCTGAGCTAAGGGGAATTTGAAATGCTGAGTCCTTACATGTCGCCCATCGAACGGGTGTGGTTCTACAGCTTGCGGATTCTCTGCGGCCTGATCCTGCTTTTCCTGATTCTGCCGGTGCTGGTGATCGTGCCGCTGTCGTTCAACTCTGGCAGTTTCCTGGTGTATCCGCTGCAGGGCTTTTCCCTGCACTGGTATCAGGACTTCTTCGCCTCGGCGGAATGGATGCGTTCGCTGAAGAACAGCATCATCGTCGCCCCCGCTGCGACCGTGCTGGCTATGGTCTTCGGTACGCTGGCCGCGATCGGCCTGACCCGTGGCGATTTCCCCGGCAAGGCGCTGGTGATGGCGCTGGTGATTTCGCCGATGGTGGTGCCGGTGGTGATCATTGGTGTGGCGAGTTATCTGTTCTTCGCACCGCTGGGACTGGGTAACAGCTTCTTCTCGCTGATCGTGGTGCACGCGGTGCTGGGTGTGCCGTTCGTGATCATCACCGTGTCGGCGACGTTGCAGGGTTTCAATCAGAATCTGGTGCGGGCGGCGGCCAGTCTCGGCGCTTCGCCGTTGACCACCTTCCGCCGGGTGACCCTGCCGCTGATTGCACCGGGGGTGATTTCCGGGGCGTTGTTTGCTTTTGCGACGTCGTTCGATGAAGTGGTGGTGACGCTGTTCCTCGCCGGCCCTGAGCAAGCGACGCTGCCACGGCAGATGTTCAGCGGCATTCGCGAGAACCTCAGCCCAACGATTGCGGCGGCGGCAACCTTGTTGATCGCGTTCTCCGTCATCCTGCTGTTAACCCTGGAATGGCTGCGCGGTCGCAGCGAGAAATTGCGTACCGCGCAGGTCTGACGCTGTACGTGGTCAAAACTGTGGGAGGGGGCTTGCTCCCGAAAGCGGTGGATCAGTTGAAGTAGATGTCGACTGACCCGCCGCTTTCGGGAGCAAGCCCCCTCCCACAGGGAATTTGTGTCGTATGCGAAGTTTTGTGTCATTCATGGGGTGAATGCCAGACAACCCCAAATCCCCAGCTAACCTTGTGCTCAGCTCCCACATCTATAAGAGGCTGCGCACGATGAGTCTGTCTCAGTTCAAAATCGCTCACAAACTGATCACCGGCGCCGGGGCCATCGAGCAACTGGCGGCGGAACTCACGCGGCTGGATATCGACAACCCGCTGATCGTCACCGACGCCGCGCTGGTCAAGTCCGGCACGGTGGAGCTGGCGCTGTGCCAATTGGGCGGGCGCGAGTATGAGATTTTTGATCGGGTGCTGCCGGACCCGGAAATCGCCATCGTCGAAGATTGCATGCGTGTGTACCGCGAGGGCGGGCACGACGGCTTGATCGGCCTGGGCGGCGGCAGTGCCATCGACATCGCCAAGAGTGTTGCCGCGTACGCCGGTTATCACGGCGCGCTGGAAGACCTGTTCGGCGTCGATCAGGTGCCGCGCAAAGGCCCGCCGCTGATCGCTATCCCGACCACCGCCGGCACCGGCTCGGAAGTGACCAACGTCGCCATCCTCTCCGACAAGGTCGCGCAACTGAAGAAAGGCATCGTCAGCGACTACCTGTTGCCGGACGTGGCGCTGGTCAGTCCGCAAATGACCCTGACTTGCCCGCGCAGCGTCACCGCCGCCAGTGGTGTCGATGCGCTGGTGCATGCCATCGAATCCTATCTGTCGGTCAACGCCTCGCCGATCACCGATTCGCTGGCGCTCGGCGCAATCAGGTTGATTGCCAGGTCGCTGCCCAAGGCCTACGCCAATGGCGGCAATCTGCAAGCCCGTGAAGACATGGCCACCGCCAGCCTGATGGCCGGCATGGCGTTCGGCAACGCGGGGGTCGGCGCGGTGCATGCGTTGGCGTATCCGTTGGGCGGGCGTTTCAACATCGCCCATGGCGTCAGTAATGCGTTGCTGCTGCCTTACGTCATGACCTGGAACAAGATGGCCTGCGTCGAGCGCATGCAGGATATCGCCGAAGCCATGGGGGTGAAGACCGCTCATCTGAGTGCCACGGAGGCGGCGGATAAAGCCGTGCAGGCGATGACCGAGTTGTGCGCGGCGGTGGAAATTCCGCCCGGGCTGCGCAGTTTTGGCGTGCCGCAAGAGGCGATCCCGGCCATGGCCGTGGAGGCCGCGGGAATCGAGCGGTTGATGCGTAACAACCCGCGCCAGCTCAGCGCTGCGGATATCGAGAAGATCTACCGAGCGGCGTACTGATCATCGCGGTCACGGTGCGCGCACGGAAACTTGAGGTATACAATGCGCGCCATCGTGATTTAGCTCAGAAAAGGTGCGTCATGCAGCCCTTCGTAATTGCTCCGTCGATTCTCTCCGCCGACTTCGCCCGCCTCGGCGAAGAAGTGGACAATGTTCTGGCCGCCGGTGCCGACTTCGTCCACTTCGATGTCATGGACAACCACTACGTGCCGAACCTGACCATCGGCCCGATGGTCTGCGCGGCACTGCGCAAGTACGGCATCACCGCGCCGATCGACGCGCACCTGATGGTCAGCCCGGTGGATCGCATCGTCGGCGACTTCATCGAGGCCGGCGCGACCTACATCACTTTCCACCCGGAAGCCACGCTGCACGTCGATCGTTCGCTGCAACTGATCCGTGAAGGCGGTTGCAAGTCCGGCCTGGTGTTCAACCCGGCGACCCCGCTGGACGTACTCAAGTATGTGATCGACAAGGTCGACATGGTCTTGCTGATGAGCGTCAACCCGGGCTTCGGCGGGCAGAAGTTCATCCCTGGCACCCTCGACAAACTGCGCGAAGCGCGGGCGATCATTGATGCCTCAGGGCGTGACATCCGTCTGGAAATCGATGGCGGGGTCAACGTCAACAATATCCGTGAAATCGCTGCGGCCGGTGCTGACACCTTCGTCGCTGGTTCGGCGATCTTCAATGCGCCGAACTATCAGGAAGTCATCGACAAGATGCGCTCCGAACTGGCGCTGGCGCGCCCATGAGCGGTTTTGAGCAGTTGTTCCCGGGGCAACTGCCACGGTTGGTGATGTTCGATCTGGATGGCACGTTGATCGACTCGGTTCCCGACCTGGCGGCCGCGGTGGACACCATGCTGCTCTCCCTCGGCCGCAAGCCTGCCGGCATCGAGGCGGTGCGCGAGTGGGTCGGCAATGGCGCACCGGTGCTGGTGCGCCGGGCGTTGGCCGGTGGCATCGACCACTCGGCGGTGGACGACGTCGAGGCCGAGCACGCGCTGGAAGTGTTCATGGAAGCCTACGGCGCGAGTCATGAGCTGACGGTGGTCTATCCCGGCGTGCGCGACACCCTCAAGTGGCTGCACAAGCAGGGCGTGGCCATGGCGCTGGTCACCAACAAGCCGGAGCGCTTCGTCGCGCCGCTGCTGGATCAGATGAAGATCGGCCGCTACTTCAAGTGGATCATCGGCGGCGATACCCTGCCGCAGAAGAAACCTGACCCGGCCGCACTGTTCTTCGTGATGAAAATGGCCAACATCCCGGCCTCGCAATCGCTGTTCGTCGGCGACTCGCGCAGCGACGTGCTGGCGGCGAAAGCGGCGGGGGTCAAATGCGTGGCGCTGAGTTACGGCTACAACCATGGCCGGCCGATTGCCGAAGAGTCCCCGGCATTGGTGATCGACGATCTGCGCAAGCTAATTCCCGGTTGCCTCGGTACAGCCGCTGAGATAACTTTGCCCGACGCTTCTCAATCTCCTTCTGGAAACGCCATCGTGGTGGTCACCCGCAAACTCTGGATGAAAGTCATCAAGGCTCTGGCCCGCTGGCGTTGGCGCGCCTGACTGGTTCCTGGCCGGCTTGCCGGCGCGTTTGCACACCTGACTGTTAGCACCTCACACCACGAGGCACCTCATGATCCGCGAAGAATTCCTGCGCTTGGCCGCTGACGGCTACAACCGCATTCCGTTGGCCTGCGAAACCCTGGCCGACTTCGACACGCCGCTGTCGATCTACCTGAAACTGGCCGACCAGCCCAACTCCTACCTGCTCGAATCGGTGCAGGGTGGCGAGAAATGGGGCCGTTACTCGATCATCGGTCTGCCGTGCCGCACCGTGCTGCGGGTGCACGACCATCACGTGAGCATCACTGTCGATGGCGTCGAGACCGAAAGTCATGACGTCGAAGACCCGTTGGCTTTCGTCGAAACTTTCAAGGCCCGCTACAACGTGCCGACCATCGCCGGTCTGCCGCGTTTTAACGGTGGCCTGGTCGGTTACTTCGGTTACGACTGCGTGCGCTATGTCGAGAAGCGTCTGGGCAAATGCCCGAACCCGGATCCACTGGGGGTGCCGGACATTCTGCTGATGGTCTCTGATGCGGTGGTGGTGTTCGACAACCTCGCCGGCAAGATGCACGCGATTGTCCTCGCTGACCCGGCGCAAGCCGATGCTTACGAGCAGGGCCAGGCGCAATTGCAGGAACTGCTGGAGAAACTGCGTCAGCCGATCACCCCGCGCCGTGGCCTGGATTTCAGTAAGCAACAAGCGGCTGATCCGGTGTTCCGCTCCAGTTTCACCCAGAGCGACTACGAAAAAGCCGTCGACACCATCAAGGAATACATCCTCGCGGGCGACTGCATGCAGGTCGTGCCGTCGCAGCGCATGTCGATCGACTTCAAAGCCGCGCCGATCGACCTGTATCGTGCGCTGCGTTGCTTCAACCCGACGCCGTACATGTACTTCTTCAACTTCGGCGACTTCCACGTCGTCGGCAGTTCCCCGGAAGTGCTGGTGCGGGTCGAAGACAATCTGATCACCGTGCGCCCGATTGCCGGCACCCGCCCGCGTGGCGCCACCGAAGAAGCGGATCTGGCGCTGGAAGAAGACCTGCTGTCGGACGACAAAGAGATCGCCGAACACTTGATGCTGATCGACCTGGGTCGTAACGACACTGGCCGGGTTTCGGAAATCGGTTCGGTGAAGCTCACCGAGAAAATGGTCATCGAGCGTTATTCCAACGTGATGCACATCGTCTCCAACGTCACCGGCCAGTTGAAGGCCGGGCTGACCGCGATGGACGCGCTGCGGGCGATTCTGCCGGCGGGCACCTTGTCCGGTGCGCCGAAGATCCGTGCGATGGAAATCATCGACGAGCTCGAACCGGTCAAGCGTGGCGTGTATGGCGGTGCGGTCGGTTACTTCGCCTGGAACGGCAACATGGACACCGCAATTGCGATTCGTACCGCGGTGATCAAGAACGGCGAGCTGCACGTGCAGGCCGGTGGCGGCATCGTCGCCGACTCGGTGCCGGCGCTGGAATGGGAAGAAACCCTGAACAAGCGCCGCGCGATGTTCCGTGCTGTGGCCCTGGCCGAGCAGACCCCGGAAAGCTGAGTTCGCACAATTCCCCCGGGTGGGAGCGGGCTTGCTCGCGAATGCGGCCTGTCATTCAACATTAATGTCGACTGATACACCGCGTTCGCGAGCAAGCCCGCTCCCACATTGGATTGTGGTCTGGCATAAAAAAACGCGGCGCCCGTGAGGGCGCCGCGTTTTTTATGCCTACAGATCAGAAATCCAGACTGACCCCGACATTAACCCCCTGCTGGGTAAAGTCATCATCCTTGCGCACGTTGTAGCTGGCGCGTAATGCCAGGTCCGGAGTGAGCTTGTGGCTCACGCCCAGGTTCAGGCGATTGAGGTTGGTCTGCGGCTCGTAGCCTTCGAGCGTGAAGCGGTTGTTCGGCAGGCTGTTGAGGTTGATGGTCAGGTCCTGGCGGTCGTCGTTGTACTCACGCTCGTGAGCGAATTCGCCGAACACTTCGGTCTGCGCGGTGATCTGGTACTTGCCCTGGATACCCAGGCCCAGACGCCGCGAGTTGCGCGATTGGTCATCGAAGGTCAGCGCCGTGGAATCCGCACCTTTTTCCGAGTAGCCATCGACTTCGGTCTTGCCGAAATCGGCGCTGACGAACGGCGACAGGTGCCACGGGCTGCTGGCCTGCTGCGCGATGTCGTAGCCGATGCGGCCGCTGATCGCCAGCACATAACCGTCGGTATCGCCTTTCTCCCCGCGCTCGTTGACCCCCAGCTGGAATTTACGCTTGAGGCTGTCGTAGTCGAGTTTGCCGGCGGTCATCGCCAGATCGCCCCACCAGCGGTCTTGCTGATACTGGGCGAACGCGGTGCCCATGTAGGAATTGAGTTTGTATTCCGAGTCGGCGTCGCCGGCTTCGAGTTTCTGGTGGTAAAGACCTGCAGCCACACCGACACGCCAGGCTTCGTTGACGCGATAGCTGCCGCCGATGTTCAGGTTATAGCCGTTGCCATCGGCACTGGCTGCGCTGTGCTGGCCGTCGAAATCCTGATGCTGACCGCCACCGGCAACAATCGCCCGCCATTGGCCGATGCCCTGCCAGTTTTCCCAGTCGGCCAGCCATTGATTGCGCAGTTCATCCTGATGCGCGCGCAACGAACCTTGGGCCATTTCCGGCAGCAGGGTCAGCTCCCAAGGGGCGGCCAGCAGCGAGTAGGCGTAATCGGCAATCAGCCGCTGGCCGGCTTCGGTCGGGTGCACCGAGTCGTTGTAGATCAACTTGGTGGGATCCGGTGTGGCGCTGTTGATGCCGTATTTGGCGTTCTCGGTGCAGCTGTTGCCGCTGAAGCAAGTGGCCGTCAGGTTCTGGTCGGTCGCGAGGCCGAACTGCGCCGGGTTGGCGAAGGCTTCTTTGAGCAGTACCGGAATGTTCAGCGGAATGATTTCGGCGTTGATGCCCTGCAACTGCTTGACCAGTTCGGTATTGAACTGGGCGCTGAGCTGTGAGGTAAAGCTCTGTAGCGGCGAGCCGTTGATGGCTGGGGTCAGGCCGATGTCCGGCAGCAGCCAGACCATGATGTATTTGGCGCCGGCGCCTTGCAGCGTGCGGGCGCTGTCGGCCAGGCGATCGGCCGCCGAGCTGGCCTGATCGAGGCTGAGTACGCGGCCCTGAAGGAAGTCGTTGCCGCCCCCGGACAGGTAATACAGGGCGTTAGGATCGGCGCGGAAGCCGTTCGACGGCAGGTAACCGGAGCGGGTGCGTTCACCGGTGGCGGACTGCGTGGTGATCGAATCGAGAATCTGGTCGGTACGATAACCGCCAACCGCCCAGTTGTTGCCATCCGGCAGTCCTTCGCCGGCGCGCACGGCCGAGGACGAGGAGGCAGTCTGGTCGGGGCTGAAACCGAGTTTGCCACCGATGATCTGGGTGGCATTCAGGTCGCGGTTTTCCCCGGTGCCATCCTTGTACAGCGGGCCGGTGCGGTTGGTGTAGCGTTGCGTGGCGCCGGCCGGGCCACCGGTGTCCTTGAAGGTCCCGGCATCGTTCAGGCTGTCACCGAACACGATGAAGTTGGAATAGGGAGCGGGTGCTGCGTACGCCTGGGCGCAAGCCATGGCGAGCAGGCAACCGGCGAGCGGTACAAACAACGTCTGTTTGATCATGAGCAAGTCCGTTTATTTATTGTTGTAGGTGAACGAAACGACAGTACCAAAAACTCCCGGCGTTTTGCCATCGGTCGCGAAGCCTCCCTTAGTTTTGTCCCCCGTCGGCCCCGCCATATTGCACGCTCTGCCCAGCTAAGTTACTGTGCCGGAACGTATGAACGAGACCTTCCCCGTGTTGATCGTCAGCAAACTCCTGGATCAAGTCATCAAGGCACACGCCCGTTGGCGTTGGCGCGCCTGAATCTTTTCTGCCGGCCCGGCCGGATCTGTATCGCTTTGCCTTCCTTGCCCGTTTGAAATGCCGCTGTGCCGACGCCATCTGCGCGTCCGACATCGTGCAGCGCCCTGCGGGCTAGTGATTCGAAGGCTGTCTTCAAGTAAGAATTCAAGAGGTTCGAAACGCCATGTTGCTGATGATCGACAACTACGACTCCTTTACTTACAACGTCGTGCAATACCTCGGCGAGCTGGGTGCCGAGGTCAAGGTGGTGCGCAACGACGAACTGACCATCGCTGAAATCGAAGCACTCAACCCGGAGCGCATCGTGGTATCTCCCGGCCCGTGCACGCCGAGCGAAGCCGGCATCTCCATCGAAGCCATCAAACATTTCGCCGGCAAACTGCCGATCCTCGGCGTTTGCCTCGGCCATCAGTCCATCGGGCAAGCGTTCGGCGGCGATGTCGTGCGTGCCCGACAAGTGATGCACGGTAAGACTAGCCCGGTATTCCACGAGGACAAGGGGGTTTTTGCCGGTCTGAATCATCCGTTGACGGTTACCCGCTACCACTCGCTGATCGTCAAGCACGCGACTTTGCCCGAGTGCCTGGAGCTGACCGCGTGGACGCAGCACGATGACGGCTCGGTCGACGAAATCATGGGCCTGCGGCACAAGACCCTGAACATTGAGGGCGTGCAGTTCCACCCTGAGTCGATCCTGACCGAACAAGGTCATGAACTGTTTGCCAACTTCCTCAAACAAACCGGCGGCACGCGCTAAGGACTCCCATGAATATCAAGACAGCCCTGAGCCGTATCGTTGAACACCTCGACCTCAGCACCGAAGAAATGCGCGACGTGATGCGCGAAATCATGACCGGTCAATGCACCGAGGCGCAGATCGGCGCATTCATGATGGCGATGCGCATGAAGAGCGAGAGTATCGACGAAATCGTCGGCGCCGTTTCCGTGATGCGTGAGCTGGCCGACCAGGTCGAACTCAAGACCCTCGACGGTGTGGTCGATGTGGTTGGCACTGGCGGTGACGGTGCGAATATCTTCAACGTGTCGACCGCATCCGCGTTCGTCGTCGCGGCAGCCGGTTGCACCGTGGCCAAGCACGGCAACCGTGCGGTGTCGGGCAAGAGCGGCAGCGCCGACTTGCTCGAAGCCGCCGGCATCTACCTGAACCTGACGCCGGTGCAGGTCGCTCGTTGCATCGATAACGTCGGCATCGGTTTCATGTTTGCCCAGACCCACCACAAAGCGATGAAGTACGCCGCCGGCCCGCGCCGCGATCTCGGCCTGCGTACGCTGTTCAACATGCTTGGCCCGCTTACGAATCCGGCCGGTGTGAAACATCAGGTGGTGGGCGTGTTTACCCCTGCGCTGTGCCGGCCATTGGCCGAAGTCTTGCAGCGCCTGGGCAGCAAGCACGTGCTGGTGGTGCACTCGAAGGATGGTCTGGACGAGTTCAGTCTCGCCGCGCCGACCTTCGTCGCTGAACTGAAGAACAACGAAATCACTGAGTATTGGGTCGAGCCGGAAGACCTGGGCATGAAGAGCCAGAGCCTGCACGGCCTGTCGGTGGATGGACCGGAAGCATCGCTGGCGCTGATTCGTGACGCACTGGGCAAGCGCAAGACCGAGAACGGCCAGAAAGCTGCCGAAATGATTGTGCTCAATGCCGGTGCGGCGCTGTACGCGGCTGACCTGGCGACCAGTCTCAAAGAAGGCGTGGCGCTTGCGCACGACGCACTGCACACCGGTCTTGCTCGGGAAAAACTCGAGGAGTTGGGTGCCTTTACCGCGGTATTCAAAGTGGAGAATGAGGGATGAGTGTGCCGACGGTTCTGGAAAACATTCTGGCGCGCAAGGTCCAGGAAGTCGCCGAGCGCAGCGCTCGCGTCAGCCTGAGCGAGCTGGAAAGTCTGGCCAAGGCGGCCGATGCACCCCGCGGTTTTGCCCAGGCATTGCTGGCGCAGGCCAAGAAGAAGCAACCGGCGGTGATCGCTGAGATCAAGAAGGCCTCGCCGAGCAAAGGCGTGATCCGCGAGAACTTCGTGCCGGCCGATATTGCCAAGAGCTACGAGAAGGGCGGGGCGACCTGCCTTTCCGTACTGACTGATATCGACTACTTCCAGGGCGCTGATGTCTACCTGCAACAGGCCCGCGCCGCGTGCAAATTGCCGGTGATCCGCAAGGACTTCATGATCGATCCGTACCAGATCGTCGAAGCCCGTGCGCTGGGCGCCGACTGCGTGCTGTTGATTGTCTCCGCACTGGACGATGTGAAAATGGCCGAGCTGGCCTCGGTGGCCAAAGGCGTCGGTCTCGATGTGCTGGTGGAAGTGCACGATGGCGATGAGCTGGAGCGCGCACTGAAAACCCTCGACACGCCGCTGGTCGGGGTCAACAACCGCAACCTGCACACCTTCGATGTCAGCCTGGAAACCACCCTCGACCTGCTGCCGCGCATCCCGCGCGACCGTCTGGTGATTACCGAGAGCGGGATTCTCAACCGTGCCGACGTCGAGCTGATGGAAATCAGCGACGTCTACGCGTTCCTGGTGGGCGAAGCGTTCATGCGCGCGGAAAGCCCGGGTACCGAACTGCAGCGCCTGTTCTTCCCGGAGCGTGGTGTGCCGGTCAGTGGTTCGACCCTCGACTGATCTGCTTCAGACCGAGTCGACCCTTTCGCGAGCAGGCTCGCTCCCACAGGAAATGTATTATTGATGTGGGAGTGAGCCTGCTCGCGAAGGGGTCATAAGATTCACTACAGACTGCTCGTCTAACGGATTTCTTTATGACTCCAGTTTGCCTCCCCATCGAAGCCGGCCTGCAAGCCGAACAAGACTTGCTCGCTTCCGTCTGCGCCGGCGACGCCGAATTCGGCCTGCTGTTCTGGCAACCCAGCGATCGCGCGCTGGTCATGCCGCGCCGCCTCAATCGCCTACCCGGTTTCGAACAGGCCTGCGAAGTCTCCGCCGCTGCCGGTTGGCCAGTCTTGCTGCGCGAAACCGGCGGCGAACCGGTCCCGCAATCCGCTTCCACCATCAACATCGCGTTGGTCTACGCCCCACCCCGCAGTGAAGGCGATCTGAACCGTATCGAAACCGGTTACCGGCGTCTGTGCGATCCGATCTGTGAATTGCTGGATGAGTTGGGCGGCACGTCGTCGTTGGGTGAAATCGCCGGCGCGTTCTGCGACGGTCGCTTCAATGTTAATCTCGACGGCCGCAAGATGGTCGGCACCGCTCAGCGCTGGCGCCAGAGTCAGGGCGGTCAGCGTCCGGTGGGGCTGGTGCACGGGGCGATGCTGATGGATAACGAGCGCGAATCAATGGTCGCGGCGGTCAATCGCTTCAATGAAGCCTGCGGTCTGGAGCAGCGAGTGCGGGCCGAAAGCCACATCGCCCTGCATGAGAAATTCGCTGCGCCAAATGCGTTGGCGCGTCTCGATGAGCTGTTTCGTCTGATGCTGGCGCAGGTCTACAGCGCCTGAATAGCGCGCTTAGCGCGTGCCGAAGACCACCATGGTCTTGCCTTTCACATCGACCAGGTTGCGTTCTTCAAGATCCTTGAGCACGCGACCGACCATCTCCCGCGAACAACCGACAATTCGGCCGATTTCCTGACGCGTCACCTTGATCTGCATACCGTCCGGGTGGGTCATGGCGTCAGGTTGTTTGCACAACTCCAGCAGGCAACGGGCCACGCGACCGGTGACGTCGAAGAACGCCAGGTCGCCGACCTTGCGCGTGGTATTGCGCAGACGTTGTGCGATTTGTCCGCTGAGAACGTAAAGAATGTCTGGATCCTGCTGCGACAATTCGCGGAACTTCACGTAGCTGATTTCGGCGATTTCACATTCAACCTTGGTCCGCACCCAAGCGCTGCGTTGCTGTTCCTGACCCGCTTGTTCGAACAGGCCCAGCTCCCCGAAGAAATCCCCGGCGTTTAGGTAGGCGATGATCATTTCGCGACCGTCGTCATCTTCGATCAGGATCGTCACGGAACCCTTGATGATGAAGTACAGCGTGTCCGAACGGTCACCGGCGCAGATGATGTTGCTCTTGGCCGCATGGCGACGACGCTGGCAATGCATCAACAGCTTGTCGAGGTTCTTGATTTTGGGTGTGGGGGTAATAGCAACCATGGTTGTATCCCGAAAAGACTGCACGGTGATGTTTGATTTTTTTATGAGGCGCTGAAGGCGGTCGCTACACAGGCTGACAATTGGCGCCAGCGAATTGGCGCCAGCTTACCAGACACTTCGTCGAAAATTCGAGAAATTACCTACACAGCAAAGGCATCCGTCCTAGGAACGCCGGGCGCTGTCAGAGCAAAGGCCTGTGCTAAGCTGGCGACCCTTTTTTCTACAGTGGAGTCTTGGCGATGAAGGCACGCATCCAATGGGCTGGCGAAGCCATGTTCCTCGGCGAATCCGGTAGCGGTCATGTCATGGTCATGGACGGTCCGCCGGACGCCGGTGGTCGTAATCTGGGTGTTCGCCCGATGGAAATGCTCCTGCTGGGCGTTGGCGGTTGCAGCAACTTCGACGTGGTCAGCATCCTCAAGAAGTCGCGTCAGGCGGTTGAAAGCTGCGAAGCGTTCCTCGAAGCCGAGCGCGCGACCGAAGATCCGAAGGTGTTCACCAAGATCCACATGCATTTCGTGGTCAAGGGCCGGGGTCTGAAAGAAGCCCAGGTCAAGCGCGCCATTGAACTGTCTGCCGAGAAGTATTGCTCGGCCTCGATCATGCTCGGCGCAGCTGGCGTGGCGATCACTCACGATTATGAAATCGTCGAACTCGGTTGAACCGACATTCAACTATCATAAAAGCAGTGCAGACTCTGGCGATCCCTCGCTGACGTCTGCATAATGCGCCACTTTTTTCAGGGCAGTGATCGGTCAACCGATGGGTCATCCGCCTGAACAGATAACCAAAATCTTCATCTAGATGTGTTGTTAACCGTACTTATCTGGTGTGTTGTTAGAACTTGTCGTTTTTGGTTTATTT